>PNKD01000099.1 GCA_013822265.1 Leptothrix sp. (in: b-proteobacteria)
GTGTGTGCCGAAACCGTGAGGGCTTGCCTTCGGCAAGGGTCGAAGGCGGCCCGGACGGCGCTGTGGACGCTAGGTGCACGGAGTGACGACACGATGACCCGAGCGTGACGCCTGACCCGGATCGCTGCTCGCCCGCTGCCCGCTGCCCGCCACCCGCGGCGCAGAATCAACCCACGCCCGCCCCACCCTACTACCGCATGACCGAACTCGAACTGAAATTCTGCGTGCCCGACGCCGCGCTGGCGTCGCTGCGCGAGGCGCTGCGGGCCCATGGCGCCAAGCGCGTGCGGCTGCGTGCGCACTACTTCGACACCGCCTGCGGCACGCTGGCGAGACATCGCATCGCGCTGCGCCTGCGCCTGGAGGGCCGGCGCTGGGTGCAGACGCTGAAGGCCGCCGGAGACGGCGCCGTGCACCGCCTCGAGCATGAGGTGCGCGTGCCCGGTTCGTCGCACGAACGGCCGGCGCTCAACCCGGCACGCCACGACGGCACGGCCGCCGGCGAGCAACTCGCCGGCGCGCTGCGCGAGGCCGCCGACCCGCGGCTGATCGAGCAGCATGCCACCGACATCCAGCGCCTGCACTGCGACCTGCACGACGCCGACGGCACGCAGGTCGAGGCCGCGCTCGATGTCGGCCTGGCGCTGGCCGAAGGGCGCACGACGCCCATCGTCGAGCTCGAGCTCGAGCACAAGGGCGGGCCCCTGGCCGGCCTGTTCACGCTGGCGCAGGCCTGCGTGCAGCACGGTGGCCTTTGGCAGAGCACGCTGACCAAGGCCGAGCGCGGCCTGCGCCTGCGCGACGGCGCCGACGCGCCGCGCGCGGCCATGGCGCGGCCGCCGCGCCTGGCACCCGGTGCCGATGGCGCCACGCTGATGCGTGCCCTGCTGCAGTCGGCACTGGAGCAGGTGTTGGACAACGCCAGCGAACTGCAGCCCGGCGCCGATGTGGTGGAGGTGGTGCACCAGCTGCGCGTGGGCCTGCGCCGGCTGCGCGTGCTGCTGCGCGAGCTGGCGCCCTTGCTGCAAGCGCCGGATGCCGGCTGGGCGCCGGTGTTGTCGGCGGCGTTCGCGCGCCTGGGCGAGCAGCGCGACCACGTCGCGGTGGTTGCGGCCGTGCGGCCGCTGCTGCAGGCCGCGGGCGCACCGCGGCTCGAGTGGCGCCCGCCCGCCAGCGCTGCCGACCCGGTGCAGGTGGCGCGCGAGCCGGCCTTGCAGACCACGCTGCTGGCACTGCAGGCGCTGGCCCATGCCGACGACGCGGCCTTCGCGGCGCTGCCGCCCAAGGCCACGCGCGCGCTGGTGGCGGCACGGCTGCGCAAACTGCACCGCCAGGTGCTGCGTGCGGCCGACACTTTCGAGCAACTGCCGCCCGACGGGCAGCACCGCGTGCGCAAGCAGCTCAAGCGGCTGCGTTACCTGGCCGACTTCAGCGGCGCGCTGTGGCCGGCGCGCCCGAGACAGGGTTGCCGGCGCGCGATGCAGCGCGCGCAGGACGCGCTGGGGCTGCACCACGACGTGATGCTGGCGGCGGCGGGCTTTCGCGCCGAGGCCGGGCGCGTGCGCGAAGCCGGGTTCGCCGCCGGCTGGCTGCACGCCCACCAGGCGGTCACGGCGCAGGCCGCCGGCCGCGAGCTGCGGCGGCTGGCCGAGGTCAAGGTGTTCTGGCGCTGAAGCGCGGGGCCGGACGCATCGCCCCGGTGCACTCCAGGCCTACTTCGCCGCCGAGCAGTGCCCGCCTGCGCTGACCTGCCCCGAGCCGGCGGCGATCAGCGGCGGCTCGCGCCACAGGTCGATGGGCGGGCTGCGCTGCAGGTCCCAGGCCACGAAGGCCAGCAGCAGCGCCCAGAAGATCGCGCGGCGCCGGCGGGTGGGGGTAAGGTGGTCGGCCATGGTCTCGAAGGTGCAGGCGCGCCGCGTCAGAAGCCGAAGTGGCGGCGCACGCGCACGCCGATCAACGTGCCGGCGAACGCCATCGGCACCCAGATCCAGCCGTGCAGGCTGCCGGTGGCGATGCCGCTGAGCATGGCGCCGACGTTGCAGCCGAAGGCCAGCCGTGCGGCGTAGCCCATCACGAAACCGGCCACCAGGCCCACGGCCCACTGGCGCCGGGTGAGCGGCTTGGCGTCGGCCGGGGCGTGGCCGGCGGCCACCCACAGCGCGCCGAACAGGATGCCGATGTTGGTGATGGACGTGACGTCGAGCAGCAGGGTCTGCGCCAGGCGCTGCAGGTTGCCGGGCTGGCCCCAGAAGTAGTTGGTGGCCGGGTCGAAGGCGCCCGTGGCCACCGCCAGCTTGGCGCCCCACAGGCCAAAGCCGTAGACCACGCCCCAGGGCTGGCCGGCAATGGCCAGGTTCAGCGCCGACAGCACGGCCAGCGCCAGCGCTCCCTGCACCCAGCGCCTGCCCAGCCACGCCCTCTGCCAGCCGGCGAACAGCCGCACCGCCAGCCCGGCGGCCAGCAGCAGCGCCAGCGTGGCGGCCAGCGCGCCGCTGGCGCCCCAGTGGTCGACCAGCCCCACCGGCGCCACCCGGCCCAGCGCGAGCCAGCGGTCGATGTGGGCCGAGCCGGCAAAGCTGCCCAGCGCAAACAGCGGCAGGATGGCCATGTTCAGCGGCACGCCCATGCCGGCCTTGTAGAGCGTGCCCGAGCCGCAGCCGTCGGCGATCTGCATCGCCAGCCCGAACACGAAGGCGCCCAGCAGCAGACTCACGCTGGGTGGGCCCAGCGCGGCCTGCAGTTCGGGGAACCAGCCCATCAGCGGCATGCACAGCAGTGCCGCCCCGCCCAGCAGCAGCAGCTGGCCGATGACACCCTGCGGGTCGCGCGATTCGACGAGCTGGCGCCAGCCGGTGGTGAAGCCGAAACGTGTGGCCGCCAGCGCTGCGCCCATGCCCACGCCGACCAGCAGCAGCGCCGCCTGGCGCACGGCAACGAACCAGAGCAGGCAGGCGAAGCAGGCGGCCAGCAAGGCGGCCAGGGGCAGGCGTTTCATCGGCAGGGGCGGGGGCGGCGAGGCCGGGCGGGTGCCCGCGGCGCCGCCCCGGCGGATCAGTTGAAAGTGCGGTCGACCCAGAGCCTGAAGTCCACCAGCAACTGGCCGGCGCGACCCGGCACATTGTCCATCGCCGCCGGCGCCCCCGGCGCCTGCGACCACTCGACCATCGAACCGGGGTACAGGCGCACGCCGCCGTGCCCCGCCACCTCGGAGAGCACGAACCAGTTGATGGCCGCCCAGTGGCCGGTGTTGCAGAAGCTGACGGTGTCGACGCCGTCGCTGCCGGCGAACGCGGCGGCGCGTTGCTTCAGCTCGTCGGGCGGCAGCATGCTGGCCGAGTCGGGCGCGAACCAGCGCGTGTACTCCAGGTTCAGCGCGCCCTTGAGCGTGCCGGGCACCAGCGACGCCGGGTGGCGCGTCGCGCCGGTGAAGAAGGCTGCCGGCCGCGCGTCGAACAGCCGGACGCCGCCGCTGGCCAGCCTTGCCTGCAGCGCTTCGCGCGTGGCGATCAGCGAGTGGTCCAGCACCGGCACGTAACGGCTGGGCGGCACGGCCTGCGGCAGGCTGTCCTGCGCCAGCCCGGCCGCGGCCCAGGCCTGCATGCCGCCGTTCAGCACCGACAGCGAATTGAAGCCCAGCACCTTGAGCGTCCAGTAGACGCGGGCGGCGGCGCCGAAGTCGGCGGCGTCGTCGCCGCTGTAGGCGACAACGACGTGGCTGGCCGGCGTCAGCCCCAGCGACTGCACCAGCCGCGTCAGGCGCGGCAGTTCGGGCAGTTCGCCGGGGTTGCCGGCCGGGCCGCGCCAGCTGCCGTAGGGCGCCGACAGCGCGCCCGGGATGTGCTTGTGGTCGAACACCTTGGGGCTGCGGATGTCGATGACGCGCAGCTCGGGCTGCGCCAGTCGCGCCTGCAGTTCTGCCGGCGACAGCAGCGGCGGCGCGGCCTGCGCCACCAGGGCGGTGGCCAGGGCGAGAAGGGCAATCAGGCGGGGGGCGATGTTCACGTGCGACCGCGGGCAGCAGGGGGCCGGGACCACATTCTGAAGGCCCCCCCGATGCCATCCAACGACAGACCTGTTGGATGCTTATGCGCCCGGGCGGTGCCGCCGCGCCATGACCGCCAACGGCGCGGCGGCCGGCCCACATGGGGCCCGGTTGCGGCATGGGCAGTTGATGCAGCGCAGGGGGTGGCCCGTGACGCCCATTCTGCGCCACGAGGGTGCGCGCGATCGTGGCGCGGCAGGCCTGCAGGCCGTGGGATGGGCACGACCGCGGCGCCGTGCCGTAATGTGGGCTTCCGAGTCCACAGGAGCAAGAACATGGCGCGATTCGTCGGCGACGCAGAGCCACTGAGCAAGGCCGGTTTCGAGGCCGCCGTGGCCACGCTGGGCGTGGGCATGCCCGAGGTGGTGTCGGTGCTGAAGGTCGAGTCCAAGAGCTGCGGCTTCCTGCCCAGCCGGCGGCCCAAGATCCTCTACGAACGGCACATCTTCCACCGCCTCACCGGGGGGCGCTTCTCCGACGCCAACCCCGATGTCAGCAACCCCATGCCCGGCGGTTATGCCGGCGACGAGCGCGAGTACCCGCGGCTGGAAAAGGCGGCCCGGCTCGACCGCGAGGCGGCGCTGAAATCGGCCTCGTGGGGCGCCGGGCAGGTGATGGGCATGAACCACCAGATGGTCGGCTTCGACGACGTCGAAACCATGGTGGCGGCGATGCAGGTCTCGGAGGACGAGCAGCTGATGGCGGTGGTGAACTTCATCAAGAGCCGGCGCCTGGACGGCGCGCTGCGCGCCCACGACTGGGCCGCGTTTGCGCGCGGCTACAACGGCGCGGCCTACGCCAAGAACAAGTACGACCTGATGCTCAACGCCAAGTACAACGAGGTGCTGGCCGGCACGCTGCCCGACCTGGACGTGCGCGCCGCGCAGCTCTACCTCACCTACCTGGGCTATGCGCTGGGCGACATCGACGGCCTCTACGGCCGCAAGAGCCGCGCCGCGGTGGTGAACTTCAAGCTCGACAACGGCCTGTCGGGCGGCGAGCGCATAGACCGCGCGCTGCTGGCGGCGCTGCGCGCCAAGGTGCACGGGGCCTGACGCCGGCACTGCGGGGGCGCCGGCCGCCCGGCCGGCGTGCATCGTCGCTACGATGCGCTCGGTTCGAACCGCTCCGGAGCAGCCCCATGCGTGTCCCTTGCCTGCGCTTGTCCTGGCGCCTGACCCTCGCCGCGGCTGCGTTGGGCGCGTGGGCCGTGCCGGCCCACGCGCAGCAGAAGTTCAGCTTCACCACCAACTGGTACGCACAGGCCGAGCACGGCGGCTTCTACCAGGCGCAGGCCGCCGGGCTCTACAAGAAGGCAGGCCTGGAGGTCACGATCAGGATGGGCGGCCCGCAGGTCAACATCATGCAGCTGCTGGCCGCCGGCCAGACCGACTGCGTGATGGGCTACGACATGCAGACCCTCGGCGCCTGGGAGCAGGGCGTGGAGGCCGTCACCGTGGCCGCGGCCTTCCAGAAGGACCCGCTGGTGCTCATAGCCCACCCCGGCGTGCTCAGGAGCCTGGCCGACCTGCGCGGCAAGACCCTCCTCATCTCGCCCGCCGGCTACACCGTGCAGTGGCCCTGGCTGAAGGCCAAGTACATGCTGGACGACCGCCAGCGCCGGCCCTACAGCTTCAGCATCCAGCCCTTCATCGCCGACAGGAACGTGGTGCAGCAGGGCTACGTGACGAGCGAGCCCTACGCCATCGAGAAGGAGGCCGGCTTCAAGCCCGCCACCTTCCTGCTCGCCGACCACGGCTGGCCGCCCTACAGCACCACCATCGTGTGCATGGCCAAGACGGTGAAGGAACGCCCGCAGGCCGTGGCCGCCTTCGTCAAGGCCAGCATGCAGGGCTGGAAGGACTACCTGCAGGGCGACCCCAAGGCCGCCAACGCGCTGATCCGGCGCGACAACCCGGCCATGACCGACGACCGCCTGGCCGTGGGCATAAGGCTGCTGAAGGAAAGCGGCGTCGTCTTCGGTGGCGACGCCGCGAAGCTGGGCGTGGGCATCGTCACCGACGAGCGCATGAAGAAGACCTACGACACGATGGTGCTGCTGGGCCAGCTCGACGCCAAGAAGGTGGACGTGAAGCGCACCTACACCACGCAGTTCGTCAGGGACCTGAAGATCCTGCCCTGATGCCGATGACGCCCGCTGCCGCATGAACGGCCCACGCGCGGTCGAGCTGATCGCCGCCGAAAAGACCTACGCCAACGGCACGCAGGCGCTGCGCCCGGTGGACCTGACGGTGGCCGAGGGCGAGTTCGTCACCTTGCTGGGCCCCAGCGGCTGCGGCAAGAGCACGCTGCTGAAGATGGCCGCCGGGCTGCTGGCGCCCAGTGCCGGTGAAGTGCGCCGCTGGGGCCGGCCGGTGGCCGAAGCCGGCGCCGAAGCGGGTGCCGACGTACCGGGGATCGTGTTCCAGGAAGCCACGCTGATGCCCTGGGCACGCGTCGACACCAACGTGCGCCTGCCGCTGGACCTGGCCGCCGTGCCGCGCGCCGAGGCCGACGAGCGTGTACGCCAGGCGCTGCAGCTCGTGGGGCTGGAGCGGTTTGCGCGCCACCGGCCGCACGAGCTGAGCGGTGGCATGCGCATGCGCGTGGCCATCGCGCGCGCGCTGGTGACGCGGCCGCGGCTGCTGCTGATGGACGAACCCTTCGGCGCGCTCGACGAGATCACGCGCAACCGGCTCGACGCCGAATTGCTGGCGCTGTGGCAGCAGCAGCGGCTGACGGTGGTGTTCGTCACCCACTCCATCCACGAGGCCGTGTTCCTGTCGCGCCGCGTGCTGGTGATGGCGGCGCGGCCGGGCCGCGTGGTCGACGAGGTGGCGATCGACGAGCCCCACCCGCGCCAGCCGGCGTTTCGTGTCTCCACGTCGTTCAGCCGTCATGCCGAGCAACTGCAGGTTGCGCTGCTGCAGGCCAGCGGCGGCGTCGACGACGAGGCGCTGGCATGACCCCGACGGCCTGCGACTGCGCGCTCATCGCGCAGCGCACCTCGGGCGAGAGCGCCCGATGAGCCCCGGCCTCGCGCGGGTGGTCTGGCCTGCCGCGGTCGCGCTGGCGCTGCTGGCGTTGTGGCAGGGCGGCGTGATGGCCTTCGATGTGCCGGCCTTCCTGCTGCCGTCGCCGCTGCGCGTGGCGCAGGCGCTGCTGGCCGACGCCGGCCTGCTGTGGGCGGCGCTGCTCAACACGCTGAAGGTCACGCTGCTGGCGCTGGCCTGCGCCACCGTGCTGGGCGTGCTGATCGCGTTTGCCTTCGTGCAGAGCCGGGCCATAGAGACGGCGCTGTTCCCCTACGCCGTGCTGCTGCAGGTGACGCCCATCGTCGCCATCGCGCCGCTGATCATCATCTGGGTGCGCGACGCCACCGCCTCGCTGGTGATCTGCGCCACGCTGGTGGCGCTGTTCCCCATCATCGCCAACACCACGTTGGGGCTGCGCAGCGTCGCCCCCGGGCTGCTGGCCTACTTCAGGCTGCAGCACGCGTCGCGCTGGCAGACCCTGGTGCGGCTGCGCGTGCCGTCGGCGCTGCCCTATTTCTTCGGCGGGCTGCGCATCAGCAGCGGCCTGGCGCTGATCGGCGCCGTGGTGGCCGAGTTCGTCGCCGGCACCGGGGGCACGGGCACCGGGCTGGCCTACCAGATTCTCCAGGCGGGTTACCAGCTCAACATCCCGCGCATGTTCGCGGCGCTGGCGCTCATCACGCTGACGGGCGTGGCGCTGTTCGCGTCGATGGCCGGGCTGTCGCGCTGGGCGCTGGGCGGGTGGCACGAGAGCGAGGCTGCGCTGGAGTGAGGGTGCGGCCGGCTATGGGGTGTCGTGTCGGCGCGGGTCGGCTGATGGGCGGGGTGACGGTTTCTCGTCAGGCGAGCACAGGCGCCGTCGAGTCCGGTGCCGACCGTCAGCGCTGCGCGCTGCCGCGCGGCAGCCGGCGTTCGATCATCGCGACGAAACGCTGCATGTCCAGCGGCTTGGTCAGGCATTCGTCGAAGCCCGCGGCCAGGGCCCGCTCGACGTCGCGCGGCATCGCGCTGGCCGTCACCGCCACCATGGGCACATCGTGCAGCGCCGCATCGCTCCTGAGCCGCTGCAGCACCGCGTAGCCGTCCAGCGGCGCCATCTGGATGTCAAGCAGCACCAGGTCGGGCCGCCGCGCCCGGGCCAGCTCGATGCCGCGCTGCGGGTCCTGCGCGGTGAGCAGCTCCACACCCGGCCAGCGCGCCATGATCTGCGCCACCAGGTGCAGGTTCGAGGCGTTGTCGTCGACATACAGCACGCGCTTGCCCGCCACCCCGGACAGGTCCGTCGGCAGGCTGGCCGCGGCAGGCGCGGGCGCGCCGGCCGCAGCGCGCTCGTGCAGCGGCAGTTCGACCCAGAACATGCTGCCCGCGCCGGGCCGGCTCTCGATGCCCACCTGCCCGGCCATCATCTCGACCAGCCGACGCACGACCACCAGGCCGATGCCGGTGCCTTCGACCGGCCCGTGCTCGGCGCCCAGACGGCTGAACGGCTGGAACAGCTCATGCTGCCGCTCGGGCTCGACCCCCGGCCCGCTGTCGCGCACGGCGATGCGCACGCGCCCTTCGGCGCACCGCTCGGCACCGATCTGCACCCACCCGCCGTCGACGTTGTACTTGACGGCGTTGGACAGCAGGTTGACCAGCACCTGGCGCAGCCGCATGCGGTCGGCATGCACGGCTGCCGCGGCCATCGGCGCCGCGCTCACCGCAATGCCGCGCCGCTGCGCCAGCGGGCCCACCAGCCGCACGCATTCGTCGCACAGCGCCTCCAGCGCCACCGCCTCCAGCGCCAGGTCGACCCGGCCGCTCTCCACTCGCGCCAGATCGAGCACCTCGTCGATCAGCGCCAGCAGGTGCCGGCCGCCGCGCAGGATCTCCTGCACGTAGTCGCGTGCCGACGCCTGCGACGGCAATTCCAGCTCCAGCAGCTGCCCGAAGCCGAGGATTGCATTCATCGGCGTGCGCAACTCGTGGCTCATGCTGGTCAGGAACTCCGACTTGGCCCGGTTCGCGCGCTCGGCATCCTCGCGCGCCTGTACCAGCTCCGTGATGTCGAGCACCGTGCCGGACAACCGGTACGGCACGCCGCGGGCGTCGCGGTGCACGCGGCCGTTGCCCCTGATCCAGCGCACGGCGCCGTTGTCGGCGCGGCAGATGCGGTAGGTGGTGCCGAGCAGGTGCGACTCGTCGTCGATGCTCTGGCCGGCCTCGGCCAGGCGCCGCAGCCGGGCGACGTACTCGATGGTGGCGGCGCGGTGCTCGGGATGCAGCAGCGCTTCCCAGGTGGTGAGGGTGGCGCTGAACGCCTGCGGCGGCAGGCCGGTGATCGAGTGCATCTGCTCGTTCCACTGCAGGCGATCGACGAGCACGTCGTAGTCCCAGATGCCGATGTGGCCGACCTGCGTGGCCAGTTGCAGGCGATCGAGCAGCCCCTCCAGCCTGAGCCGGCTTTCGACCTGCTCGGTCACGTCCTGCACGGTGCCGATCATCCGGATCGCCCGTCCTTCGGCGTCGAAAGAGGTTTCGCCCCGACCACGGATGTGACGCAGGCTGCCGTCGGGCCGGACGACCCGGTGCGGACAGTCGTAGCGCCCGCCGCTCAGCGCCTGCTGCAGCGCGGCTTCCAGCCGGGGCAGGTCGTCCGGATGGACGCCGCGCCTGAACAGCGCGTAGTCGGGTGCGACCGAGCCCGGCACCAGGCCCCACAGGCGGAAGTGCTCGTCGGACCACTCCAGGGCGCCCGAGACCGGGTTCCAGTCGAAGCTGCCGACGTGGGCGATCTCCTGGGCGTGTCGCAACTGATGTTCGCGCTCGGCGAGCCGCAGTTCCACGGTCTTGCGTTCGCTGATGTCCTGCACCGTGCCGACGATCCGGCGCGGCCGGCCCTGATCGTCGGCCATCGCCACGCCTTCGAGATGCACCCAGCCCGTGCTGCCGTCCGGCCTGACGATCCGGTGATCGACACTGCGGCTCAGCCCAGGGCTGTCGAGGGCGGCCTGCTGCGTGCGCTGCACGGCCTCGATGTCGTCGGGGTGCGTCAGTTCGCGGTAGTACGCCGCCAGGTCGGGGGCGAACTCCGTCGGCGTGCGCCCGTAGATGGCATAAACCTCGGCCGACCATTCCAGGCCGCCGCTTTCGAGGTCCAGTGCCCAGTTGCCAAGGTGGGCCAGCCGCTGTGCGTGGTGCAGCGCGGCCTCGGACTGTTCCGACTGCGCGCGCATTGCCAGCACGCCGCGCAGGCTGCTCTCGGCGCGCCGCGCGGCGTCGACCAGGTAGCCCAGATACAGGGCGACCAGGGCCCCCATGGCGCCATGCACGTCGCCGCCGTGCACAAAGAGGCGGGCGATGAGAGGCAGCAGCACCGGAACGCTGAACAGCAGCACCGAGACGCGGTCCGACGACAGCGCGGCCATCGCAGCGCCGGTGACGCCGGCGGCGACGAAAGGCAGAAACACCTGCAGCGGCAGCGTGGCGGGGAACAGGAACACCGGCAGCGCCCCCCAGGCCAGGCCGCCGAGCAGCGCGCCGGCGCGCAGCAGCGTGCGCCACCCTCGGCTTTCGCACGCATGTGGCGCCAGGCGCATGGCCACGAACAGCGCAAGCCGCAGCAGCTGCACGCCGCCCAGCAGCGCCGCCCAGGCGAGCAGCCCGGCAGACGGCACCGCGCCCCAGAGCAGCCAGCCGGTGACCGCGGCGACCAGAAGGTTGCCGGCGGCCGCCGTAGGCAGTCCGGCATGCAGCAGGCGCACCTGCTGCGGCATCAGTGCCGGGGGCTTGTCGTGCGGCATCAGGCCGCAGTTCCGGCTTCGCCGTAGCGCCGGCGAATTTCGTCGATGCCCGGCAGCACGCCCAGGAAGGCGTCCACCAGGGCCGGGTCGAAGTGTTTGCCCCTGTTCTCCAGGATCAACGCCACGGCTGCGTCCACCGTCCAGGCCTTCTTGTAGGGCCGCTCGGAGGTCAGCGCGTCGAACACGTCGGCCAGCGCGGCGATGCGTCCTGCCATCGGAATCGCCTCGCCCGCCAGGCCATGCGGGTAGCCGCTGCCATCCCACTTCTCGTGGTGGGTCAGGGCGATGTCGCGGGCCATCTGCATCAGGTCGCTGTCGTCGCCGGCGAGCAGTTCGGCGCCGTTGGCGGCATGAGTCTTCATGATCTCCCACTCATGGGGCTCGAACTTGCCGGGTTTGAGCAAGATGGCGTCGGGGATGCCGATCTTGCCGATGTCGTGCATGGGGCTGGCGTTGAGGATCAGGTCGCATTGCGCGTCGTCCCAACCGACCTGCCGCGCCAGCAGTGCGCAGGTGTGGCTCATGCGCAGGATGTGGTTGCCGGTTTCCTCATCGCGGTATTCCGCGGCCCGGCCCAGCCTCTGCACCACCTGCAGGCGGGTGCGGTGCAGCTCCGCAGTGCGCGCATGCACCATCTGCTCCAGCATGGCCTTCT
This sequence comes from Leptothrix sp. (in: b-proteobacteria), assembly GCA_013822265.1. GTDB lineage: Bacteria > Pseudomonadota > Gammaproteobacteria > Burkholderiales > Burkholderiaceae_C > Rubrivivax. The sequence continues at coordinate 11,518 of PNKD01000099.1, forward strand.
GCTCTTGCACCAGGCGGTGGGCGAGGTGCACCTCGAGCAGGTTGCGCACGCGCATCAGCAACTCGCCGCGGTCGAAGGGCTTGCCGACGAAGTCGCGCGCGCCGGCGGACAGGGCGCGCAACAGGCAGTCCCTGCCGTGCTGGGCGGTCAGGACGAGGATGGGCGGCAGCAGCGGGCCCTCTAGGGTCTTGAGCTGCTCGATCACCTGGTAGCCGTCCAGGTGCGGCATGTTGATGTCCAGCAGGATCAAGTCCGGGCGGTTGGCCTGGTAGCGCGTCAGCACCTCGCGCGGGTCCTGCACCAGCACCAGATCGGTGTAGCCCTCGCTGCGCAACATCCTGTCCAGCAGCTTGAGGTTGGTCGGTTCGTCGTCGACGACGAGGATGCACGAAGGCCTGGCGATGGCAGTCATACCTTGTCTTTCTTGCGCTCGGGCAGGCAGCGATCCAGCGTCTCGAGGAAGCCGGCCAGGTCGATCGGCTTGGTCACGTAGCCGCTGAACCCTGCCGCCCGGCCGCGCTCGATGTCACGCGGCATGGCGTTGGAGGTGACGGCGATGACCGGGATGGCCCACGTGGCGGGGTCGGCCTGCAGGTGCTGCAAGGCCACGAAGCCGTCCATGCCCGGGAGGTTGATGTCCAGCAGGATCAGGTCCGGGCGCGCCCGTGCGGCCAGCACCAGGCCGTCATCGGCGTTGCTCGCCGCGAGCAGTTCGATGTCGGCGCGTCGGCTCAGGATCTTCTGCATCAGGCGCAGGTTGGCCGGGTTGTCCTCGACGTACAGCACCGTGCGCTTCCCGCCTCGAGAACTGGCGCCGGCACCGGCCGCCGGTGCCGTTGTGTCTGCGGGCGCGGGCGCGTGGCACAGCGGCAGTTCGAACCAGAAGGTGCTGCCCACGCCGACTTTGCTCTCCACCCCGACTTCGCCGCCCATCGCCTCGACCAGGCGCTTGACCAGCGCCAAGCCGATGCCGCTGCCTTCGATGCCGTCGTAGGCGGATTCGAGCCGCTCGAAGGGCCGGAACAGCCGCGCCTGCTGCTCGGCGCTCAGGCCGCGGCCGCTGTCACGCACGCTGACGCGCACGCGTTGCCCGGTGATGGCCACGCAGCCGAGATCGATGCTGCCGCCCTCACGGCTGTACTTGACCGCGTTGGACAGCAGGTTGAGCAGCACCTGCCGCAGGCGCAGCGGGTCGGCCTGCGCCGTGCACGGCTCGGCCGGCGCCAGCGTCACCGTGATGTGCCGCGCCCGCGCCAGGCTCTCGATCTGCGCCACGCAGGCCTCGATGAGCGGCTGCAGCGTCACCGGCCCGGGGTTGACGTCCAGCCGGCCGCTTTCCATGCGCGCCAGATCCAGCACTTCGTCGATCAGGTGCAGCAGGTGTTCGCCGCCGAGCTGGATTTCGCGCACATACGAGGCCTGCTGCTCGTCCAGCGGCGCGCCGCCGGGCATCAGCAACAAGTGCGCGAAGCCCAGCACGGCGTTCAGCGGCGTGCGCAGTTCGTGGCTCATGCGCGAGAGAAACTCGCTCTTGGCGGCGTTGGCACTCTCCAGTTCCGCGGTGCGCTCGGCGACGCGCTGCTCGAGCCGGAGCGTGAGTTCGAGCCGCGCACGCTCCAGGCGGTGCCGCAACAGCGCCGTCTGCAACGTGGCGTGCAGCTCGCGTTCCTCGAAGGGCTTGACGAGGTAGCCGAGCGGTTCGGCCTGGCCCGCCCGCTCCAGGAGGGCGGAATCGGAATACGCCGAGAGGAACACGATGCCCGTGCCGTGCTGTGCGCGCAGGCGGCGCGCGGTCTCGATGCCGTCGATCTGCCCGGCGAGGTTGATGTCCATCAGTGCCAGTTCCACGCTCGCGGCGGCCTCGTCGACGAGGGCATCTTCGCCCCGGGCGTGCACGCCCGCGACGCGGTAGCCGAGCTGCGACAGCCGGTCGCGCAGCTCGAGCGCGATGAGGGCTTCGTCTTCGACGATGAAGATGCAGGGGGGCGGTTCGCTCATGATGACGGTACCTCGGATGCCAAGGGCACGACCACGCGTACCACGGTGCCGCGCTCACGCGCCACGTCCAACGTGCCGCCGACCTGCGTGGCCAGACCTTGGATGAGCTGCCAGCCGAAGGTGCCGGTGCCCGCCGGGTCGAAGCCCTCGGGCAGGCCCACGCCGTCGTCGGCCACGCTGAACGTGAGCGCGCCGGCATCGATGCGGGAAGTGACCTCGACGCGGCCCCGGCGGCCATCAGGGAACCCGTGCTTCAGCGCGTTGGTGAGCAGTTCGCTGACGAGCAGGCCGCACGGCGTGGCCGTTTCGATCGGCAGCCATGCATCGGCGGCCTCCACGGTCACCACCGCTGCGCTCTTCGCGGCGCGGGCGTTCACGATCTCGGGCACCAGGGCGCGCAGATAGTCGCCGAAGTCGATGTGCGCCAGATCGCTGGAGCGGTAGAGCCTTTCGTGCACCAGCGTCATCGAGCGCAGTTGCGCACGCACATCCGCGAACACCTCGACGCTGGCCGCGTCGCGCAGCTTCTTCGCGTGGAAGTGCAGCAGGCTGGCAACGACTTGCAGGTTGTTCTTCACGCGATGGTGGATTTCGCGCAGCAGCGTTTCCTTCTCCAGCAAGGACTGGCGGATGCGTTCCTCGGCGAGCACGCGCTCGGTCACGTCCTGCACCGTGCCGCGCGAGTACAGCGGCGTGCCATCGGGCGCGAAGGCGGTCTCGCACTGGTCCTCGACGTGTTTCACGCCGCCATCGGCCATGCGCAGGCGGTACTTGATGCGGTAGGGCCGGCGGTCGCGCAGCGAGCCGCTGTAGGCGGCTTTCACCGCCGCGCGGTCGTCGGGGTGGATGGCGTCGAGGAAGGCCTCGTAGGAGGCGCCGAACCGCGCCGGATCGAGCTCGAAGAGGCGGAAGATCTCGGCCGACCAGTCCAGGTGATGGCTCACCAGGTCCAGCTCCCAGTTGCCCACCCGCGCGATGCGCTGGGCTTCGAGCAGGCGCTGCTCCTGCCCGAGCAGTGCCTCATGGGCTTGCCGCGTGCGCTCCCACGAAGCTCGAATCGACCGCAGACTGTGCCGCGCAAGCAGCGCCAGAGTGCCCAGCACCAGCAGCGCGAGCAACGTGATGCCCGAGCGCAAGGCCTCGCGTTGCGCTCCGAGCCGGTGCTCCAGATCGTGTGCCAGGCCCCTGTGCGTGCGCCGCGCCTGTTGCGCGACGATGCCGATGTACAGCTCGCGCGCGCCCAGCGCCAGTACGAAGCCGAAGTCGTCGTCCCGGAAGTCCTCGCGCAGAGCACCCAATTGCGCCCGCGCGCGTTTCAGGCGATCTATCGCCCGCCCGAACCGCTCTGGGCCCTCGCCGGTCAGCAGAGCGATCAGCTCGTCGCTCGCGCCCGCCATGTGGTTGAACTCCAGCACGCTGGCCGCGACGAAGGCGCCCCGTTCGGTTGCAGACATGTTCGGCGCGGGATCGCGCCCGGGCCCCAACCTCACGGCTGCATGCGCAGTCTCGATCGTTCCGGCGAGCATGCGCGCACGCAGATGCAGGCGATGCAGTTCATCCTCGCGTGCCTGGAGGGTTCGGTCCTGCGCGAAGTACGTCAGCACGATCGCCAGCATGCCGACCGTGATGGCGCCGAGCAGCAGGTGCAATTGACGCATCGCACGCCGCTCGGCCGACCCCTCTTGCCTCATCGCGGCGGCGCTCACCGCCGGCCCTCCTGTTCCAGCGTCGAAGCGATCTTGTCGAAATCGCTCGCATAGGCCGGCACGAAACCGCCGGCGCCGCTCTGCTCGAGCGCCGTCTTGCGCTCCGGCGTCGACATGTCGAGATCGAGGAAGGCATCGAGCAGTCTTTGCCGCAGACCCTGCGGAAGTCCGCTGCGCACGGCCCAGACGTGATCCGTGTACGGCGGCGACTGCCAGATGACCTTCAGCCCCCGGAACTGGGCGTCTCCCGCCGCGATGGCCCGATACGCGATGGATGCGTTGACGGCGCCGGCCTCGACTTCACCGCTGGCGACCATGCGCAGCGTCGCGTCGTGGCCGCCGGAAAAAACGACGCTGGCGAAGTGACGCTCCGGCTCGACGCCCGCCTCTCGCAGCATACGGCGGGCCATGATGTGTCCGGACGAGGAGCTGCGGTCGCCGAAGGCGAACGAGCGGCCGCGCAGCTCGTCGATATGGCGCACCGCCATCTCCTGCCGCACGACGACCACCGAGGTGAACCGCATGTCGATGTCGCGCATGGCGACCGGTACCACGCCGTGCCGCCGGTACGCCTGGGCGAAAGCCACGCCACCGAAGTAAGCCAGATCGATTTCGCCGCTGCCCACGCGCGCCACCACTTCCTCGTAGCTCTTGACGGGTGTCCACTCGCAGCGAACCGCGGCGCCGGCGCACACCAGTTCGACGAGTTTGCCGTGCTGGCGCCACACGCGCTCCGGGCTTTGGTCCGGAATGGCGCTCACCCGCAGCACGCTCGGTTCAGGCTGGGCAACCGGCTCGCATGCGGACAGCGCGAAGGCGATCAGCCCAATCACCCACGCGCCGGTCCGCGGGCCCCGTCTCTCCCGATGAGACCTCATGCCGCCCG
>PNKD01000100.1 GCA_013822265.1 Leptothrix sp. (in: b-proteobacteria)
ATGGCCGAGCTGCCCAGCAGCGTGCGCGACATCACCGACCCGCTGGACGCCGTGGGCAACACCACCAAGGCGGTGACCAAGGGCTACGCCATCGGCTCGGCCGGCCTGGCCGCGCTGGTGCTGTTCGCCGACTACACCCACGCGCTGGAAGCGCGCGGCATGGCGCTGGCGTTCGACCTGAGCGACCACAAGGTCATCGTGGGCCTGTTCATCGGCGGCCTCATCCCCTACCTTTTCGGCGCCATGGCGATGGAAGCCGTGGGCCGCGCCGCCGGCGCGGTGGTGGTCGAGGTGCGCAAGCAGTTCGCCGACGGCCAGATCATGGCCAACAAGCGCAAGCCCGACTACAGCGCGGCGGTGGACATGCTCACCACGGCGGCCATCAAGGAGATGATCGTGCCTTCGCTGCTGCCGGTGGTGGCTCCCATCCTGGTCGGCCTGCTGCTCGGTCCGGCCGCGCTCGGCGGCCTGCTGATGGGCACCATCGTCACCGGCCTCTTCGTCGCCATCAGCATGTGCACGGGCGGTGGCGCCTGGGACAACGCCAAGAAGCTGATCGAGGAAGGCTTCACCGACGACAAGGGCGTGATGCACAAGAAGGGCGGCGAGGCGCACAAGTCGGCCGTCACCGGCGACACCGTGGGCGACCCCTACAAGGACACCGCCGGCCCGGCCGTCAACCCGCTGATCAAGATCATCAACATCGTGGCGCTGCTCATCGTGCCGCTGCTGCCGATCTCGGCCAGCACCAAGGCGTCGACGCATGCCGCCCCGGCGCCGATGGCCGCACCGGCCGCGCCGATGCCGGCCGCGGCGATGGCCTCGGCGGCCGACGCCGCGATGGCGCCGGCTTCGGCGGCGTCGAAATAAGGCGAGCGGCGGGCCGAGGGCCTGGCCGCACCGCGGCCAGGCCTCAGGTCAGGCAACAAGGGCAGGACACGCAAGCGCCCTGCCCTTTTTCATGCCGCGTGGGGACCTGGCGCGCCACGCGCGCACCGTCGGGTCAGAGCTGCAGCAACTGCGCCAGTTGCGCCGTCGGCAGGCCGCCCGACTGCACGCCGTAGGGCCCGTCGGCGGCGACGCGATAGACCAGGTGCGGCACGCTCTGCGCATCCGCCGCGCGCCACAGCGCCGTGTTGGCCTTGATCTTCTCGACCAGCGCCTCGTCGGCGCTGCCGGCCACGGCCAGCCCGCCCTGGCCGGCGGCGAGCAGGCGCTCGTGTTCGTCCATCATCGCCGAGGCGTCCTTCGAACTCAGCAGCATCGCGCCCTGCGGCGCCGACTTCGGGCTGATGAAGGCCACCGGCATCCACAGCATGCGGATGCGGTCGTGCAGCGGCTTGGCGGCGGCCCACAGCGCCGCGCAGTGCGGGCACTGCGGGTCGAAATACACGCGCACCTCGCGCACGGCCATCGCCTGGCCGACGACGAAGCCCGTGCCGCGCGCGGCCGCCTCGAAGTGGCGCCGGGCCGCGTCGGCGGCCGACACGGCCGGAGCCACCGGCGCGCTCGTGCTGCCAGCCGCCGCAGGCTCACTCGTGCCCTTGGAACAGGCGCTCAGCGCCGCCAGCACGGCGCCACCGGCGCCCCACAGGGCCCGGCGGCGGCGCCACTGGGGCCCCGACTCAGAATCGGCGGGATGCCGGGACACGGCACTCGATGGAAGTTGTCGCTGGGTCATGACTGAGTAGTGCCGTTGTCGGCACAGGGTGGTCCACGGCCGGTCATGGTAGCCCCTTGGCCGCGGGGGCCGTCGGCGCTGCCGGACTGCGCCCGTGGGCGCCCACGGCCTTATGCTTGCATCATCACTCGACGATCGGATCTGCCATGACGCTCTGCCCCATCGCCATCGTTGCCGGCTGCGCCAAGTGCCCGGCGGTTGCCATCTGCCCGCTCAAGACCGTGCTCGGCGACGCGCCCAAGCCCTCACAGGACAAGGCTGCCGCGCCCGAACCGAAGAAGAAGTGAGGGTCGCAGCGGCCACGCTGCCCGTCACCGCCCGGCGCCAGGCTCTTGCCGCCCGCCCCGCCCCTGACCGCCCACCGAACCGGAGACTCCCGTGCAGACACTGGACGAGATGCTCAACCGCAAGCTGCTGAGCCCCAGCCAGCATGCCGAGATCGGTGCCTGGATTGCCCAGGCGCGCACGCCCGAGGCGATACGGCGCATGCCCGCCGCGCTGTGGCGCAAGCTCGAACTGGCCAGCGTGCTGATGAACCTCGACGCCGACCTGACGCAGCCGCCGCCCTGGGCCGAAGGCGGCTAACCGCCCCGCAACGGCGTCACCTGCCACCGCCCCTTGCCGCAGCACGCGCAACGCGAGCACATAGGCCGCCGCGCTCCAGCTCTGCCCGGCCATGCCCATGGGCGCCGGCGTGCGGTCTTGGAACCACTCGGTGAAGGCCCTTCGGCCTTGGCCTCGGCGTTGGCCTGCGTCAGCCGGCCCAGCGCCGGCCAGCCCGCGCCCTGCAGGCCCAGCCGCGCCAGCGCCAGCACGCAGAAGCCGCCCACGAAGGGCCAGATGCCGCCGTTGTGGTACTGGTACACGCGGCTCTGCTGGTGGCGTGCCATGCAGGGCCGCCACAGTTCGTGCCCACGCGACAGCGCGTGCAGCACCACGCGCACCCGATAGGGCTCGTCGGCGTTCGCGGCGGCGATGGTCTTGACGATGGCGTGGCCGCGCGACTCGCTGGCCGCACCGCACAGCACGACCAACACGTTGCCGAAGACATCACCCTCGTCGTCCGCGAAGGCCAGGTTGACGAAGCTGCGGCAGGGGCCCGGGTCGCGCCGGCCGCTGCGCGCGCAGTGGCGCAGCAGCCGCACGCCGTGGGAATCGGGCAGGTCGCGCTGGTCGGGGTCGAAGAGGTGGTTGAAGTGGTGCAGTGTGTCCACCGTGTCGGCCAGCCCGAAGCGCCGCTTCACCTCGACCCACAGCACGTTGGTGTAAAGCACGTGGCCCGAGCGCGGCATGATGTCGGCGCAGTCGCCGGCCTCGTGCTGCAGCAGCAGCGTGAACGCCTGGCGCTACTGCGCCAGCAGCCGCTGGATGGTGCGACCGACGCCGCACTGCCAGCGCATGGCCTCCACCTCGCCGTGGCAGCGCACGGGCACCGAAGAGTGAATCGAGGCCCAGAAAGCCAAACGGGTTAGCCCCTTGAGAGAGCTGACCCGTTGATTCGTAATGGTCGGGGCGGCGGGATTCGAACTCGCGACCCCTTGCACCCCATGCAAGTGCGCTACCAGGCTGCGCTACGCCCCGACTGAGCCAAGAATTATAGCCCGAGCCTGATGCCTCAGACCGAGAGCAGATCGCGAATCGACAACAGTTCGGCGCGCAGGTGACCGGCTTCGAGAGGCTGCGCCACGGGCCCGTTGCCGCCCGGCGCCGCCCGCGGCATCGGCGGCATCGGCGGCATCGGCGGCATCGGCGGTGCCGTATCGGTCTCGTTCTCATCGTTGTTGGCAGCCACCACCGACGGCGCGAGCAGCGCGTCGGTCAAGCGGTTTCGCGCGCCGCTGATCGTGAACCCCTGGTCGTAGAGCAGGTCGCGTATGCGGCGGATGAGCAGCACCTCGTGGTGCTGGTAGTAACGCCGGTTGCCGCGGCGCTTCATCGGTTTGAGCTGCGTGAACTCTTGCTCCCAGTAGCGAAGCACATAAGGCTTCACCCCGCACAGCTCGCTCACCTCACCGATGGTGAAGTAACGCTTGGCCGGTATGGTTGGGAGAGTTTTCTCCATTGAAATCAATGGGATCGATGGGGAAAACTAGACTCTACTCGAAGTCTCCCTCAGCCGGGGTGTCACCTTGCACGACCGACTTCAGCTTGTGGCTGGCGTGGAAGGTGACGACATTGCGCGCCTTGATCGGTATCGACTCGCCGGTGCGCGGGTTGCGGCCGGGGCGCGGCGCCTTGCGGCGGATGTTGAAGTTGCCGTAGCCCGAGAGCTTGACGTCCTGGCCCTGCACCAGCGTGCCGTGAACGATCTCGAAGAAGGCCTCGACCATGTCCTTGGACTCGCGCTTGTTCAGGCCCAGGCGGTCGAACAGCAGCTCGGCCAGCTCGGCCTTGGTGAGCGTGGGCGTCTCCAGCGACGAGAGCAAGGCCGGCTCGCGCCCAGGGGTGTCTTCGGTGGCCATGACGGATCCTCTCAGGTGCGCAGGCGCGCGCCGAATGTTTGGGCGGCGCGCGCCACGGCGGCGGCCAGGGCTGCGTCGATGCGCTCGTCGGTGAGCGTGGCGGCGGCGTCGCGCAGTTCCAGCCGCACGGCCAGGCTGCGTTCACCCTGCGCCAGGCCGGCCACCGGCGCGGCGGGCTTGTAGATGTCGAACAGCGTGGCGCTGCGCAGCAGGCCCTGCGGGTCGTCCTGCAGGCAGCTGCGCAGCGCGTCGTGCGAGACATCGTCGCGCAGCACCAGCGCCAGGTCGCGCTGCACCGGCTGCTGGCGCGACACCGGCGTGAACACCGGCACCGGCACGTCGAGGACGGCGTCGAGCTCGAGCTCGAACAACACCGGCGCCTGTGGCAGTTCGTAGGCCTGGCGCCACTTCGGGTGCAGCTCGCCCACATGGCCGACAACGCGGCCATCGAGCGCGATGCTGGCGCAGCGCCCGGGGTGCAGCGCGGGGTGGGTGGCCGCCGCGAAGACCGGCCGGCGCGGCGCCAGCAGGGTCTCGATGTCGCCCTTGACGTCGAAGAAGTCGGCGCCCTGCTCCTTGGCCGCCCATTGCAGCGGCAGCGCCGCACCGTAGGCCAGCCCGGCCACACGCTGCGGCTGGTGCACACCGGCCACGGTGAGCGGGCCGTCGGCCACGCCGACGTCGCGCATGAAGACGCGGCCGATCTCGAACACGCGCACGCGGCCGGCCTTGCGCGCGAGGTTGTGGCGCAGCGCCTGCACCAGGCTGCCGATGAGGCTGGAACGCATCACGGCCAGCGGCGCGGCGATGGGGTTGAGCACGCGGATCGGGTCGGCGTTGCCGGCGAGTTCCTGCTCCCAGCGCAGTTCGACGAAGCTGAAGCCTATGGTCTCCAGGTAGTCCATACGCGCCAGCGCCCGGCGCAGGTCGTGGCTGCTGCGCTGCGCTTCGCGGCGGATGCGCGCCGTCACCGGCGCGACGGGCGGCGTATCGGGCAGCTTGTCGAAGCCGATGACACGCGCCACCTCCTCGATCAGGTCTTCCTCGATCTGGAGGTCGAAGCGCCAGCTCGGAGGCGTCACGGTGAGCGTGCCGTCGGCCTCGACGCAGGGCAGGCCCAGACGCCTGAAGACATCGGCGCAGGCGGCCTGGCTGATCTGCATGCCGATGACCTTCTCGGCACGCGCCACGCGCAACATCACCGGTGCGCGCTGCGGCAGCGCCAGCACCTGGTCGTCCATCGGGCCGGCCTGGCCGCCGCAGATGTCGATGATGAGCTGCGTGATGCGCTCGACATGCTCCACGGTCAGCGCGGGGTCGACGCCGCGCTCGAAGCGGTGGCCGGCATCGGTGCTGAAGTTGTAGCGGCGCGAACGGCCGGCCACGGCCTCGGGCCACCAGAAGGCGGCCTCGACGTAGACGTTGCGCGTCTCGTCCGACACCGCCGTGGCGTCGCCGCCCATGATGCCGGCCAGCGACTCCACGCCCTGCGCATCGGCGATCACGCCCACCTGCTCGTCGACCGTGATGGTGCTGCCGTTGAGCAGCTTGAGCGTCTCGCCGCTGCGGCCCCAGCGCACGACCAGCTTGTCGTGGATCTTGTCGAGGTCGAAGATGTGCGACGGCCGGCCGTACTCGAACATCACGTAGTTCGAGATGTCGACCAGCGCGGTGACGCTGCGCTGGCCGCAGCGCGCCAGCCGCTCGACCATCCACGCGGGCGTCACCGCCCGCGTGTGCACGCCGCGCACGACGCGGCCCGAGAAGCGGCCGCACAGGTCTCGTGCCATCACTTCGACGGGCAGGCGCTGCTCGTGTGCGGGCGCCACCGGTGCGACGGCGGGCGTGCGCAGCGGCGCGCCGGTCAGCGCCGCGACCTCGCGCGCGATGCCGTAGACGCTCAGGCCATGCCCCAGGTTGGGCGTGAGCTTGAGCGTGAAGACGGTGTCGTCGAGCTTGAGCCAGCCGCGGATGTCGGCGCCCACGGGCGCGTCGGCGGCCAGTTCGAGCAGGCCGCCGTGGTCGTCGGCGATCTTCAGCTCACGCGCCGAACACAGCATGCCCAGGCTCTCGACGCCGCGCAGCTTGCCGGCACCGATCTTGAAGGGCTTGCCGTCGTCACCGGCAGGCAGTTCGGCACCCACCACGGCCAGCGGTACTTTGATGCCGACGCGGGCGTTGGGCGCGCCGCAGACGATCTGCAGCGGGCCGTCCTTGGAGCAGGTGCCGGCGTCGACCGTGCACACGCGCAGCCGGTCGGCCTGCGGGTGCTGGTCGGCGGTCAGGATCTCGGCCACCACGACGCCGGTGAAGGGTGGCGCCACCGGTCGCAGCTCTTCGACCTCCATGCCGGACATGGTCAGCAGATCGGCCAGCTGTTGCGTCGACAGCGCCGGGTCGCAAAACTCGCGCAGCCAGGATTCGGGGAATTGCATCTCGCGGTCTCGGGATAGGTCGGCGGGAGACGGTCAGCGGAACTGCGACAGGAAACGCAGGTCGCCGTCGAACATCAGGCGCAGGTCGTCGATGCCGTAGCGCAGCATGGCAAAGCGGTCGGCGCCGATGCCGAAGGCGAAACCGATCTGCTGCTCGGGGTCGAGGCCGAAGTTGCGCACCACCTGCGGGTGCACCTGGCCCGAGCCGGCCACTTCCAGCCAGCGCCCGGCCAGCGGCCCGCTGCCGAAGCGGATGTCGATCTCGGCGCTGGGCTCGGTGAACGGAAAGAAACTGGGGCGGAAGCGCACGTCGAAGTCGTCGGTCTCGAAGAACGCGCGCACTAGCGAGGCAAACACAACCTTCAGGTCCTTGAAGCTGACGTTGGCGCCCAGCCACAGGCCTTCGATCTGGTGGAACATCGGCGAGTGCGTGGCGTCGCTGTCGACGCGGTAGACGCGGCCCGGCGCGATCACGCGGATCTCGGGCGTGGTATGCGCTGCCGCGTTTGCTTTCGCGTGAGCCTGCGCGTAGCGCACCTGCATCGGGCTGGTGTGCGGGCGCAGGCACAGCCAGCGGCCCTGCGCGTCCTTGACGTCAACGTAGAAGGTGTCCTGCATCGAGCGCGCGGGATGGTTCTCGGGGTTGTTCAACGCCGTGAAGCTCATCCAGTCGGTCTCGATCTCGGGGCCTTCGGCGACGTCGAAGCCCATGCTCGCGAAGATGGCCTCGATGCGCTCGATGGTGCGGCTGACCGGGTGCAGCCCGCCCACGCCTCGACCGCGGCCGGGCAAGGTGACGTCCAGCGCCTCGGCCTGCAGCTGCAGCTCGAGTTCGGCCTCTGCGAGCTGCTCGCGGCGTGCCTGCAGCGCGGCCTCGATGGCGGCCTTGGCCTGGTTGATCTCGGCGCCGCGGGCCTTCTTCTGCTCGGGCGCCAGTGCGCCCAGGCCCTTGAGCAGCTCGGTCACACGGCCGCTCTTGCCCAGGAAGCGCGCCTTGGCGTCTTCCAGCGCCGCGCCCTGGCGGGCCGCGGCAAAGTCGGCCTGCGCCGCCTTCACGAGGGTGTCGAGATCGTTCATGAATGGGATGCGGGACAAAAAAAGGCCGCCACGAGGTGACGGCCTTCGAATCGCTTGAAGTGCTGCCGGCGACGCGCGCCGGCAGCCGGGAATCAAGCCAGCTGAGCCTTCACCTTGTCGACGATGCTGCCAAAGGCCGCCGGGTCGTGGATGGCCATGTCCGACAGCACCTTGCGGTCGATGTCGATGTTGGCCTTCTTCAGACCGGCCATGAACTTGCTGTAGGTGAGCCCCAAGCCCCGGCTCGCGGCATTGATGCGCGCGATCCAGAGCTGACGGAACACCCGCTTGCGGGTGCGGCGGTCACGGTAGGCGTACTGGCCGGCCTTCATCACCGCCTGCTTGGCGATGCGGAAGACGTTCTTGCGGCGGCCGCGGAAGCCCTTGGCGAGCTTCAGGATCTTCTTGTGGCGGGCGTGTGCGGTGACACCACGTTTGACGCGAGGCATGGTCTATTCCTTGTGCGTTGAAGTGGAGATCAGAGGCCAGCCATCGGCAGCATCTTGGCGATGCCACCCATGTCGGACTCATGCACGTTGGCCGGGCCGCGCAGGTCGCGCTTGCGGCTGGTGCTCTTCTTCGTGAGGATGTGGCGCTTGAACGCCTGACCGCGCTTGACGGTACCCCCCGGACGCACGCGGAACCGCTTCTTGGCGCCGCTCTTGGTTTTCATCTTGGGCATGACTGCTCCTTCTTCGTTTGCTGCTGCAGGCGGCCCCGGTTCTCGGTGCACTTGTCAGGCCTGCAGTCGCTTCTGTTCGCCACCGTGGGTGCAAGCACCCCGGCAGCGACATCCTTCAAATCCCGTCTACTTGCGCTTGGGCGCCAGCACCATGATCATCTGGCGGCCTTCGAGCTTGGGCATGTTCTCGACCACCGCCACGTCGGCCAGTTCGTCCCGGATGCGCTCGAGCATGCGCATGCCGATGTCCTGGTGGGTGATCTCGCGACCGCGGTAGCGCAGCGTGACCTTGCCCTTGTCGCCGTCTTCGGCGATGAAGCGGCGCAGGTTGCGCATCTTGATCGCGTAGTCGCCGTCGTCGGTGCCCGGACGGAACTTGACTTCCTTGATCTCGATGACCTTCTGCTTGCTCTTGGCCTCGGCGGCCTTCTTCTGCTCCTGGTACTTGAACTTGCCGTAGTCCATCAACCGGCACACCGGGGGGTCTGCGGTGGCGGCGATCTCGACCAGATCGACGTCCAACTCCCCGGCCATGCGCAACGCGTCCATCGTGCTGACGATGCCCAGTGGCTCGTTCTCGACCCCGTTCAGGCGCACCTGCAGCGCCATGATTTCCCGGTTCAGCCGGTGTTTGCGTTCCGCGTTGGGTACGCGGCGGTCCATGAAAGTAGCGATGGTTCCAGCTCCTGTGGCAGCCCGAAGGCAAGCGGGCCACAAAAAAATCTTTGCGCGCCTGGGCTGGCTACACCTTCACGGCGATGTCGCTGGTGATCTTCTGGAGGAAGTCTGCCAGCGGCATCACACCAAGGTCTTGATTGCCCCGGGCGCGCACGGCAACGGCCCCGTTTGCCTTCTCCTTGTCGCCGACGACCAGGATGAACGGAACCTTCTGCAATGAATGCTCGCGGATTTTATAGTTGATTTTCTCGTTGCGCAAATCGACGGACGCTCTAACTCCTTGTTTTTGCAGCATTTTCGCGACGTTGGCGGCATATTCTGCCTGCCCGTCGGTGATCGAGGCGACCACGGCCTGCACCGGCGCCAGCCAGGCCGGCAGCGCGCCGGCGTGCTGCTCGATGAGGATGCCGATGAAACGCTCGAGGCTGCCGACGATGGCCCGGTGCAGCATCACAGGGTGGCGGCGGCTGCTGTCCTCGGCCACGTACACGGCGTCCAGGCGCTCGGCCATGCTGAAGTCGACCTGCATCGTGCCGCACTGCCACTGGCGGCCGATGGCGTCCTTCAGCGTGTATTCGATCTTGGGACCGTAGAAGGCGCCATCGCCGGGCGAGATCTCGAACTCGCAGCCGCTGCGGCGCAGGCTCTCGATCAGCGCGTGCTCGGCCTTGTCCCAGATCTCGTCGCTGCCGATGCGCGCAGCCGGGCGCGTCGCCACCTTGTAGATGATGTCGGTGAAGCCGAAGTCGCGGTAGACCTGCTGCAGCAGCGCCGTGTAGGCCACGCACTCGGGCAGGATATGGTCTTCAGTGCAGAAGATGTGGCCGTCGTCCTGCGTGAAGCCGCGCACGCGCATGATGCCGTGCAGCCCGCCCGTGGGCTCGTTGCGGTGGCAGTTGCCGAACTCGCCGTAGCGCAGCGGCAGGTCGCGGTAGCTCTTGATGCCCTGCTTGAAGATCAGGATGTGGCCCGGGCAGTTCATGGGCTTGATCGCGTAGTCGTGTTTCTCCGACTCGGTCGTGAACATCGCGTCGCGGTACTTCTCCCAGTGGCCCGACTTCTCCCACAGCGTGCGGTCGATGATCTGCGGGCCCTTCACTTCCTGGTAGCCGTTGTCCTGGTAGACGCGGCGCATGTACTGCTCGACCTGCTGCCACACCGTCCAGCCCTTGGGGTGCCAGAACACCATGCCGGGGCTGTATTCGTCGAGGTGAAAGAGGTCGAGTTCACGGCCCAGGCGGCGGTGGTCGCGCTTCTCGGCTTCGTCCAGCATCGTCAGGTACTGGGCCAGTGCTTCCTTGCTGGCCCAGGCCGTGCCGTAGATGCGCTGCAGCTGTTCGTTGGCCTGGTCGCCGCGCCAGTAGGCGCCGGCCACCTTCATCAGCTTGAAGTGCTTCAGCCGCCCCGTGCTGGGCACGTGCGGGCCACGGCACAGATCCTCGAAACCGCCTTCGCGGTAGAGGCTGACGTCCTGGCCCTCCGGGATGCTGCCGATGATCTCGGCCTTGTAGAGCTCGCCCTGGCCCTTGAAGTACGCGACGGCCTCATCCCGGGGCAGTACACGACGGACGACGGGCTCGTTCTTCGCCGCCAGCTCGCCCATGCGCTGCTCGATCGCCGCCAGGTCCTCGGGCGTGAAGGGGCGTTTGTAGGCGAAGTCGTAGTAGAAGCCGTTCTCGACCACCGGGCCTATGGTCACCTGGGCCTCGGGGAACAGCCCCTTCACCGCGTAGGCCAGCAGGTGGGCCGTGCTGTGGCGGATGATCTCCAGCGCGTCGGCGTCCTTCTCGGTGACGATGGCCAGGTGGGCGTCCTGCTCGATGGCGCGGCTGGTGTCGACGAGCTGGCCGTCGACGCGGCCGGCGATGGCCGCCTTGGCCAGTCCGGCGCCGATGCTGGCGGCCACCTCGGCCACCGTGACGGGGCCGGGGAACTCACGCACGCTGGCGTCGGGCAATGTGATGCGGATCATGAAAAGGTCCTTGCAGCAAACAAAAAAGCGCGGGGGTCACCGCGCTTTCGTCAGGGAGGGGGCAGGCGTGACGGCGCGGCGGCTCAGGCCTCGGTGAACGAGGCCACAAAGAAGGTCGTAGTCCGCGGTGTCATAACCAGGCTGCCTTTCTCGTCCTTGTGGGTTGCAGGAAGGCTGGAGTTTATCGCAGGGGGCGGGGCTCGGACCAAAGGCAGCGCGTCGACTCCGCCGCCACAGGCCACGAGTGCCGCGAACGCATCGGCCAGGCGCCAGGCACCAGGCGCCTGTCGATGCGCCGGCCAGGTGCACCGTGTGCGCGCTGCCAGTCAGCCAGTGGCCGAAGAGCAAGTCGTCGAGCGGGATCAGCGCCAGCCCCCTGGGCCCGCCGGCCACGGCCGGGGTCACACGCACGTCGGCCGGCTGCAGGCCGTGCTCGCACAGATGCGCGCGTGCGCGGGGCCCGGCATGCACGACGAGGGCGCGCGACGCCATCAGAACCTCGGCACGGCGCCGCCGGTGAGCCGCGTCAGCGTCTGTCGCCCGCTGGCCGTGCGGGCGCTGAAGCCGTCGAGATCGGCCATGCTGGCCAGCGTGCGGGTGCAGTCCGGCGCCAGGTTGTTGGCCGTCAGGCGGAACCGCAGGCCCGCATCGACGCGCCAGGCGACGAAGGCGTCGAGCCGCAGCGCCGATGTTCGCCGGCGGCGACGCCCGGCGCGGCACCGTCGCGTCGGCCGCCGTCTCCAGCGTCATGCTGCGGCGGGTGAGCTCGTCGCCGCGGCGGTGGAACAGGCCGACGCCGGCCACGCCGCCGCCGGGCAGCTGCGTCACGAACGCCAGCTCGGCGCCGCGAGAGCGCTCGGGCTGCAGCAGCGGCGACAGCGCCGTGGGCTCGTTGGCCAACGGCGCGCCGCACGCCGGCGGTGGAGGGCAGGCGCAGGCTGCCGTCCAGACGCTCGAGCGGCCCGCTGCCCAGGTTCTCGACGACGCCGCACAGCTCACGGCGATGCAGGTCTTCGAGGTCCCAGCCGGTGGCCAGCGTGTGCGCGCCGGCCAGCGGCAGGCGCAGCCGACCGCCCTGGGTGAAGCGGCGTTTGCGCTGGCTCGTCAAGCTGTCGTGTCGCGCGGTGGGGCGCGGGCGGCGCGCCGGACTGCGCCCGGGCCGCTGCGGCAACGCCCAGCGCGCAGGCCAGCGCCGGCGCGCCCCAGTGGTTCAACGCCGGCCTTGCAACTTGGAGAAGGCCGCCGCCATCGCGCTCTGCCCGCTGGGCTCGGGTGCGCGGCCTCTGGCCTGCTCGCCGCGCGCGGCGGGGCGGAACTTGTTGTCGCCACCGGCCGCGCTGCGTGCCGCGCCCGCCGGGGCGTCGAGCTTCATCGTCAGGCTGACACGCTTGCGCGCGAGGTCGACTTCGAGCACGCGCACCTTCACCACCTGGCCGGTCTTCACCACCTCGCGGGCGTCGTTGACGAACTTGTGGCTCATCTGGCTGACGTGCACCAGCCCGTCCTGGTGCACGCCGAGGTCGACAAAGGCACCGAACTGCGCCACGTTGCTGACCGTGCCTTCCAGCACCATGCCGGGCTGCAGGTCCTTGAGGTCGGACACGCCCTCGTTGAAGCGCGCGACGACGAAGTCGGGGCGCGGGTCGCGGCCGGGCTTCTCCAGCTCGACCAGGATGTCCTTGACGGTGATGGCGCCGAACTTCTCGTCGGCAAAGAGCTCGGGCTCGAGCGTGCGCAGCACCTCGGCGTGGCCCATCACCTCCTGCACAGCGCGGCCGGTGGCGGCCAGCAGCTTGTGCACCACGGGGTAGGTCTCGGGGTGCACACCGGTCATGTCCAGCGGGTTGTCGCCATCGCGTATGCGCAGGAAACCCGCCGCCTGTTCGTAGGTCTTGGGCCCCAGCCCGCTCACGTCCAGCAGTTGCTGGCGGTTGCGGAAGGCACCGTGCGCGTCGCGCCAGCGCACGATGCTCGCGGCCACCGCGGCGCTCAGCCCCGAGACGCGCGCGAGCAGCGGCGCGCTGGCCGTGTTGAGGTCGACGCCGACGCCGTTGACGCAGTCTTCCACCACCGTGTCGAGCGACTTCGCCAGCCCGCCCTGGTTGACGTCGTGCTGGTACTGGCCCACGCCAATGCTCTTGGGGTCGATCTTCACCAGTTCGGCCAGCGGGTCCTGCAGCCGGCGCGCGATGCTCACCGCGCCGCGCAGGCTGACGTCGAGCTCGGGCAGTTCCTTGCTCGCGAATTCGCTCGCGCTGTAGACCGAGGCGCCGGCCTCGCTGACCACCACCTTGTCGAGCTTGACGTCGGGCGCCATGCCCTGGATGCGCTTGATGAGGTCGGCCGCCAGCTTGTCGGTCTCGCGGCTGGCCGTGCCGTTGCCGATGGCGATCAGGTTCACGCCGTGCGTGGCCACCAGGCGGCCCAACGCGTGCAGCGAGCCTTCCCAGTCGCAGCGCGGCTCGTGCGGGTAGACGGTGTGCGTGTCCAGCACCTTGCCGGTGTCGCTGACCACCGCCACCTTGACGCCCGTGCGTATGCCCGGGTCCAGCCCCATCACGACACGTTTGCCGGCGGGTGCGGCCAGCAGCAGGTCGCGCAGGTTGTCGGCGAAGACCTTGATGGCCACGGCCTCGGCCTCTTCGCGCAGGCGGGCGAAGAGGTCGCGCTCCAGGCTCAGGCTGAGCTTGACCTTCCAGGTCCAGGCGACGGTCTTGCGGATCAACTCGTCTGCTGCGCGCTTGGCGTGGCTCCAGCCGAGATGGATCGCGATGCGGCCTTCGGCCAGCGACACCGCGGGCTTGCCCGGCACTGCGGCGGCGGGCTCTTCGTCGAGCACGAGCCTGGCGTCCAGCCACTCCTGCGTGCGGCCGCGAAAGACCGCCAGCGCGCGGTGGCTGGGCACGGTGCGTATCGGCTCGGCGTAGTCGAAGTAGTCGCGGAACTTGGCGGCGTCGGCGTGCGTGCCGTCCTTGCCGTCGATCAGCTTGCTCTGCAGCAGCGCCTCGGCCCACAGCCAATCGCGCAGCTTGCGCACCAGCACCGCGTCTTCGGCCCAGCGTTCGCTGAGCAGGTCGCGCACGCCGTCGAGCACGGCGTGGGCGTCGGCGTAGCCGGCTTCGGTCAGCGCCGCCACGCCACCGGTGTAGGCGGCGACGAAGGCCGCGGCTTCGGCGGCGGGGTCGAGCGTGGGGTCGGCGAACAGCCGGTCGGCCAGCGGCTCGATGCCGGCCTCGCGGGCGATCATGCCCTTGGTGCGGCGCCGCGGCTTGTAGGGCAGGTAGAGGTCTTCCAGCTCCTGCTTGGTCGGCGCGGCCTCGACGGCGGCGCGCAGCGCGGGCGTGAGCTTGCCCTGCTCTTCGATGCTCCCCAGCACCGCGGCGCGGCGGTCTTCCAGTTCGCGCAGGTAGCCCAGGCGGGCTTCGAGCTCGCGCAGCTGGATGTCGTCGAGGCCGTCGGTGGCCTCCTTGCGGTAGCGGGCGATGAAGGGCACGGTGGCGCCACCGTCGAGCAGCTCGACGGCGGTCTGCACCTGGGCCGGCCGAACCTTCAGTTCGGCGGCAATCTGCAGCGTGATCTTGTCCAAGGAGAGCGGGGCCTCGGGGGCCCAATTTCGTGAGGCGGCGAAGTTTAAGCGGCGGCCTCGGCCGGCCCCGACGCCCGCGCCAGCCAGGTGGCGGCGCCCTGCCCGGCCACGCGCCCGCTGGCGAAGCAGGCCGTCAGCAGGTAGCCGCCGGTGGGCGCCTCCCAGTCGAGCATCTCGCCGGCGCAGAACACGCCGGGCAGCGCCTTGAGCATGAGCGCGGCATCCAGCGCCTCGAAGGGCACGCCGCCGGCGGTGCTGATGGCCTCGGCCACGGGCCGCGGCGCGGTGACGCGTATCGGCAGGGCCTTGATCGCGGCGGCGAATTGCGCCGGGTCGGCCTGCACGTCCTTGGGCACCAGCTCCCACAGCAGGCCGGCCTTGGCGCCGTCGAGCTTGAGCCGCGTCTTCAGGTGCGTGGACAGCGAACGCGGGCCACGCGGGTGGGCCAGCTCGGCCTGCACCCAGGCCAGCGAGCGCTGCGGCAGCAGGTCGAGGTGGAAGACGGCCTCGCCGCGGGCCGCGATACGTTCGCGCAGCAGCGCCGACACGGCGTAGACCAGGCTGCCTTCGACACCGCCGGCGGTGACGACACACTCGCCGGCCTGCTGCCAGCCTTCGAACTCGATGGCCACGCCCTTGAGCGGCTGCCCGGCGTGGCGGCTGGCGAAGTGCGCGCTCCAGCCGATGTCGAAACCGCAGTTCGCCGGCCGCAGCGGCGCCACGGCGACACCGCGCGCGGCCAGCAGCGGTGCCCAGGCACCGTCGGAGCCCAGGCGCGGCCAGCTCGCGCCGCCCAGCGCCAGCACGGTGGCCGCCGCCTGCACCAGCACCTCGCCGGTGGGTGCGGCAAAACGCAACGCCCCGGCGTCGTCGAAACCCAGCCAGCGGTGGCGCATGTGGAAGGCCACGCCCTGGCCGCGCAGCCGGTGCAGCCAGGCGCGCAGCAGCGGCGCGGCCTTCAGGTCCTGCGGAAACACGCGGCCCGAGCTGCCGACGAAGGTGGCCACGCCCAGCGCCGCGGCCCACTCGCGCAGCGCCTCGGCACCAAAGGCCTGCAGCAGTGGCCGCAGCGCCGGCGCGCGTTCGGCGTAGCGCGAGACAAAGGGTTCGAAGGGCTCGCTGTGCGTGAGGTTGAGCCCGCCCTTGCCGGCGAGCAGGAACTTGCGCCCCACCGACGGCATGCCGTCGTAGACGTGCACGGCGTGGCCGGCCTGCGCCAGCGCTTCGGCGGCCATCAGGCCGGCGGGGCCGCCGCCGATCACGGCGACAGGGGTTCGTTGTTCTTCTGCGGTCATCCGGTGCATCGTAG
>PNKD01000101.1 GCA_013822265.1 Leptothrix sp. (in: b-proteobacteria)
GCGCGAGCGCCAGCACTTCCTCGACGACGGTGTGCAGGGGTTGCACGGTGGGCGTCGGCGCGCCGGCTCGACCAAAGGCCTGTATGCCCTGCACCAACGTGCGCGCACGCAGCGCGGCGCGGCGAATCTGTTCCTGGTGGTGCGGGGTCGCCCGATCGGCCGGCGCCTCTTCCTGCGCCAGCGACACCTTGCCCAGGATGGCGCCCAGCACGTTGTTGAAGTCGTGCGCGATGCCGCCGGCCAGCGTGCCAATGGCTTCCAGCTTCTGCGCCTGGCGCAGCTGCTGGCCGAGCTCGTCGATGGCCCGCCGCTGCTGCTGCAGCGATGCCGCGCTGCTGTTCAGCGCCGCCATCAGCCCGCCCAGTTCACCGCGCGCGTAGGGCGGCGTTATGCGCGAGTCGAGGTTGCCCATGCCCATCGCACGCACCATGGTCGTGATGCGTTCGACCGGGCGCCGGATGCCGACCTCGGCCAGCGGCCACCCGCCGGCGAAGAGCAGCAGGGCCGTGCCGGTCAGGCGGCCGAACACCGGCGCGAGCACCAGGCCGTCGGCCCCGGCCATCACGCGCTTGAAGTAGCCGCGGTCGCTGAGATTGACGCGTCGGTTGCCGGGTATCGAGTTGCAAAACAGCTCACCGTCGGGCAGCACGCTGACGATGCCGGTGTACTGGGGATAGGCTTCGCGCACTGCAGCCAGGTAGGCCGAGCAGGCCGCGCGGTCAGGGGTCTCGAGCACCTGCGCGTTGGCCAGGCCGTAATGCAGTTGGGCCGTGCCGTGCACCCGGTGCTCGAGGTCGCTGGCCAGGTCGGCGGCCTCGGTCGCCAGCGACTGCACGGCCGCAGCGATCTCGCCCTCGCTGTCGCGCAGGAAACGCAGCGCGACCAGCAGCGTGGGCAACAGTGTCGCCAACAGGACGAGGAACAGCAGTCGCGTGCGCAGGCTCACCGGGCTACCCTGCGCGCTTCGGGATGAGCGTTTGGGAGCGGCCCGGCGCGCTCACTGCGCGTTCCTCCACTCGAATCTGGCGGGCGAACAATTGCGCAGTATCGCCCGCCGCCGCCATCGCCGCGGGGGATTGCCGCCGATCGCCGAAGGGCCTACGTCACGTTCGCAGGCTCACCATGGCGACCCTGGTGCCGCAGCGCCCACACCATCAAGGCGCACAGCGCCACGCCGGCCAGCACCAGCCCGCAGGTGGCGGCAAACCAGTAACCCGGCGCGCCCTGCAGGCTGGCGGGTACCGCGCCGGGCACGTCGAAGGCCAGCTGGTAGCCGCCGACCAGGCCCACGCCCCACAGCGCGGCGACGTAGATCAGCACCGGCAGCGTGACGATCTTGTAGGCGCGCAGCACGAAGGCGGCGATGGTCTGCACGGCGTCGGCGACGTGGAACAGCACCAGCCAGGCCACCAGCGGCAGCGCCGCGGCCAGCACGGCGGCGTCGTGCGTGTACAGGCGCAGCATGGGTTCGCGCAGCGCGAACATCGCCACACCCATCACCGTCGCCAGCGCCGTGCCCAGCTGCAGGTCGTGCCAGCCCAGGCGCCGCGCGTCGGGCGCGTCGCCGGCGCCGATGCGCTGCGCCACCAGCGTGCCGGTGGCGTTGGCCAGTGCCAGCGGCACCATGAACAGCATCGACACCAGGTTGACGACGATCTGGTGCCCGGCCACCGGCGTCGTGCCCAGGCGCGCGATGAAAAAGGCCATGAAGGCAAAACCCGTGACCTCGACGAGGATGGACAGGCCCATCGGCACGCCCAGCCGCAGCTGCGCCAGCACCGGCGCCCGCTGCGGGCGGTGCAGGCCCCGGCCCAGCAGCTTGAAGCGGGTGTAGAAGGGGTCGCGCCGCACCAGCGCCGCGGCGGCCAGCACCTGCGACCACATCGCGATGCAGGTGGCGATGCCGCAACCCGTGACGCCCAGCGCCGGCACGCCGATGGCCGGCACGCCGAACACCAGCGCCCACGACAGCGGCACCTTCAGCACCAGCCCGGCCAGCTGCAGCACCATCACCGCCTTGGGGCGCGACACCGCGACGTTGAAGCCGCGGTAGACGGTGAACAGCAACGACGCCGGCAGCGAGAACGCCAGCGCCAGCAGGTAGCCGCGCACCTTGCCGGCAACCTCGGGCCCGGCGTGGGCCAGCGCCAGGAAGGGCTGCGGAAACACCAGCAGCGTGCTGCCCAGCAGCGACAGCGCCAGCGCGATCCAGACCGCCTGGTGCACCTGGCGGCCGGCCTCGCTGCTGCGCCCGGCGCCGTGCAGCTGGCCGACGATGGGCGCCAGCGCCAGCACCACGCCCATGAAACCGATGAAGACGGTGATGTAGGCCGCCGAGCCCACCGCCAGCGCCGCCAGGTCGGCGGCCGAGGCGCGTGCCACGAAGAGCGTGTCTATGGTGCCGAAGGCCAGCACCGAGAGCTGGCCGACCAGCACCGGCCAGGCCAGCGGGGCGATGCGCCGCGCGCTGTCGGCCCAGTTGCCGCGCGGGTGCGGCGCCAGCAGCGCCGCGATCTCGGTTTCGCCGGTGGCCGCCGTGGCGCCGGCGCCCGGGCCAGGGCTGGCGTTCAAGTGCGCCCGGTCGGCGGCGCCGCCGCGACGAAGGTCTCGGGTGGCGGGTGGTCGGCGCCGCTGGCCAGGCGGGCGCGCTCGGCATAGCGGTTGAAGCGCCAAGCCGTGCCTTCCATCGTGATGCGCCGCCACACGCTGCGCTTTTCGGCCGGCGTGTAGGCCGGCCAATGCTGCACCTCGTCGAAGCTGCGGCCGCAGCCCTTGCAGACCGCGTCGCCCTGGCTGGTGCTGCAGATCGCGATGCAGGGCGCGTCGGGTGTGCCGGCATACCAGTCCAGCCAGGCTTGCGCGGCCCTGGCCGGCATGCTGGCCTCGTCGCACAGCGTCTCGCGGTAGTAGACCATCAGCGCATACACCTCGGCCAGCGCGCGCACCTCGGCGCAGGCCGTGACGCCGTCGGGCGAGGGCGAACGCTCGCGCCACCAGTTGATGGCAGCCTCGATGTCGGTGATGTGGATGCCGGTGGCCATGGGGGCCGCGAGTGTACTCAGTGCGCGCCGCCGGCGCGCCGCCGCAGCCAGGGGCTGGCGCGGTAGCGCTCGCCGCGGCAGTGGCCGTCCAGCGTGTCGAGCAGGGCCACCACCTCGGCCGCGCTCCAGCGCGCCAGGAACTCGAAGGGCCCGGCCGGGTAGTTGACGCCCAGTTTCATCGCCGCGTCGGCGCCCTCGGGGTTGCAAACGCCTTGCTGCACGGCGTCGGCCGCCTCGTTGATCAGCATGGCCAGCGTGCGCGCCACCACCAGGGCCGGCGTGTCGGCCACGGCCAGCGGCGTGTGCCCCAGCGCCGCCAGCCAGGCCGGCGCCTGGTTGCGCCAGTCGACATCGGCCTGCTCGGCCACGGCGTAGGCCAGCGCGCTGCCCGGGGCGGCGGGCACCGGCGGGCGGTCGAACACCGCCAGGCGCGCCACGCCGCAGCGTGCCGCCAGCCCGGTGGCGGTATGGCCATCGGTCAGCACCAGGCGCGCGCCGTCGATCTCGACGCCGGTCCAGTCGCCGTGGCGCAGCCGCGCCGGGCCCCAGCCCTGCGCCGCCAGCGCGCGCGTGGCGGCCTGCTCCAGCTGGTCGGCGATGGCGCCGTCACCGTGCACCGTGACCTCGCGTGCCGTCGCCGGCGCCTCGTGCAGCGCCACCGGCAGCGCGCCCGAGCCGTCGTCGGGGTGGGCGTAGAAGCCGCGCCCGCTCTTGCGCCCGAGCAGGCCGCCGTCGACCATCTCGCGCTGCAGCGGGCTGGGCCGGTAGCGCGCGTCCTGGAAGTTGGCCTCGTAGACGGCGCTTGTCACCGCGAAGTTGGTGTCGTGGCCGATGAGGTCCATCAGCTCGCAGGGCCCCATGGGAAAGCCCGCCGCGCGCAGGCAGGCGTCGAGCACGGCCGGCGTGGCGGCCTGCTCTTGCAGCAGCGCCAGCGCCTCGGCGTAGTAGGGTCGCGCGATGCGGTTGACGATGAAACCCGGCGTGCTGCGCGTGTGCACCGGCACCTTGCCCCAGGCCTGGGCCAGCGCGAACACCGCGCCGGCCACCGCGGGATCGGTCTGCAGGCCCGAGACCACCTCCACCAGCTTCATCAGCGGCACCGGGTTGAAGAAGTGCATGCCGACGACGCGGCCGGGCCGAGCCAGCGCGCCGGCGATCGCGGTGACCGAGATCGAGCTCGTGTTGGTGGCCAGCACGGCGTCGGCGGCCACCACCGCCTCGAGCTCGCGCAGCAGCGCCCGCTTGGCCGCCAGGTCCTCGACGATGGCCTCGATCACCAGCGCCGCATCGGCGCCGTGCGCCAGCGTGGGCACGGCTTCGATGCGCGCCAGCGTGGCCTGTGCCGCCACGGCGTCGAGCCGGCCCTTGGCCACGAGGCCGTCGAAGGTCGCCCCCAGAAGAGCCCGCGCCGTGGCCGCCGCGCCCTCGCGGGTGTCGAACAGGCGCACGGCGTGCCCGGCTTGTGCGGCCACCTGGGCGATGCCGGTGCCCATGATGCCGGCGCCCACCACCAGCACGGTGGCGCCTTGCGGCAGCGGCGGTTTCATGCGGGATGCCGCCTGATGGCGGGGCGGGTGCGGGGTCGGGCGGTGGTGATGGGGGCCAGCGGCATGGCGGATCTCCGTGGGGGCGTCGATATCGCGTGAGGCGGGGTTTGGGCTCACGGCCTCGGGGCGCAACGAAGAAAGCTTAAGGCAGACCGCCCGAGGCCTGGCACGGACACGGTGCGCCGCAGGCGCTCGCGGTGCACACGCAAGTGGCTCGACCGGTAGTACGTGAGCCCCGACGCCGCATCCGCCGTCACGCCCGCGCCCGTTCAGACGTTTCTGGAACGCCTGCACCAAGGCTTCGCCGCCGACGGCAGTGGCCGTGTCGCCACCTCCATCCCCGAACTGGCCAAGGCCGACCCTGCTGGCTTCGGCAGCGCACTGGCCACCGCCGACGGCCAGGTCCACGAGGTCGGCGACGCGCGCACGCCGCTTCACCATCCGGTGGGTGTGCAAGCCGCTGGTCTACGGCATGGCACTGGAGGGCGCGGGCGTCGAGCGTGTCGGCCGCGCCTTTGGCGTCGAGCCCTCGGGCGAAGCCTTCAACTCCATCCGCCTGGAGCCCGGCACCGGCCGCCCGCGCAACCCGATCTTCAAGCAGGGCTGGGTGCGTGTGGATTGCTGCGACCTGGCGCGTGTTAGGGCTCATGATCGAGGGCTCATGATCGAATCCATCCTGCTCACGACGGCCCGTGTCTCCACCTTCGACGGCAAACGCGCGCTCACGGGGGCCAGCGGCTTCTTCTTCGAGCGTGATCGGCGCCTGTTCCTGGTGACCAGCCGGCACGTCGTCATCGACGAGCCCTCCGACCACCACCCCAACCGCATAGAGATCGAGCTGCACACCGACGCGGCCAACCTCACGCGGTCCATCGGCCTGTCGGTGCTGCTGTTCCGCGACGGCAAGAGCATCTGGCGCCAGGGCCGCGACGAGGGTGGCGAGATCGACGTCGCGGTGGTCGAGCTCGAGCGCGAGGCGCTGCCGTCCGGGGTGGCCCTGCACAGCTTCACACCCGCCCACCTGCAGGCCACGCTGGACGAGGTGGAGGTGGGCAGCCCGCTGCTGGTGGTGGGTTTTCCGCTGGGTTTCCACGATGCGCTGCACCACCTGCCGGTGGTGCGCCAGGCGGCCATCGCGTCGGCGTTCGGGCTGCGTTTCCAGGGCCAGGGCTACTTTCTCACCGACGCGCGCACCCACCGGGGCACCAGCGGTGCGCCGGTCGTCATGCGGGTGCCCGAAGGTGACGGCGTGCTGCCCTGGAAGCTGCTGGGCGTGCATTCGTCGCGCCTGGACATGGGCAGCCGCGACCTCGAACTGGACGAGTCGCTGGGCCTGAACTGCGCCTGGTACGCCGACATCCTGATGACGCTGACCGAGGCGCCGGCGGCGGCCCCGGCCGAGGCGAAGGCCGTCGCGCCGCCGCCCGGGACGCCCCCGCCTGACAAGGGGGCGGACTGACCGGGTTCCGTCGATCGACTTCAGTCCCTAAAATCACCGGGTCAACCAACGAACACAGGTACCAGATCCCATGTCTCCGACCCACGCCCACATCGTCGTCATCCGCACAGGCGGCGTCGTGCAGGGCCACCAACTGCGCATCGATGGCGGCGGCAGCGGCCTTTCCAAGTTCTTCGGCAGCGGGCGCTACGGCAGCCCCGAAAAGGCGCGCCGTGCCGCCGAGCGCGAGGCGCGCGCCCTCGGCCTGCCCAAGGCGCGCGAGCGCGGCGGCAGCCCGCAGGGCCGCGTGCTGCGCAGCAGCCTCACCAAGGCCGCCGGCATTCGCTTCATGTGGAAGGAGGGCGTGCAGCATCAGGTGCTGCGTGTCGCCGCCAGCTGGACCGACCGCAAGGGCAAGGCGCGCAACACCTCGTACTCGGTCGAGCGCAACGGCCTAGAAGGGGCGCTGGACCTGGCCCTCAAGGCGCGCACCTCGTGCGGCGCGCCCATGCCCGACCGCGTGGCCTTGCTGCGCATGCTCAAGCGCGTGTTCCGCGCCGGCGCCGAGGCGGCCACCTGAGGGCCGGCGGCGCCCGGTTCTGCCGTTAATCCCTGACGCGGTCTTGGGATGAGCGCGTCGCGCGGCGCATTCGTCCCACAATCGCCAGGCCGGTCACCAGATCGGGGTGCAGGGCGCGCGGCCGGGCCACCCCGGAACCAGCCCGGCAAGACCTGAAGACCAGGGGGAGCAGTACTGTCATGGTGTCGATGGCACGCCCTTCCACTCAATCCGGCTCTGCCGCAGCCGGCGGTGCGCAGGGCGACGGTGCCCGTGTGCCGCTGTTCGGCGTGGCCGCCGGGCTCGACCCGGACGGCGTCGAGCGGCTGGGCAAGCTGGCCGCCGAGCGGCGCGTGGTGGCGCGGGGTGCCCTGCTGTTCCGCCAGGGCGACCCCCTGGGGGCGCTGTACGAGGTGCACGCCGGATTCTTCAAGTCCTGCGTCAGCGACGAGCAGGGCCGCAGCCAGGTCACGGGGTTCCACCTCTCGGGCGAACTGCTCGGGCTGGACGCCCTGGGCAGCGGCCAGCATGGCGCCGATGCGCAGGCGCTCGAGGACAGCGTGGTCTGCGTCATGCCCTTCGAGCCGCTGAACGAGCTGCTGCGCGATTTCGCTTCGCTGCAGCACGAGTTCCACCGCCTCATGAGCCGCGAGATCACGCGCGACCAGTCGATGATGCTGGTGCTGGGCACCCTGAACGCCGAAGGCCGTATCGCCGCCTTCCTGCTCGACCTGACCCAACGCCTGCAAGCGCGCGGCTTCTCTGCCACGGCGCTGGTGCTGCGCATGACGCGTGAAGAGATTGGCAGCTACCTCGGGCTGCAGCTCGAGACGGTGAGCCGCACCTTCTCGAAACTGCAGCGCGACGGCGTGCTCGAGATCCGCCGCAACCGCGAACTCGAGCTGCGCCACCCCGAGGCGCTGCAGCGCCTGGTGCAGGGCACCGGGCGCTGAGGCCCGAGGACGATCGACCGGCCGCCGGCCGGGTGTCGTCCCGGGGTCTCGCCTGCCGGTGCGTGGTCAGAACTTGCGCCCCCACGCCAGGCCGAAACCCGTCTGCTTCATGCCGATGGTTTCGTTGCCGCCCAGCCCGCCGGGCGGAATGATGGCCGGCGAGTTGAACATCGACGGGCCAGTGACGGTCTTGCGCGGCGCGACCATGAACGCGGCCGTGAGTTCGCTGGCGCTGTCGAGCGCCCAGGTGAGGCCGGCCGTGTAGTGGTCCTCCATGACCCCGGGCGCCAGCACGTTGAAGCTGACGTCGGCCGGGGTGATGGGGTTGTCGCCCTTGTTGTAGCCCGCGCGCAGCGTCAGCGTGTCCGACACGCGCCACGACACGCCGAGCTTGAAGATGTCGATGTCCTTCCAGCCGAAGCCGGGCCCGTTGGCTGCACCCAGCGGCGCCCGGTTGGAACTCGGGTTCGATACCGACGAGGCGTCGCTGTAGTTGATGCGGCCGACTTCGAGCGCCAGGGTCACGGCGGGCGTGGGCGTGAAGGCGATGCCGAAGCTGTAGTGCGAAGGGATGTCGAAGTCGCCGCCGTCGGCAAACAGGCCCTTGTACTTGTCGAAGCGGCCCATGTTCATCTTCGGCGCGTAGGCCGCGCCCACCGTCACGGTGTCGGTCAACCGGCCCATGTAGCCCAGGCGCAGACCGACGCCGGTGGCGCTGTCGTAGCCCCTGTTGGTCACGCTGCCCGGCGCGCCGGTGAACGGCGGGAAGCCCGGGGCGTTGTCGAAGGCCTGCAGGCCCTGGGCCCTGAACTGCTGGTAACCCAGCAACACGGCCACACCCACCGAGTGCTGCGCGTTCAGCTTGTAGGCGACGGTCGGCGCGATGATGAGCTGCGAGATGTCGACACCGATACGGCCGGAACCGCAGAGGATGTTGGCCGGGCCGCCGCCGCAGTTGAAGTTGCCGGCGGGGTAGTTGGTGTTCATGCCGCCGTTGCCGTATACCGACACGCCCAGCGACCACTGGTCGCTCATCATGCGGTTGTAGCCGAACTCGGGCACGTAAAAGCGGTTGCTGTCGCTGGTGACCTTGCCGTTCAGCGTCGGCACGGCCGACCCCGAGCGCTCGGCATCGCGTTTGGGCATGAAGACGTCGATGCCGACGTCCAGGCGCGCGCCCGCCCACACCATGCTGGCGGGGTTGGTGGCGCCGCCCAGGCTGTCCTGCGCCAGCGCCGTGGCCGCGCCGCCCATGCCCTTGGCCTTGAGGCCGTAGCCGTGCGGGAAGTAGCCGTTGGTGGCCAGCGCGGGCAGTGCCGCGGCAAGCAAGGCCGCCAGCGGCGTGAGCTTGAGGATCGGGTTCAGCGTTCTCATGGTCTATCTCCAGTCGTTGATGGAAGGGACTGCCGCGGGAAAAGGAAGTGGAGGGGTGCGCGCGTGGGGTCTCACCAGAGCGCCAGCAGGCGAGCCTTGGCGACCTTGCTGGGCCATTGCTTGAGCGGGCTCGTGCCCTTGGCGATGCAGTCGCCGCTGCGCACGTCGAAGGCCCACTGGTGCTTGGGGCAGGTGAGCGTGCAGCCCTCGAGGGCCAGGTGGGGAATGTCGGTGGTCTGGTGCGGGCAGCGGCTGTCGTAGACGCGCCACTCGGTCTCGGTGCGGTGCACGAAGAGGCCGCGGCCGTCGCACTGCACGCGCGCCGTCTCGCCGACCTTGAAACCCTTGGTCGCCATCACGTCGTGCCAATCGCCGGCCGCGCCCAACGCGCCGGGCTGGAACTCCGGCAGGTCCAGCGCCAGGATGATGTCCACGGCCCAGACGATCTTTGCCAAGCCCAGGATCGGAAAGGCCATCAGCAGCGCGTCCAGCACCTCGGCGGGCGTGCAGCCTTCGCGCAGCGCGCGGCCCAGGTATTGCTTGAAGCCGCGTTCGGTCTGCGCGTGCACCTTGCTGATGACAGAGATCAGGTCGCGCGTCTTCGGGTCGAGCCGCGTGCCGCAGGCCTTGAGGAAGGCGAAGTAGTGGCCCACCGCGTCGGGTCGGGCCTTGACGAGGTAGTTGAGGGCGTCGCTCATGGGGATTCACTCCGGTTGGCTGCCGATGACGATTCGGGCGGGTTCTCCGGCCGGGGCGTGCCGTCGGGCAGCACGACATGGCATTCCTCGAACACGCGCTTGCTGCACGCACGGCACTCGGCGCTGTCGAGCAGGGGGTAGGCCGCACGCAAGGCGTCACCCTTGTGCGCAATCAAGCGCTCTGCGCCGATGGCTGCGATGTGCTCGCTGCGCTCGAGCATCTGCCGCACCGCCGGTTGCGCGCCGACGACGAACAGTGCGCCGCCCAGGGCGCGGCGGCGCTGCGCCTCGTCGGCCAGCAGCTGTGCCCCCGCGAGGTCGACGAAGTTGATGCCCTGCGCCATCAGCAGCACCCACTTGCGGCGTGCATCGGTCTCGTCGACACGGTGCAGGGCCTCGCGCACGTGTTCGACGGCACCGAAGTAGATCGAGCCGCGCACGCGCAGCATCGCCAGCTGCGGGCACGGCGGATCGGTCTCGCTGGCCGCCACCATCTTGCGTCGGACATCACCCCGGGCGGCGGTCGGGGGGGCGCGCTCTTCGACGGAGGGCTGCGAGGTGCGGTACAGGTAGAACAGCAGCGAGACGACGATGCCGAAGAACAGGCCCCTTTCCAGGTCGATCAGCACGCCCACCCAGGTGACGAGCAGCACGATGCGCTCGTGCGGGTGGTGCCTGAGGATCTGGCCGATGTGGTGCCAGTCGATCAGGCCCCAGGCGACGATGAAGAGGATGCCCGCCAGGGCCGCCACAGGCAGGTAGGCTGCCAAGGGGGCGGCCAGGAGCGCGATGGCCAGCAGGATAGGCGCCGACAGCGCCGCGGCCAGCGGTGTGCTGGCGCCGGCGGCGTGGTTGATGCCGCTGCGGTTGAACGAGCCGCTGGACGGATAGGCCGAGAAGAAGCTGCCGGCGATGTTGGACAGGCCCTGGCCGATGAACTCCTGGTCGGCGTCGAGGCGCTGGCCGCTCTTGGCTGCCACCGAACGCGCGATGGCCACCGCCTCGGTCAGCGCGATGACGGCCACCACCGCCGCCGGGAACAGCAGCGACTTCAGCGTGGCGTAGGACAGGTCGGGCAAGGACGGCACGGGCAGCGCGCCGGGCAGTGCACCGATGGTGGTTATGCCGGTGCGTTCGGCGCCCAGGGCCAGGTTCAGCACGGCCGCCGTGATGGCGCCGGCCACCATGGCCACGATCATGTACGGCCACCGCGGCAGCACACGCCGCGCCAACAGCCCCGACGCGAGCGTGACTGCGCCGACGGCCAGGACCCAGACGTGCGCCTCGCCCAGGTGCTCGGCGGCGTAGAGCAGCGTCTCGTGGAACTCGGCACCCCGCGGCACCGCCAGGCCGAAGAAGTTCTTGATCTGGCTGGCCACGATGAGCAGTGCCGCGCCGGCCGTGAAGCCGACGATCACCGTGTGCGAGATGAAGTTGACCAGCGCGCCCAGGCGTGCCAGGCCCATGGCCAGCTGGAACACGCCGGCCAGCAGCGCCAGCGTCAGCACCATGCCGATGTAGCGCTCGCTGCCGGGCTCGGCCAGCGGGCTGAGCGTGGCGAAGACGAGCACCGAAATCGCGGTCGTGGGGCCCGAGACGAGATGGAAGCTCGACCCCCACAGCGCCGCCACGATGGTCGGCACCATCGCGGCGTACAGGCCGTACTGCGGCGGCAGCCCGGCGATGGTGGCGAAGGCCACCGCCTGCGGCAGCACGATCACGGCGCCGGTGAGCGCGGCGGTGGCGTCGCCGCGCAGCGTCTGGCGCGTGACCTGCGGCCACCAGGCCCGCATGGGCAGCCAGCTGTTGGCGTGTGCGGAGAGCCGCATCAGGCGCCTGCCGTCCCTGCTGGGGAGGCCGTGGATTCAGCGGTCGGTGGCGGCAGCAACTCGCCCACCCCGCTGCGCCCCAGTAGCCGGTAGATCGCCACCAGCGCCAGGTCGTCGTTGGGCAGGATGTTCTGCGCACCGACCAGCGCGTCCAGCCCGGTGCGGTGCATGACGTCGAGCACCTGCTTCTTCAAGCCGCTGAACACGACGGTGACCTCGCCCGCGCGCAGGCGCTCGACGAGATGGCGCACGACTTCCTCGCCCGAGGCGTCCATGCGGTTGATGGCCGCGCCGGTGATCAGCACGTACTGGACGCCCGGCTTGGACGCCACGGCGGCCAGCACCTGTTCCTCGAAGAAGGCGGCATTGGCGAAGTACAGCCCGGCGTCGAAGCGCAGCGCCAGCACGTCCGGGCTGTCCGGCAGGTCGGCAAACACGTGGCGGTCACGCAGCGCGCCGTCGGGGTGGCGGCCGAGCACGGCGATGCGTGGCCGCATCGTCTGGTACAGGTAGATCAGCACGGCCAGCGCCGCGCCGATCATGATGCCGCGGTCCAGGTGCGGCGCCGCGAGCAGCGTGACGACGAAGGTGACCGCCGCCACGACGCCGTCGGCACGGCTGGCGCGCCAGGTGTGCTTGAGCGCCGCCGGCGTGACCAGGCTCGTTACCGCCATCAGGATGATCACGCCCAGCGTCGCCTTGGGCAGGTGGTACAGATAGGGTGTCAACACCAGCAAGGTGGCGACGACGAACAGCCCGTTGAAGATCATGGCCAAGCCGGTCTGCGCGCCGGCCTGCAGGTTGATGGCCGAGCCGGTGAACGAGCCGCTGGCCGGGTAGGACTGGAAGAACGCGCCGCCGAGGTTGGCCACGCCCTGGCCGATCAGTTCCTGGTTCGGGTCCAGCCGCTGGCGCGTCTTGGCCGCCAGCGCCTTGGCCATGGCGATCGACTCCATGAAGCCCACCAGCGCGATGACCAGCGCCGCCGAAAGCAGCGCTGCGACGGCGTCCAGGCCGAGCTTGGGCACCCGCAGCGCGGGCAGCCCGCTCGGGATGTTGCCCACGACGTCGCCTCCGCCGGCCAGATGCAGTTCCTGGCCGACGATCTTCTTCAGGCGCCAGGCGTGGCCGTCGCCGGCCTGCCCGGCCGGCACCTGCCCGCTCAGGTGCAGGGCCGGCGCGCCCTCGGTGCGTTCGAAGCGCACACGCTGCAGCCGGTTCCAGCGCTCCTTGTTGTCGGCGGCCAGGTCGGCCGCATCGAGTTCGCTCAGGTGCATCTGGTGGCGCAGCGCGGCCATCTCTCGCCGGTCGCCGCCTTCCATGCCGCGCAACTGCGCCGCCTGTGCAGACGCCATCGCCTCGGCCTGCTGGATGCGCACGCTCGTCTCGGCGTAGCGCTGGGCACGTTCGCGCACTTCGGTGTCGGCGATCTGGTCGATGGCGGCGCGCGCATTGCGCTCGTAGCCGATGGCCGCGCTGACGATGACGGTCACGAGCACGGCGATCAGCACGTTGAGCTTGGCCACTGCGGGAAAACGCTTGAGGAGCAGCATCAGCACGAGCGCGAACGCCGACATGGCCAGCGTTGGCAGGTGCGTCTGGGGCACGAAGCTCAGCATCTGCGCGATGTCGCCGAGGAAGGAATGGCTGCGGCCCTTGGGGATGCCCAGCAGCATGTCCAGCTGCGACAGCGCGATGATGATCGCCGCCGCATTCATGAAACCCAGGATCACCGGGTGCGAGACGAAGTTGACGATGGTGCCGAGCTTGAGCGCGCCGAGCGCGAACTGGATCGCGCCCACCATCAGCGTCAGCAGCAGCGCCAGTTCGACGTACTGGTCTGAGAATGGCGGGGCCAGCGGTGTCAGCGCGGCGGCCGTCATCAGCGACACGATGGCCACCGGGCCGGTGGCGAGCTGGCGCGACGAACCCCACAGCGCGCCGAGGATCGCCGGCACGAAGGCCACGTAGAGGCCGAAGTGCACCGGCAGGCCCGACAGCTGCGCATACGCCATCGCCTTGGGCACCAGCACCAGCGCGCCGGTGATGCCGGCGATCACGTCGCCGCGCAGGATCAGCGAGCTGATCGGGAACCAGGCGAGGAAGGGGAAGAAGCCGGCCCAGCGCGGGCTGCGCTCGGTAGTCGATGCGCTGCCGGCCTCGTTCACGACACCGCTTGGTAGTAGAGGTTCTGCGGATGCTGCGCCTGCGCGAAGAAGAACCAGCGTTCGGCGAGCAGCCCCAGGTACTGCACCACGAAGGCCAGCGCCAGCACGCCGGCCGATGGCTCGCCGCGCCCCAGCGCCAGCAGTGCCACGGGCAGCACGAAAGCCAGCACGAGGAAGGCCGGCTTGATGGCCCGCATGAACGACGCCGACTTGCCGTGGAAGAACTCGCGCGTGTTGAACGAGCCGCCCATGAAGCCTTGCGACTTCTGCACCACCTGCGGGTGCTTGGCGCCGATGGCCGTCTGGATCGTCGACTTGGGTTTGAGCCGGGCGTTGCGCCACAGCGATGCGACGCGGCCGGCGGCACCCGCCAGCGTGAGCACGACGGCCCAGCCCGAGAGGAACCCGACCAGTTCGGGCGCCGCCGTTGCGGCATAAGCCGCGGCCAGGGTGAAGCCCGAGGCCGCCCCCAGCAGCGTGTAGTTCAGCGGCGTCAGCGGCGTGTGCCATTCGGCCAGGAAGCGCAGGCACGCGTAGATCATGCCGGTGCAGATGAACAGGGCCAAGGCCAGCACCGCGCCCACGACGCCCACGACCAGGCTCAGGTCGATGGCGGGGGCCGCCGGCTGTGCCAGCAGTGCCGGTGTCCAGCCCACGGCGTGCAGCAGGCCATACAGCGCCACGGCGCCCATGAACGCCGGCAGCACGATGACCTCGCGCGACAACCACGACGTGCGCCACATCGCCGCCGAGCGCCAGGCCCGCTCGGGGCGGCCGAGGTGGAAAAACGAGGCGAACAGCCCGGCCACCAGCAGCGCCATGGCGATCGTGCTGCCCCAGCCGTAGAACGACGACGGCTGGGCCACCGGGGGCAGCAGCCCGACCCGTGCATGGACCTGCACCGTGAACAGGGCCAGGAACAGGCCCTGACCGGCGCCGATCAGCGTGGTGAGGAAGAGGACGGAGAACGCGGGATGCATGTCGTGCGGGGCCAGGGCGGTGGGGTTACCAGCTCGCGTCGTCGAGGGTGGCGGCGTCGGTGGGGGGCTTGGGCGCGTGGCCTTCGACGGCCAGCGGGTTGTCGGCGCGCACCAGTTCGTCGGCGTGGATGCGCATGCGCGTCGTGCGCCGCGGCAGGTAGTGGTTGGCCGGCTGCGTGCCCCACTCGGGCATCAGCGCGTAGCCGCCGTTTTCGCGGATGGCCTGCGACGCCTGCGAGTGCGGGTCGTGGATGTCGCCGAAGATGCGCGCCGAGGTCGGGCAGGCCTTGACGCAGGCGGGCTTGCGGTCGATCTCGGCCATCGAGGTGTCGTAGATGCGGTCGACGCACAAGGTGCACTTCTTCATCACCTTCTGACTGGCGTCGAGTTCGCGCGCGCCGTAGGGGCAGGCCCAGGCGCAGTACTTGCAGCCGATGCACTTGTCGGTGTCGACGAGCACGATGCCGTCCTCGGCCCGCTTGTACGAGGCCCCGGTGGGGCACACCGGCACGCAGGGCGGCTCCTCGCAGTGCAGGCAGCTCTTCGGAAAGTGCACCGTCTCGGTGTGCGGAAACTCGCCCACTTCGAAGGTCTGCACACGGTTGAAGAAGGTGCCGCTCGGGTCGGCACCGTAGGGGCTCTGGTCGCTCATCGGGCCGGCGGCACCGGCACCATTCCATTCCTTGCAGCTCGTCACGCAGGCGTGGCAGCCGACGCAGACATTGAGGTCGATGACCAGCGCGAGTTGCTTGCGGCTCATTGGCCTACCCTCCGCACTGCGTGCTCCGGGATGAGCGCTTGGGAGCGGCCCGGCGCGCTCACGGACGCCCCTTGACCGGTGCGACGATGGCCTCGAACGAAGCGAGCTCGGCCGGCCGCTGCGCCATGCCGGGGTACAGGCGCATCGGCTGGAACTGCGGCTCGCTGCGCGCGGGTTCGTTCTGATCGGCCTTGACCACCCGCACGCGCACGTCGTACCACGCGGCCTGGCCGGTGACGGGGTCGGAGTTCGAGATGCGGGCGTCGCTGCCGCGCTCGGGCAGCTCTTCGCTGATGAGGTGGTTGAGCAGGAAGCCCTCACGCGACTCGTTGGCGTCGGGTGCAAGGTTCCAGGCTCCGGAGGCCTTGCCGATGGCATTCCAGGTCCAGACCGTGCCAGGCTCCACCGCCTGCGAGTGGCTGGCCTTGCAGCGCACGCGGCCCCATTGCGATTCCACCCAGACCCAGTCGCCGTCGGCGATGCCTGCGGCGCGCGCCGTCTGGGTGTTGATGTGCAGCGT
>PNKD01000102.1 GCA_013822265.1 Leptothrix sp. (in: b-proteobacteria)
TTGAAGAGCATCGTGGCCTGCAGGTAGGCCCTGACCTTGTCGATCTTCTCGCCGCCGCGCGTCGCCCCGCCGGTGGGCTGGGCCACCGACAAACGCAGTGCGTAGTCCCCCGGCCGCACCCAGCTCAGCCCGATGCCGACACCGCTGAATAGGCCACGGTTGCTGCCGACGTTGAGCTCGTCGGTGATGCGCCGGCGGTAGCGGTATTGCACGTAGCCGGCGTCGGCGAAGACGCTGAACACCATCTCGCGGGCGGTGCGGCCGAACCAGCCTTCGGGCGGCAGGAGCCGCAGTTCGACGGTGGCCAGCGTGCCGATGTCGCCCGTGCCTTCACCGGCCGAGAAGGCGCGCACGCTGTCGGGGCCGCCGACGCGGAACTGCTCGGTGGTGTCGAGGTTGTTCACCGCGTACTGGCCGCGCAGGTTCAGGTAGACCAGCGCGCGCCCGGTGATCCAGTCCTGCAGCCGCGTGAAGCCGTAGGTCAGTTTGGTGTAGCGCGCGTCGTCGTCGAGCGCCGGGTTGCGGCCTTCGGGGTACTTCACCTGTCCGCCGCTGAGGTTGAGGTCGAAGGTGTTGACGCCGCCGCCCAGCAGGCTGTCGCGGAAGTCGCCGGTGCTGCCGATGGCCAGCGCGTCGACCGTCTTGCGCGTGCGGCCCTCGACCAGGCCCTGGCGGTCGGTGTAGGCCTTGAGCTCCAGTGCCGCCAGCGTGAACAGGTTGAGGTTGCGCGACCGCACCAGCGGGTACAGCGCGTAGGTGTTGACGGTGGCCGCCGTGCCGTTGAGGTCGAGCGGGAACAGCTCCTTGTCGAGCCGGTAGCGCACCCCCGACAGCGAGGCGCCGACCTTGACGCCGTCGCTGCCCACCGGCGCGGTGTAGCCCAGCAGCGCAAAGGCCAGACCGCCGGTGGAGGACGCCAGCGCGTTGGCCGTGAAGCCGTCGCCGCGGCCGAAGGGGCTGTTCATCTGCAGCAGGCCGCCCAGGCGGTATTCGCCCAGCGCCTCGGCGCCATTGACGTCGAACTCGACCTTGCCCGAGTAGACGCGCTCGGGGCTGGGCGTGACCACCAGCGTGGCGGTGCCCGGCTGGCTGCCGGCGCGCACCTCGAAGCGCGTGCTGACGCCGCGCAGGTCGTTGACGAGGAAGACCACGCGCTCGACGTCGCGCACCTTGAGCACGCTGCCGGGTTGCAGTCGGGCCAGGTAGGCTTCGATGACCTCGCGCTTCACGGCGAGGCCGTCGCGCCAGTTCAGCTGCACGCGGTCGAGCCGACCTTCGAGCACGGCGATGCGCACCGTGCTGCCCTCGGGCGCGACGTTGGGCGACTGCTCGGGCAGGTAGGCATAGCCCAGGTAGTAGCCCAGGTCGCGCTGCAGGAAACGAGTGACTTCGGCGGCGGCGTTGACCAGGTCCTCGAAGCCGCGCTGCCTGCCCACGAACGAGGCCGTCAGACGCGGCAGCGCGGCACGCAGCTCGGCCGGGGCGTCGTCGTCGACGGCGAAGCCGGCCACGTCGAGGCGCAGGTCTTCATCGGGTTTGCCCAGTTCGCGTGGCGGCGCCGGTCGGGCCGGCAGTGCGGCGGGGCTGGAGGGCGTCGCGATGGGCGGCGCCAGGCCGGACGGCGTGGGCACGATGGTGGGGGTGCGCACCTGCGCGCCGGCACCCGAGCTGGCCAGCATCAGCAAGGCGCCCAGCAGGCAGGGCAGGGCCCGCTTCTTGGCCCAAGGCCGGCGGTCGACTCGCGTCGACATCCGGCCCGCCGGCGGCTGCAGGCCGAGGCCAGCGCGACTCGCCAAACGGCGCATATTCTTGCCCATTGCGCCGTGTGCTCCCGTTCAGTTTGGCCGGCGATGCTAATACGCGTGCAGTGGCTGCGCCATCGGCAACTGTCCCCCCACACGGGGGGCGGGCGCGGTGCCGGCGTCAGTGCAACATGCAGGTCATCGAGTGTGCGCCGGCCTGCATGCCGGGGTCATGGACTAGGGGCTTGCTAGGCCTTCTCACCATGCTCGATTCTTGCGACACTCCGCCGCTTACAGCGGTGGTGCAGCTTGGCGTGAGCCGCATCCCTGCTCCATCAGCGATCTGAAGACGAACCCACCCGATGAGCGATCTGGACGATGCCAAAACCCGAGCCGCTGCCTGGCTCGAGCCCCTCGGTGACCCCGAGGCGCCCTGCGGTCCCGACCTCGAATACGACAACGATTTCCTCGCGCTCACGCAGGCCGTCGCCGGCAAACCCGAGTCGCAGTTCGGCCCGGCCGAGCCGCCCGACTGGCGCAAGGCTGCCGAGATCGCCGAGGGCCTGTTCGACCGCACGCGAGACCTGCGCGTGGCCATCGACTGGGCGCGCTGTCAGTTGCACATGCACGGTTATGGCGCGCTGGTGCCCGGCATCGAGCTCATCACCGGCTTGCTGGACACCCACTGGGACCATCTTCACCCGTTGCCTGACCCCGACGACGGCGACCTCTACGGGCGCGTCAATGCGCTGACGCTGCTGCGCGAGCAGGCCGGCTTGCTGGGTGACCTGCGCGACGCCCGGGTCATCGACGACCGCGCCATTGGCGTCCTGCTGGGCCGTGACGTCGAGGCCGCGCTGGGCCTGGCACCGGTCACGCCGGGCCGCGACGAGATGTCCAAGGAGCAGGTGAGCAAGATGCTCGCCGCAGCGCTGGACAAGGCACCGGCGCTGCGCGGGCAGTGCACCGAGGCCGTGGTGCAGGTGCGCGCGCTGATGTCCCGGGTCGGCGACCGGCTCAGCAGCGAAGAGGCACCCGACCTGCGGCCCTTGCACGCAGTGGTCAAGGGCATCGCCGACTTGCTGCCTGCCGAGGCCGACGAATCCGAAGATGTGGTCGAGGACGAGGCCGAGGACGGCGCGGGCGAAGGCGCGTCCGGCGGCCGCCGCGGTGCCGCCCGCGGGCTTTCCGGCAGCGTGACCTCGCGCGACGAGGCCATGCGGGCCATCGACCTGGTCATCGAGTACCTCGAGCGCACCGAACCCACCAACCCGGCGCCGCTGTTCCTGCGCAGGGCGCGCCAGCTGGTCGGCCACAACTTCCTGCAACTGATGAAGGTGCTGGCGCCCGATGCGCTGGCCGAGGTGGCGCGTGTCGTCGGGGTAGACCCGGAGAGCATCGAAGACCCCGACGCAGCCACTTGACGAAACCAGGCAACTGGAAGAAAACCCCCGGTCACACTCAGTCCCATCCACGTCGCACAGGAGCCTTGCCATGAGCAGCAGCCAGAAATTCATCGCGCGAAACCGCGCACCGCGCGTCCAGATCGAGTACGACGTGGAGGTCTATGGCGCGGAGAAGAAGGTCCAGCTGCCCTTCGTGATGGGCGTGCTCGCCGACCTGTCGGGCAAGCCCGCCGACCCGCTGGCGCCGGTGGCCGACCGCAAGTTCCTGGAAGTCGACGTCGACAACTTCGACGCCCGCATGAAGGCGATGAAGCCGCGGGTGGCCTTCCAGGTGCCCAACGCGCTGACCGGCGAGGGCAATCTCAGCGTCGACATCACGTTCGACAACATGGACGACTTCTCGCCCGCAGCCGTCGCGCGCAAGGTCGATTCGCTGAACAAGTTGCTCGAGGCGCGCCAGCAGCTGCAGAACCTGGTCACCTACATGGACGGCAAGGGCGGAGCTGAAGAACTCATCGGCAAGCTGATGTCCGACCCGGCCCTGCTCGGTGCGCTGGCGACGTCGGCCAAGCCGGCCGACGCCTGAGCGCGGTTCGCAACC
Organism: Leptothrix sp. (in: b-proteobacteria); assembly: GCA_013822265.1. Taxonomy (GTDB): domain Bacteria; phylum Pseudomonadota; class Gammaproteobacteria; order Burkholderiales; family Burkholderiaceae_C; genus Rubrivivax. The sequence continues at coordinate 3,750 of PNKD01000102.1, forward strand.
CACACGACAAAGTTCACAGGAGCCCCGAATGGCCGAATCCCAATCCACTGCAGCACTGGCTGGCGTGACCATGGAAGGCAGCGACCTGGCGTCGCTGCTGCAGAAGGAATTCAAGCCCAAGTCCGACGACGCCAAGAGTGCCGTCGAGCAGGCCGTGCAGACGCTGGCGCAGCACGCGCTGGCGCAGACGCAGTTGATCGGCAGCGACGTCGTCGCCTCGATCGAGGCCATGATCGCGGCCATCGACCGCAAGATGTCGGACCAGATCAACCTCATCCTGCACAACGAGGACTTCCAGAAGCTCGAAGGCGCGTGGCGAGGCCTTCACTACATGGTCAACAACACCGAGACGGACGAGTCGCTGAAGATTCGCGTCATGAACGTGTCCAAGGCCGAGCTGGGCAAGACGCTCAAGCGCTACAAGGGCACGAGCTGGGACCAGAGCCCGATCTTCAAGAAGATCTATTCCGAAGAGTTCAGCCAGTTCGGCGGCGAGCCATTCGGCTGCCTGGTCGGTGACTACCACTTCGACCAGAGCGCGCCCGATGTCGAGCTGCTGACCGAGATGGCCAAGATCGCGGCTGCGTCGCACGCACCCTTCATCACCGGTGCTGCGCCGACGCTGATGCAGATGGATTCGTGGCAGGAGCTCGCCAACCCGCGCGACCTGACCAAGATCTTCACCACACCCGAGTACGCCGCCTGGCGCTCGCTGCGCGAGAGCGAAGACTCGAAGTACGTCGGCCTGGCGATGCCGCGCTTCCTGTCGCGCCTGCCCTATGGTTCGAAGACGAACCCCGTCGAAGCCTTCAACTTCGAAGAGGAGACGGGTGCGGCCGACCACGGCAAGTACACCTGGGCCAACGCGGCCTACGCCATGGCGACGAACATCAACCGGTCCTTCAAGGAGTACGGCTGGTGCACGCGCATCCGCGGCATCGAGTCGGGCGGCGCGGTACAGAACCTGCCCACGCACACCTTCCCCACCGACGACGGTGGCGTCGACATGAAGTGCCCGACCGAGATCGCCATCGAAGACCGCCGCGAGGCCGAACTGGCGAAGAACGGCTTCATGCCGCTGGTGCACCGCAAGAACAGCGACTTCGCCGCCTTCATCGGCGCGCAATCGCTGCACAAGCCGGCCGAATACGACGACCCGGACGCCTCGGCCAACGCCAACCTGGCGGCCCGCCTGCCCTACCTGTTCGCGACCTGCCGCTTCGCCCATTACCTGAAGTGCATCGTGCGCGACAAGATCTGCTCGTTCAAGGAGCGTGACGACGTCCAGCGCTGGCTGGCCACCTGGATTTCCCAGTACGTCGACGGCGACCCGGCACGCTCGTCGGAGGCCTACAAGGCCAGCCACCCGCTGGCGGCCGCCGAAGTGGTGGTCGAGGAAGACCCGGCCAACCCGGGTTACTACAGCTCGAAGTTCTTCCTGCGGCCGCACTACCAGCTCGAGGGCCTCACGGTTTCCTTGCGTTTGGTTTCGAAGCTCCCCTCGGCGAAGGCTGGTTGAAGCGTCTTCGGCGGGGCATCCTGACATTTCCTTCACTGGCTGCGCAGCGGAGGACGCCCGGCACACCGGGCGTTGATCGCAGTGTGAAACGCTCGGCATCGGGCACATAGGAGAGAACCATGGCTGTAGACATGTTCCTGAAGATCGACACGATCAAGGGCGAAACAGTGGACAAGACCTTCGTCAAGGGCGCGGCGATGGACATCCTGGCCTGGAGCTGGGGCGTGTCGAACAGCGGCACCACCCACCAGGGCGGCGGCGGCGGCGGCGGCAAGTCCAGCTTCCAGGACATTTCGGTCACCAAGTACATCGACTCCGCGTCGCATGCACTGCTCGGCGCCTGCGCCACGGGTGAACATTTCAAGACGGCCTCGCTGCACATCCGCAAGGCCGGCAAGGTCCAGGTCGAGTACATCACCATCGAGATGAAGGAAGTGCTGGTCACGTCGGTGAGCACCGGTGGCTCGGGCGGCGAGGACCGGCTCACCGAGAACATCTCGCTGAACTTCGCCGAAGTGAAGTTCACCTACAAGCCGCAGAAGCCCGACGGCTCGCTGGGCGACGCGCTGCCGTTCACCTACAAGATCGCCGAACAGTCCGTCTGACGCGGCCCGGTTCGCCGGGCTTTGACGCGAAAACGGCAGCGCGGCCCTCAGGGCCGCGCGCCGCCTGACGTCCCGATTCATTCTGTGCGAGGGAAGTGCCGTGGCCCGTTCGGACATGTTCTTGAAGGCCACCGGGCAGCGATCCGGTGAGATCGTCGGTGAGTCGAACGACAAGAACTTCCCCAACCAGATCGACGTCGTCGACTGGTCCTGGGGCATGTCGGCGCCCACCGCCGTGGGCGGGCAGCGGGCAGGGCGTGTCCAGCTGGGCGAGCTCAAGCTGGTCAAGAAGGTCGACAAGGCCTCGACGGCCTTGATGTCGGTGCTCAATACCAACGAGGTCATGCCCACCGCGGTGCTGACCGTACGCAAGGCCGGCGGTCCCGGTGCGTCCTTGCCGTATTTCATCGTCAAGCTCACCCAGGCACGCATCAACACCTATGCCGTGAACTCGACGGTGGACGAGACCGGCACGCCGGTGCTGATGGAGAACATCACGTTCACCTTCAAGTCGATCACCATCGACTACACCCCGCAAAGCGCGACCGGCGGTGCGCTGGGGGCGTCGAGCTTCACCGGCCAGGCCGGCCCTGACTGATCCTTCCGGAGACCGCATGTCCAACCCCAGTGCAGCCGAACAGGCCCTGCGAGAAGGCGATGTCACCCGTGCCTTGAAGCTGCTCACCGAACAGGTGCGCGCCAAGCCGCAAGACGCCAAGCTGCGCGTGTTCATGTTCCAGCTGCTCTGCGTGCTGGGGCAGTGGGACCGCGCGCTGAACCAGCTGAATGTCTCGTTCGAGCTCGATGCCGGCACCTTGCCGATGGTGCAGACCTACCGCGAGGCCATCGCCTGCGAGACGCTGCGCATGCAGGTCTTCGCCGGCCACAAGGTGCCCATGCTCTTCGGCGAACCCGAACCCTGGATCGCGCTGCTGATCGAGGCGCTGCTGCGCGAGGGGCGCGGCGAACCCGATGCGGCGCGCCAGCTGCGCGAACAGGCGCTGGAGCAGGCGCCCGCCTCGGCCGGCCAGCTCGACGGCAAGCCCTTCGCGTGGATCGCCGACGCCGACAGCCGCCTGGGCCCCACGCTCGAAGCCGTCATCAATGGCCGCTACTACTGGCTGCCCTGGAACCGCCTGTCGCAGGTCGACATCGACCCGCCGCAAGACCTGCGCGACGCGATCTGGATGCCGGCGCACTTCCAGTTCACCAACGGCGGTGAAGTGGTGGGCCTGATCCCCACGCGCTATCCCGAGACCGACCTCGCCGCAGGCGACGCACTGGCGCTGTCGCGCCTGACCGACTGGCGCGAGTCGTCGCCCGGTGTCTTTACCGGCCTCGGCCAGCGGCTCATCGTCACCGACGTGGCCGAGACCGGGCTGATGGACGTGCGGTCGGTCACCCTCGACGTCGCGGCCGGCTGACGCGCCGCAGGCCCCGGGGCGAGCCATGTCGACCTTGCGCGCCCGGGACCGCCTTCAACCCGCGCTGCTCGACCGCCTGACCGACGACGAGGTCGACTCGCGGGTCGAGTCGGGCGACTCGCGCGTCATCAACCGCAACCGCCTTCGCGAACTCGTGCTGCGCGACCTGGCCTGGCTTTTCAACGCCACGGCGCCGGGCGAAGCGATCGACTGGTCTCAGGCGCCCCACGCGCGCAACTCGGTGCTGAACTACGGTCTGCCGGCCCTGTCGGGCAACACGGCCTCGACCATCGACCCGTTGGTGCTGCAGGCGCGCGTGCGCCAGGCCATCCTCGACCACGAGCCGCGCATCCTGCCCGAGACCCTGCAGGTCGAGGTGCTGGTGTCCGAAGCGCAGATGGACCACCACAACCAGATCGGCTTCCGCATCACGGGCCAGCTCTGGGCGCAGCCGGTGCCGCTGGAACTGCTGCTGCACACCGACATCGATCTCGAGACCGGCCGCGTGGCCGTGCGCGAGCTGGATCGATGAGTACACCGAGTCGTTGATGGACCCGCGCCTGCTTCGCTACTACAACGAAGAACTGCGCCACCTGCGCGAGATGGGAGGCGAGTTCGCGCAGCAGTTTCCGAAGATCGCCGCCCGCCTGGGCATGGAAGGCCTGGAGGTCACCGACCCCTACGTCGAGCGGCTGCTCGAAGGTTTTGCCTTTCTGGCCGGGCGCATCCAGCTCAAGCTCGACGCCGAGTTCCCACGTTTCACGCAGCGCCTGCTCGAGATCGTCTACCCGCAGTTCCTGGCGCCGACGCCGGCGATGCTGATCGCGCAGTTCCACCCCGACCTGGGCGACCCCGGCCTGGCCGGCGGCCTGAAGATCGCGCGCGGCAGCTCGATGAGCAGCCCGTCGGGCCGGGCCGGTGCCACGGTGTGCGAGTTTCGCACCGCCCACGACCTCACGATGTGGCCGCTGGAGCTGACGCAGGTGGAGTACTTCAGCCACGCGGCCGACCTGCCCATGGCGGCGGTGCCCGAGTGGCGCAGGTACCGTTCGGGCCTGCGCCTGCGAATCAACACCACCGCCGGGCTCAAGTTCTCGCAGCTCGCGCTGCAGGACCTGCGGGTGCACTGCGCAGGCATAGACGATGTCGCCTACCGCCTGCACGAACTGGTGTGCGGCCACGCCATGGGCGTGCTGGTGCTGCCGACGCGGCGGCCGGCCGCCTGGCACGAGGCCCTGGGGGGCGACATCGTCGAGCCCGCGGGCTTCGACGACAGCGAAGCTCTGCTGCCGGTCACGCTGCAGGGCCTGCAGGGCTACCGTCTGCTGCAGGAGTACTTCGCCTTTGCGCAGCGTTTCCTGTTCTTCGACCTCTGCGGCATCGGCGAGGCGCTGCGCGCGCACGCCGAAACCGAGGTCGACATCGTCATCCTCTTCTCGCGCCCGGACAACGCGCTCTTGCAGGCGGTGGACGCCAGCAGCATGGCGCTGCACTGCGTGCCCGCCATCAACCTGCTGGAAAAGCGCTGCGACCGCATACAGGTCAACCCCGCCAGCGCCGAATTTCACGTCGTGCCCGACCGTGCGCGGCCGATGGACTACGAGGTGCACTCGGTGCTCGAGGTGCTGGGCTACGGCACGGGCGTGAACAGCGAGTGGCGATTCCTGCCCTTCTACAGCGCCTTCCATACCGAAGACCGCGGCCACCAGGCGTATTTCGCCGTGCAGCGCGAGCCTCGGCTGATGTCGCAGTTGCAGCAGCGCGAGGGGCCGCGCACGTCCTACATCGGCACCGAACTCTACCTGTCGGTCGTCGATGCCGACGAGGCGCCGTTCCCTGCCGAGCTGCGCCAGCTCGGCGTGCGCGCGCTGTGCACCAACCGCGACCTGCCGCTGCTGATGCCGGTGGGCAGCCCGCAAGGCGACCTCACGCTGGCGCAGACGGCGCCCGTCAAGCTCATCAGCGTCATCAAGGGGCCGTCGCGGCCGCAGTCGGCGCTGCGCGATGGCAGCGTGGCCTGGAAGCTGATCAACCAGCTGTCGCTGAACCACCTCTCGCTCACCGACACGGATGCCGAGCAGGGCGCCGCCGCGCTGCGCCAGATCCTGCGTTTGTACGCCCAGCCGGGCGATGCCGGCGCGCAGCGCCAGGTCGACGGCCTGCGCTCGGTGCGGCTGCAGCAGGTGGTGCGGCGCCTGCCCATGCCCGGCCCCATCACCTTTGGCCGCGGCGTCGAGGTGAGGGTGGAGGTCGACGACCTGTCCTTCGAGGGTGCCAGCGCCTTCCTGCTGGGCTGCGTGCTCGAGCGTTTCATCGCCCGCCACGTCTCGATCAACGGCTTCACCCAGCTGCGCATGCACTCGCCCGGTCGTGGTGACATCTTCACCGGGAGACCGCGTTGCGGCGCGCGACCGATCGCCTGACGGCGGCCGCGCCGCGCGACGGCACGCCCGGCGATCGGGCCGCCGAGCGCCAGGCGGCCTTTCGCGACATGGCCGCGGCCCCGTACCGCTACGATTTTTTCCATGCGCTGCGCCTGATCGAGGCCCTGCACCCCGACAAGCCGCGGCTGGGCCAGGCGCGCCGCCCGGTGGACGAACCCGTGCGCATGGGGCAGGCCGCCGACCTGTCGTTCGCGGCGTCGTCGCTGTCGCAGGTGAACCCCGCCGACCGCAGCGGCAGCCCGCGTGTGGAGGTGCGCTTCTTCGGCCTCTTCGGCCCCAACGGGCCCTTGCCGCTGCACATGACGGCCTACGCGCGCGAGCGCCGCATGCACAAGGGCGACGAGACCTTCGGTCGCTTCGCCGACTGGTTCCACCACCGCCTGCTGCTGCTGTTCTATCGCGCCTGGGCGCAGGCACAGCCGGCGGCCAGCCTCGACCGGCCGAAGGAAGACCGTTTCGCCGACTACGTCGGCAGCCTCATCGGCGTGGGCGGCGCCGCCTGGCGCGAGCGCGACGCCGCCCCCGACCATGCCCGGCTGGCCTTTGCGGGGCTGCTCTCGCGCCAGGCGCGCAACGCCGACGGGCTGGCGCAGCTGTTGTCGGGATTTCTCGGCATGCAGGTGCGGGTGGAGCAGTTTGCCGGGCGCTGGATGCCATTGCCCGAGGCCGAGCGCACACGCATCGGCCGGCGCGGCCTCTCGCGCCACCTGTCGACCTCGCAACTCGGTGCGACCGCCGTGCTCGGCCGGGCGGTGTTCGACCGCCAGCACCACTTCCGCATCCACATCGGCCCGCTGACGTTGCCGGCCTTCGAGGCGTTGCTGCCGGTGGGCAGCGCGCTGCCGGCGCTGCAGGCGCTGGTGCGCCAGTACGTCGGCCTCGAGTTCGGCTGGGACCTGCACCTGCAGCTCGACAAGGCACAGGTGCCGGCCTGCAGGCCGGGCCGCCAGGGCCGGCTGGGCTGGACCAGCTGGTTGGGTGGACCGCGCGGCAGCCGCCCCGCGACATTGAATCTCGTTCCGAACCCCGCCCAGAGATAAGGGCCCCGTCGAAAGGAAAGCTCCATGGCAGAGATCAACCGCGTCACGCTCTTCGGCAAGCTCAACCAGCCCACCTACAAGGCGGTGGAAGGAGCCACCGTGTTCTGCAAGCTGCGCGGCAACCCGTATGTCGAGGTCGAGCACCTGCTGGCGCAGTTGCTGCAGGGCACCGACAGCGACTGGCACCGCGTCATCAAGCACGCCCAGCTCGACATGTCGGCGCTGGCCAAGGACCTGACGGCGGCGCTCGACCGCCTGCCGCGCGGTGCCACCAGCATCAGCGGCATCGCCGAGAACATCGCCGACAGCATCGAGCGCGGCTGGGTCTACGGCACGCTGCTCTACGGCGACAACGTGGTGCGCAGCGGCTACATCCTGGTCGGCATGCTCAAGACCAAGAACCTGCGCAATGCGCTGGTTGCCATCAGCCGGCAGTTCGAGAAGCTCAAGGTCGAAGACCTGTCCGACGGCCTGGCCAATATCGTCGCCGGCAGCCCGGAAGACGGGCAGGGCGCCAGCGACGGATCGTCCGGTGCTGCCGGCGGTGCTGCGCCGGGTGAGGCCAGCGGCGCCATCGCCCCGGCCGCCATGGGCAAGCAGGAGGCGCTGAAGAAGTTCACCGTCGACCTGACGGAGCAGGCGCGCAGCGGCAAGATGGACCCCATCGTCGGCCGCGACGACGAGATCCGCCAGGTCGTCGACATCCTGATGCGGCGGCGCCAGAACAACCCCATCCTGGTGGGTGAGGCCGGCGTCGGCAAGACGGCGGTGGTCGAGGGCTTCGCGCAACGCATCGCGCGCGGCGACGTGCCGCCCAGCCTGAAGGAAGTGGAGTTGCGCGCGCTCGATGTCGGCCTGCTGCAGGCCGGCGCCAGCATGAAGGGCGAGTTCGAACAGCGCCTGCGAAGCGTCATCGACGAAGTGCAGGCCAGCTCCAAGCCCATCATCCTGTTCATCGACGAGACGCACACCCTGGTCGGCGCCGGCGGCGCGGCGGGCACGGGGGACGCCGCCAACCTGCTCAAGCCCGCGCTGGCGCGCGGCACGCTGCGCACCATCGGTGCCACGACCTTCGCCGAGTACAAGAAGCACATCGAAAAGGACCCGGCGCTCACCAGGCGCTTCCAGACCGTGCAGGTCGACGAGCCCGACGAGCCCAAGGCCATCCTGATGATGCGCGGCGTGGCCAGCACGATGGAGAAGCACCACAAGGTGCAGATCCTCGACGAGGCACTGGAGGCCGCGGTGCGGCTGAGCCACCGCTACATCCCGGCGCGCCAACTGCCCGACAAGAGCGTGAGCCTGCTCGACACCGCCTGCGCGCGCGTGGCCGTGAGCCTGCACGCCACGCCGGCCGAGGTCGACGACAGCCGCAAGCGCATCGAGGCGCTGGAGACCGAGCTCGGCATCATCGGCCGCGAGAAGGCCATCGGCGTCGACATCGGCGAGCGCGAGACCGAAGCCAACGCGCTGCTCACGGCCGAACGCGCCCGCCTGGCCGCGCTCGACCAGCGCTGGGCCGAAGAGAAGACCCTGGTCGACGAACTGCTGGCGCTGCGTGCCAAGCTGCGCGCCGGCATCAAGCCCGTCGAAGGCACCGGCAGCACGCTCGAGGCCGCCGCCGATGCCGCGGCGAAGGCCGAAGGCCTGCAGGCCAGCGACGAGGCCGCCGTCAAGGAAGCCGAGCGCCTGGCCGACCTGGCCCAGCTCAACGCCGTGCAGGACAAGCTGACGGCGCTGCAGGGCGAGAACCCGCTGATCCTGCCCACCGTGGACTACCAGGCCGTCGCGGCCGTGGTGGGCGACTGGACGGGCATCCCGGTGGGCCGCATGGCACGCAACGAGATCGAGACCATCCTGAAGGTGGCCGATGCACTGGGCCAGCGCGTGATCGGGCAGGACCACGCGATGGAGATGATTGCCAAGCGCATCCAGACCAGCCGCGCCGGGCTGGACAACCCGAGCAAGCCCATCGGCGTCTTCATGCTCGCCGGCACCTCGGGCGTGGGCAAGACCGAGACCGCGCTGGCGCTGGCTGAGGCGCTCTACGGCGGCGAGCAGAACCTCATCACCATCAACATGAGCGAGTACCAGGAGGCGCACACCGTCAGCACGCTGAAGGGCGCGCCCCCGGGCTACGTGGGCTACGGCGAAGGCGGCGTGCTGACCGAGGCCGTGCGCCGCAAGCCCTACAGCGTGGTGCTGCTCGACGAGGTCGAGAAGGCGCACAGCGACGTGCACGAGATGTTCTTCCAGGTCTTCGACAAGGGTTACATGGAAGACGGCGAGGGCCGCTTCATCGACTTCAAGAACACCATCATCCTGCTCACCACCAACGCCGGCACCGACCTCATCGCCAGCCTGTGCAAGGACCCCGACCTGATGCCCGACGCCGAGGGCATGGCCAAGGCGCTGCGCGAGCCGCTGCTCAAGGTCTTCCCGCCGGCGCTGCTGGGGCGGCTGGTGACGATCCCGTACTACCCGCTCAGCGACGGGATGCTGGGCAAGATCGTCAAGCTGCAGCTCAACCGCATCAAGAAGCGCGTCGAGGCGCGCTACAAGATCCCGTTCGAGTACGGCGAGGATGTGGTCAGGCTCGTCGTCTCGCGCTGCACCGAGAGCGAGTCGGGCGGGCGGATGATCGATGCGATCCTGACCAACACCATGTTGCCGGATATCAGCCGCGAGTTCCTGACGCGGATGATGGATGGCAAGGAGATCGCAGGCGTCCGCGTCGGCGTGGCCGAGCTGAGTTTCAACTACGAGTTCAGTTGATCGCGCGACGACTTGCACGCCTACCGACGCCACCACCCCTCACTTCCGGAGCACGCACATGCCAACGAAAATCGGAGATGCCTCCTCCTCGCGCGGCCTGGTTCCGCAGACCCAGTACACGCACGCCGACAAGACGCAGCACGACACGCGTGCCGAAGAGTCGACCGTGCAGTGGTCGATCAAGGTCAGCGGCGGTGTGACCTACCTGATCAAGTTCTCTGCCAACTTCTTCAAGAAGCACCTCTACACCTCGAGCAAGAAGCTGTCGAACGTTCAGGCCGAGTACGACAAGCTGGGGTCCATCACCGACGAGGATGCCCGCTGGGCTGCGGCGCAGGATGCTGCCGACGAAGCCAAGTTCCAGAGGCAACTCAAGCACCGGTCGGGCGACGAGCAGAAGTGCACGGTCTGCGGCCACCCGGTCAACGACCACCCGAATTCCGGCGCCTGCACCAAGGTCACGCAGTCGATCGGCCTGACCGGGGGCACGAAGAACGGCAAGCCGGAGCGAGGCCCGATTCACACGCCCTGCACCTGTACGGGTTACTCGCCGGCCTACTCTGAGAAGCGCGGCCTGCAAGGCAAGCCGGTGCTCAACCCGCTCTTGGGTGCAACCGCGCAGACCAACGATGCCATCTGGATGGACAAGATCCCGCGCGCGGTGTTCGAGAAGGTTCTCCATGACGCCTTGCAGGCCCGGTACGCCGCCGTGGTGCCCACGCCCGGCTGGAAGGCCGATGGTGAACACATCGAGTGGGACTTCGGTGCCGCCCAGCGTGGATGCATCCTGAAGCTCGCCAAGGGCACCAAGATCGCCGACGCCAAGGCCATGGGCTACTCGTCGGTCGAGGTGACGATCACCTTGGACAACACCGACCCCAATAACCCCATCTTCACCGTCGGTCACCTTGACGGCAAGAAGACGCATTGACGCGGGCAACGGCCGTAACTCGGGCCGCGCCGTCGAAGTCGGGGTGCGGATGTATGCTTTGACCAAGCCGTGAGTCCTCGCGGCCGGATGTTGCCGACCTGAAAACATGCCAGCACGCGCGGACATTGCCGACGACCTGTTCGACCGCCCGATCCAGGCGCGAGGCGGTCTCGTCGGCCAGCCCACCCAGGCCGTGCGAGACGATGCACACATGGCGGCGTGGCGCCTGCAGGCGCACCAGCTTGGTGACGGCCAAGCGCTCTGGTGCCTCACCGACCACGAGGTGGTGACGCATGTCTCGCGGTTGCGGCGTGCCGCTGGCGCATCGAGCGACGGCGGCCGTGCCGCGGGCCTCACGCTGTACCGGGTGGCCCCGATGGCGCCGCCGGCCGCGGCGGCCCCGCCCCCTGCACCGGCGCGCGCTGCAGGGGCTCGCCCCGGCGCCGCGGCTTCGCCGCCGCCGCTGGCCGCGACCCCGGGTGCGCTCAGCCCCGAACTCGACGCCCCGGCGCTGGCCCAGGCGCTGACGGTGGCCGCCGCCCAAGGTACGCCCTTCGTCGAAGAGTGCGAGAGGGCTTGAGGCCGCGCATGGACGAAACCGAAACCATGCTGCAGCGGCAGCGCGCCCTCTGGCCCGCCGCCGACGGCGCGGACCCCACGGTGTGGGCTTTGCTCGACTTGGCGCGCGACCGCGCCGTGCACGCCGCGCTGATCGATTCGCGCCTGGAGCACCTGTGCCTGTACAGCGGCCGCCTGCCGCGCGAACTGGAGCTGGCGGCGCCGCACATGGTGCAGCTGCTGCCCGGCCACCGCCTGACGCAGCGCCTGCTGGGCGAGACCTTCGGCCGCAGCTGGGGTGTCTTCCTGACCATCGCCGACCCGGCCAACCTGCGCCACCACCTGCGCAAGTTCCTCAAGGTGAGCAGCGACCACGGCCGCCCGCTGCTGTTCCGCTACTACGATCCGCGTGTGCTGCGCGCCTTCCTGCCCACCGCCGACGGCGCGCAGCTGGCCGAGTTCTTCGGCCCCGTCGAGCGCTGGCTGGCCGAGGACGGTGCGGGCGGCCTGCTGGAATACCGGCGCGACGGCGTGGGCCGGCTGTTGCAGCGCCAGGCCACCAGTGCGCCGCAACCAGCGACCCTCGGGTCCTGAGACGCGATGCGACTGAACCCCGACCAGGGCCCGCGCATGGCCCAGCACATGTTCCTGAACAAGCTGAACGCGGCGCTGGCGCGCCAGGTGCCCGAGTTCG
>PNKD01000103.1 GCA_013822265.1 Leptothrix sp. (in: b-proteobacteria)
CCGACATGGACATGATCGTCACCGCCACCTCGGGCGCGGGCAAGAAGGTGCTGGACATCATGAAGGTCAAGCCCGGCTGCGTCGTCACCGACGTGGCGCGGCCGCTGGACCTGCCGCCCGAAGAAGTGGCCAAGCGCCCCGACGTGCTGGTCATCGAATCGGGCGAGATCCAGCTGCCGGGCGAAGTGAAGGTCAAGAACATCGGCCTGCCGCCGGGCGTGGTCTACGCCTGCCTGGCCGAGACCATCGTGCTGGCGCTGGAGGGCCGCTTCGAGAACTTCACCATCGGCCGCAACATCGAGTGGGAGAAGGTGCGCGACATCTACAAGATGGGCCTGAAGCACGGCATGCGGCTGGCCGCGATCTCGGGCGTCAACGGCGTCATCACCGATGCCGACATCGCGCGCGTGCGCCAGCTGGCGCTGGCGGCACGGGCCCAGGCCGCCGCGGCCGAAGGCCGCGCCGCGCCGCGCCGTGCCAGGCCGGCGGCGAAGAAGGTCGCAACGGCGAAGAAGGCCCCGGCGGCGAAGGCCGCACCGGCGCCGAGGAAGGCGCCGGCAGCCAAGCAGGTGGCCGCAGCCGCGCGCCCGGCCCGGCCGCGCGGCCCCCCTGCACTCGGGTAAAACCACGGGCGGGTTGCGCCAGGCGGGCCCACCGTGCGGCCCTGCCGAAATCCTTCCCTTGCCCAGAGAACACCGATGATCCAACGCCGACAGTTGATGCAAGCCGCCGCCGCGGCCCTGGGCGCGCCGCCGCTGGCCGGCCTGGCCCGGCAGCGCGTGACGCTGAAGTTCCACACCTTCATGCAGCCGATGAGCGGCGTCTGGCTGACCATGCACAGGCCGTGGATGGAGATGGTCGAGAAGGACAGCGGCGGGCGCATCCAGTTCGAGGCCTACCCGGCGATGCAGCTGGGCGGCACGCCGCCGCAGCTGTACGACCAGGCGCGCGACGGCGTCGTCGATGTCGTGTGGACGCTGCCGGGCTACAGCGCCGGCCGCTTTCCTCGCACCGAGGCCTTCGAGCTGCCCTTCATGATGAGCAACGCCGAGGCGACCTCCAAGGCGCTGTGGGAGTACACGCAGCTGCATGGCGCCGACGAGTTCAAGGAGACGCAACTGCTCGCCATGCAGGTGCACGGCCCCGGCGTGCTGCACAGCGTGAAGAAGCCCATCACCAAGGCCGCCGACCTGCGCGGCATGAAGGTGCGCGGCCCCACGCGCCAGGCCACCAACCTGCTCAAGTCGCTGGGCGCCATCCCGGTGGGCATGCCGCTGCCGGGCATCCCCGACGCCTTGAGCAAGGGCACCATCGAGGCCTGCGCCATCCCCTGGGAAGTGGTGCCGGCGGTGAAGGTGCACGAGCTCGCCAAGTTCCACAGCGAGTTCCCGGCCGGTGGCCCGGCGCTCTACACCAACACCTTCGTGCTGGCGATGAACAAGGCGAAGTACGAGGCCCTGGCGCCCGACCTCAGGAAGGCCATCGACGCCCACTCGGGGCTGGCCACCAGCGCCTGGCTGGGCAAGGTGCAGCAGGCCAACGACGTGCCGGGCCGCAAGGCGGCGGTCGACCGCGGCAACGCCATCCACACCTTCAGCGCCGCCGAGACGCAGGAGTTCATCAAGCTCAGCGCCCAGGTCGACGACGACTGGGTGGCCGACATGGACAAGCGCGGCTTCAAGGGCAAGGCGCTGCTGGACAGCGCGCGTGCGCTGATCGCCAAGTACGAAAAGGCCTAGCGCGCCGCGTCGTGGCGGCTGCCGGCGATCAGACGCCGGCGCCGCGCCCCACCCAGGCCGCGCCGCGCACGCCCGAGGCGTCGCCGTGCAGCGCCGGCAGCAGCCGTGTGCGCACCGGCGCGCCGGCGGGCTCGCCGGCTGCGGCGGCCCCGGCGGCAAACACCCAGCGCGACCACAGCGCCGGCACCGCGCTGTAGAGGTGCGGCATGCGCGAGAGCCCGCCGCCGAGCACGATGACGTCGGGGTCGAGCAGGTTGATGACGCCGGCCAGCGCTCGCGCCAGCCGGCTGGCGTGGCGCTCCAGCGTGGCGATGCAGGCTTCGTCGCCCTGCGCGGCCTGCGCCGCGATGGCCACGGCATCGAGCGCGCCGCCGTGCTGGCGTGCGTGGTCGCGCGCCAGGCCGGGGCCGCTGAGCAGGGTCTCGATGCAGCCGTGGTGGCCGCAGTAGCAGGCCCAGGCCGGGTCGGCGCCGGTTTCCGCCCAGGGCAGGGGGTTGTGGCCCCATTCACCGGCCAGGCCGTTGGGGCCCTGCAGCACGCGGCCGTGCACCGCGATGCCGGCGCCCGTGCCGGTGCCCAGGATGGCGGCGAAGACGACGTCGGCGCCGGCACCCGCGCCGTCGGTGGCCTCGGACAGCGCCAGGCAGTTGGCGTCGTTGAGCAGCGCCACCGGCCGGCCCAGCGCCGCTTGCAGGTCGGCCTGCAGTGGCCGGCCGTTGAGCCAGGTGGAGTTGCAGTTCTTCATGCGCCCGTCGGCGTTCGGCGTGCCCGGCGTACCGATGCCGATGCTGAACGGGCCGCCGGCCGGGCCGCGCGCGGTCTCGACCAGCGCCAGCACCGTGCGCACGGTGGCGTCGTAGTCGCCGGCAGGCGTGGCCTCGCGCCGGCGCCACAACGTGCGGCCGTCGTCGGCCAGCAGCGCGGCCTCGACCTTGGTGCCGCCGAGGTCGATGCCGAGTGCGGTCATGCCAGGGGCCTTCAGATCGGCTGCGTGCGTTCGTTCAGCCACGCCAGCGCCGCGCCGGCCACACGCGGCGCCAGGCGCTCGCGCACGGTGGCGTGGTAGGCGTTGAGCCAGGCGCGCTCGTCGTCCCGCATCAGGCTCGGCTCAATGCAGCGCGTGTCGATGGGGCACAGCGTGAGCGTCTCGAACTCGAGGAACTCGTCGAAGTGGCTGCCCTCGGCCGTCGTGGCCGGCACGTTGAGCACCAGGTTCTCGATGCGCACGCCCCACTGGCCGGGGCGGTAGACGCCGGGCTCGATGCTGGTGATCATGCCGGGCTCCATGCCCATGTGCTCGTTGGGCACGGCCTTGCTGATGCTCTGCGGCCCCTCGTGCACGTTGAGGAAGTAGCCCACGCCGTGGCCGGTGCCGTGGCCGAACTCGATGCCCTGGTCCCACAGCGGCGCGCGCGCCAGGCTGTCGAGCATGGGGCTGGCCGTGCCGCGCGGGAAGCGCGCGCGCGACAGGTTCATCGTGCCCTTGAGCACCAGCGTGTAGTCGCGTTTCATCGCCGCGCTCACCGTGCCTATGGGCCACACGCGCGTGATGTCGGTGGTGCCGCCCAGGTACTGGCCGCCGCTGTCGATGAGCAGCAGGCCGCCTTCGCCGGGCTGCACGGCGATGACGGCGTGCGATTCCTCGGTGGCACGGTAATGCGGCATGGCGCCGTTGGCGTTGAAGCCGGCGATGGTGTTGAAACTCAGGCCGACGAAGCCGGCACGCTTCGCACGCTCGGCGCTCAGGCGTTCGTCCACCGTGAGCTCGGTGATGCGCTCGCCCGCGGCCAGCTGGCCGGCCTGCTGCTTCGCCATCGCGGCCTCGAACCAGGCGTAGAACTCACACATCGCCGCGCCGTCCTCGGCCATGGCCTCGCGCACGAAGGCGGCCTCGTCGGCGCCCTTGCGGCTCTTCAGCAGCGTGCTCGGGTTGATGGCCTCGACGACGGTGCAGCGCACGCGCTCGCGAAAACCCAGCGTCACGCGCCGCGCGTCGACGAGCAGCGTGGCGCCGTCGCCCAGCGCGGCCAGTGCCGCGCCGGCCTCGGCATAGGGTGCGAGCCGCACGCCGTCGGCCGCCAGTTGCGCACGCAGCGCGGCGCCGACCTTGCCTTCGCCGATGAACAGCGTGGCGCCGCTCATGTCCATCAGCAGGTGGGCCAGGAAGACCGGGTTGTAGCTGACGTCGCTGCCGCGCAGGTTGGTGAGCCAGGCCACGTCGTCGACGGTGCTGATGAAGTGGTGCGTGGCGCCGCGCGCGCCCATCGCCTGTCGCACCTGCGCCAGCTTGGCCGCGCGCGGCACGGTGGCGTGCGGCGCGGCGTGTTCGTAGACCGGCATCGCGGGCAGCGCGGGGCGGTCGGGCCAGATCGCGCCCAGCAGGTCGATGTCGGTGCGCAACAGCACGCCGGCACCGGCCAGCGCCGTCTTCAGCGCCTGCGCCGAGGCCAGGCCCAGCACCTGGCCGTCGACCGCCACGGTCTGGCCGCGCGGCACCTCGCGCGCCAGCCAGTCGATGTGGGCGTTGCTGTTGCCGGTGGGGACCTTCACCAGCTCGATGCCGGTGCCGGCGAGCTCGGCCTCGGCCTGCACCCAGTAGCGGCTGTCGGCAAAGAGCGCGGCGCGGTCGGCGGCCACCACCAGCGTGGCCATGCTGCCGGTGAAGCCGCTGAGCCACTGCCGGCCCTGCCAGTGCTCGGGCAGGTACTCGCTGAGGTGGGGGTCGGCGCTGGGCACCAGCAGTGCGTGCACGCCGTGCTGGGCCAGCACCTCGCGCAGCTGGGTGATGCGCAGGCGGATCGGGGAGGTGCGGGTGTCCATGAGGCGGTCTCCGGCCGGCGGGCGGTGAAAGGCGCAAATTCTAGGTGTCACCCCGCTGGCCGGCGAGGGTGCAAGAGACCACCATCAAATCCCCGACATTGCCGCACAGGAATTGCCCATGGCCGACCCGCAAGCCGCCGCACTGACCCAGTTGCGCAACATCCAGACCCGCACCGGCAGCAGCCTTGCCGACTTGCACGCCGCCATCGTTGCCAGCGGCCTGGCCAAGGTCGGCGAGCGCCGCAGCTGGGCGATGGCGCACTTCGGCCTGGGCTATGGCGACGCCAACACGCTGGCGCTGACCATAGGCAAGCCGCTGCCCGACCTCGGCGCCGCGCCGGGCAGCGCCGCCGCGGCGATGCCGGTGCCCGAGGGCGACCCGCTGGACACCCTCTACGCCGGCCCGAAGGAGCCTTTGCGCGCGCTGCACGAACACATCATCGCGCAGGTCGACAAGTTCGGCCCCTACGAGCAGGCGCCCAAGAAGGCCACCGTGAGCCTGCGCCGCAAGAAGCAGTTTGCGCTGCTCGGGCCGTCGACACGCACGCAGATCGAGATCGGCATCAACCACAAGGGCCTGCCTTCGCACCCGCGCCTGCGGCCGATGGCGCCCGGCGGCATGTGCCAGTACGCGGTGCGCGTGGCCAAGGTCGAGGAGGTCGACGCCGACGTGCTGGGCTGGCTGCGCGCGGCCTACGACGCGGCCGGCTGATCGGCCGCGCCGGCGCCGGCGGGGGCGTCGGCAGCACGTGCCTGCAGGCGCTTGCGCACGAGGTGGATGTGGCCGCGCAGGTCGTAGAGCTCGTTGGTGAAGGACAGCGGCAGGCCGATGTGCTCGGTCTGCGCGTCCAGCCGCTCGAGCCGCTGGCGCAGTGCGGCGTAGTCGGCGCCCGGCGCCTCGAGGGCGGCCTCGATGTCGCGCAGGTGCGCATACCAGCGGAAGACGCGTGAGCGCAGGCGCAGCGTGACCAGCGGCGGCACGATGCGCGACAGCGGCAGCAGCGCCGCCAGCAGCGGCAGCAGCACGATCCACATGCGGTCGACGAAGTTGGCCAGCCAGAAGGGCAGGTATTGCTGCAGCCACGGCGGGCCGTTGCGGTAGTAGCGGTCGGCCGCGGCGGCCAGCGGCAACTCGTCGGCGCTGGGCTGCGGGAAGTCGCCGCCGCGCTGGAACCAGCCCGGCTGGCCGTGCACCTGGTGCGCCGCCTGCAGCAGCAGCTGCACCAGCGCCGGGTGCAGGTCGGCGCGCACCGCCAGCGTGGCCGTGGTGGCCACCAGCGGCAGGTCTTGCGACGGCCGGTTGGCGGCCAGGTCGATGGTGCCGCGCGGCAGCGTCAGCGCGCGCAGGAACGGAAAGCGCCGCGCATAGGCCTCGGCCTGCGCCGCGCCCAGCAACTGCACGCCGGGCGTGGCCAGCAGGTAGCGCACCAGCGGCGCCTCGGCCGCCGAGACCAGCGCCAGCGCGTCGACGCGGCCCTGCACCAGGTCGACAACGCTGTTCACGGCGTTGCCGCTGTCGCCGGTGGCGGGCGCGGCGGCTGTGCTGGCCGTCGTGCCGGCTGGTTCTGCGGCTGTCAGGCCGCTGGCCGCGGCCAGCTGGCGGAACAGCAGGCCCGTGCCGCCGCCGGGCGGCCCGGTGGCGATGCGCCAGCCGGCCAGCGCGGCCAGCCGGTCGGGCGGGCGGCCCTTGGACAGCCGGCGCAGGCTGTCGTCGCGCACGAACAGCCACAGCGGCTCGACCGCGACACTGCCCAGCGACACCACGCCGCTGCCGTTGGCCGGGGCGCCGGCGTCGGGCGCCAGCGCACCGCCCTGCAAGAAGGCCACCTGCACGCCCGAGCGAGCGTCGCGCAGCAGCGCCAGGTTCTCGCCCGAGCCCTGCGTGGCGCGCAACTCGACGGCCACGCCCTGCGCCTGCAGCAGCGGCAGGTAGCGCCGCGCGAAGTCGTCGTAGGCGCCCTGCTCGGGGCCGGTGGCAATGACCAGGCGCTTGTCGGGCGTGGGCTGCAGCACCTGCCAGGCCACCCAGAGCACCAGCGCGGCCACGGCCAGCAGGGCGGCCTGCGCCAGCGGCCCGGCCGACGACAGCGCCAGCGTGGCCGCGCCGAGACCGCGTGGTGTGCCGGCCTGTCGTGTGCCGGCCTGCGCTGCGCCGGTCTGTGGTGCGCCGGGCGGGGGTGACGGGCTTCGGGGCATGCGGCCACGATAGCGCAGCGCCGAGGCGCCGCAGTGCGCTTGTGCCGCCCGCGGTGGCGCCGATGTGGCGGGCCGCAGCGCGGCGGCCGCCGCGGGCTGCTAAGCTGGCCGACCCCCATCGTCCCCCAACCGGAGGCTTCCATGCCCGGCTTGCTGCCCCACGTCGACCCCGACGGCCTGCTCGAATATTCCGTCGTCTACACCGACCGCGCGCTCAACCACATGGCGCAGCGCTTCCACAAGGTGATGCAGGACGTCTCGGCGACGCTGAAGCAGGTCTACGGTGCCACCTCGGCCGTCGTGGTGCCGGGCAGCGGCAGCTTCGGCATGGAGTCGGTGGCGCGCCAGTTCGCCACCGACAAGAAGGTGCTGGTCATCCGCAACGGCTGGTTCAGCTACCGCTGGAGCCAGATCCTCGAGATGGGCCGCATCCCGGCCGAGACCACGGTGCTCAAGGCCCGCCTCACCGGCCCCGGCCCGAAGGCGCCGTTTGCGCCGGCACCCATCGAGGAGGTGGTGGCCGCCATCCGCGCCGGCAAGCCCGACGTGGTGTTTGCGCCGCACGTCGAGACCTCGGCCGGCATGATGCTGCCCGACGACTACCTGCAGGCCGTGGCCGCCGCGGTGCACGAGCACGGCGGCCTCTTCGTGCTCGACTGCGTGGCCTCGGGCGCGATCTGGGTCGACATGAAGGCCACCGGCGTCGACGTCATCGTGACCGCGCCGCAAAAGGGCTGGAGCAGCACGCCCTGCGCCGGTCTGGTGATGCTGGGCGAGCGCGCGCGCGAGCGCATCGAGCACACCACCAGCACCAGCTTCTCGCTCGACCTGAAGAAGTGGCTGCAGATCATGCAAGCGCACGAGCAGGGCACCACCGCCTACCACGCCACGCTGCCCACCGACGGCCTGGCGCAGTTGCGCGACGTGATGCAGGAGACCGCCGCCTTCGGCTTCGACAAGGCCCGCGCGGCGCAGCAGCAGCTGGGCCAGCGCGTGCGTGCGCTGCTCGAGAGCAAGGGCATCCGCAGCGTCGCCGCGGCGGGCTTCCAGGCCCCGGGCGTGGTGGTGAGCTACACCGACCACGTCGACTGGAGCAACACCCAGGCCTTCGCGGGCCAGGGCCTGCAGGTCGCCGCCGGCGTGCCGCTGGCCTGCGACGAACCGGCCGACTACCGCGCCTTCCGCGTCGGCCTGTTCGGCATCGACAAGCTGAAGAACGTCGACCGCACGGTGGCCACTTTCGAGCGCGCGCTGAACGCGCTGCTGTGAGCCCGCACCCGCACTGACAACGGGGCGCCTGCGAGCGCCCCTCGTCTTTCTAGAGCACCGTGCGCAGGCGCCAGATCTCGGGGAACAGCACCACGTCGAGCATCTGGCGCAGGTAGCTCACGCCGCCGGTGCCGCCGGTGCCGCGCTTGAAGCCGATGACACGCTCGACCGTCGTCACATGGCGGAAGCGCCAGAGCCGGAAGGCGTCTTCCAGGTCGGTGAGCTTCTCGCCCAGCTGGTAGAGGTCCCAGTGCGCCTCGGGCGCGCGATAGACCTGCAGCCAGGCGGCCTGGACCTCTCCGCTCTCGGCGTAGGGCAGCGTCCAGTCGCGCTCGGTGTGCGTGGCCGGCACGGGCAGGCCGCGACGCGCCAGCAGGCGCAGCGCCTCGTCGTAGAGCGAAGGCGCGCGCCAGGCGGCCTGCACCTGCGCCAGCAGGTCGGCGCGGTGCTCGTGGGGTTTGAGCATCAGCGCGTTTTTGTTGCCCAGGCCGAACTCGATGCAGCGGTACTGCCAGCTCTGGAAGCCGCTGCTGCTGGCCAGGTAGGGCCGCACGGCGCTGTACTCGGGCGGCGTCATCGTTGCCAGCACGTCCCAGGCGTGCACCAGCTGTTCCATGATCTTCGAGACCCGCGCCAGCGACTTGAACGCCGCGCTGGTGCGGTCGGCCGCCACCTGGGCCATCGCGGCGTGCAGCTCGTGCAGCAGCAGCTTCATCCACAGCTCGCTGGTCTGGTGCTGCACGATGAACAGCATCTCGTCGTGGCAGGGGCTGAGCGGCCGCTGCGCGCCCAGCACCTGGTCGAGCTGCAGGTAGTCGCCGTAGCTCATGGCGGCGCTGAAGTCGAGTTGCGCGCCATGAAAGCCGGCGTCGCCTGCGGGGGCCGGCACCGGTGTGCCGGCAGCGGACGGCGGCGCGCCGTCGCCTTCGGGGTTGAACGGGCAGCCGCTCATCTCGTGTTCAAAGGCTGTCAGGTCACCGCATGGCGGCGGTTGAACTCGGGCCGCTGCCACTCGCCACCGGCCAGCACCTGATGCAGGTGCTCGGCGGCGTCCCAGGCGTCGACGAAGCGCAGGTACAGCGGCGTGAAGCCGAAACGCAGCACGTCGGGGGCGCGGAAGTCGCCGATGACGCCGCGCGCTATCAGCGCCTGCACCACCGCATAGCCGATCTCGGGGTGGGCCAGGCAGACCTGGCTGCCGCGGCGGGCGTCGTCCCGTGGCGACACCAGCGCCAGCTGCGGGCAGGTGGCCTGCACGCGGGCGGCGAACAGGCGCGTCAGTGCCAACGACTTGTGGCGCAGCGCGGCCATCGCGCCGCGGCCTGCGGAGAGGGCCTCGGCGGCGAGCACGGTGTCGACGCCGCACTCCAGCGCCGCCAGGCTCAGCACCGCCGGCGTGCCGCACTGGAAGCGCGCGATGCCGGCGGCAGGCCGGTAGCCGGGCGTGAACCCGAAGGGCGCGGCATGGCCGATCCAGCCCGCCAACGGCTGCCAGAAACGCTCGACGTGGCGCGGGTGCGCCCACACGAAGGCCGGCGCGCCGGGGCCGCCGTTGAGGTACTTGTAGCCGCAGCCCACGGCGTAGTCGGCGCCCGCGCGCTTGAGGTCTACCGGCACGGCGCCGGCGCTGTGCGCCAGGTCCCAGATTGCCAGCGCGCCGGCGGCGTGCGCGGCGGCCGTCAGCGCAGCCATGTCGTGCATGCGGCCGGTGCGGTAGTTCACGTGGGTCAGCATCAGCACCGCGGTGCGTTCACCGAGCAGGCCGGGCAGCTCGTCGGCCTCGGCCAGCATGAGCTCCAAACCCTGCTGGCGCGCCAGCGACTCGGCGATGTACAGGTCGGTGGGGAAGTTGCTGCGCTCGCTGAGGATCACCTTGCGCTGCGGCGCGTCGGCGTCAGCGGCTATGACGGCGAGCGCCGCGCTCAGCACCTTGAACAGGTTGACGCTGGTCGAATCGGCGACCACGAGTTCGCCCGGCCCGGCGCCCACCAGGCGCGCGATCTTGTCGCCCACGCGTTGCGGCAGGCCCATCCAGCCGGCGTCGTTCCAGCTGCGGATCAGCCCTTGGCCCCATTCCTGCGCCACCACCTGCTGCACGCGTGCGGCGGTGGCCTTGGGGCAGGCGCCCAGCGAATTGCCGTCGAGGTAGATCACGCCGGGCGGCAGCTCGAACAGGTCGCGCAGCGGCGCCAGCGGGTCGGCGGCGTCGAGCGCCAGGGCGTCGTCTCGGGTCATGGGTGCTGGGCTTTCAGCGCAGTGCGCGCAGCACCGCGCGCACCGGCGACGCGCAGGCAGTGGTGAGCTTCAGGGGCAGGGCGATGAGTTCGTAGTCGCCCTCGGGCACGTCGTCGAGCACCAGGTTCTCGAGCACGCGCAGGCCGCGTCGGCGTATGACCTGGTGGCTGTCCAGCGTCTTGCTGGCGGCGGGGTCGATGCTGGCGCTGTCGATGCCGATGAGCTGCACACCCAGGTCGGCCAGGCGTTCCACGGTGTCGGGTGCATAGGCCGCGAGCGCATCGTCCCAGTGGTCCACCGGTGCGTGCACGTAGGTGCGCACCAGCAGGCGGGGCGGCAGTTGGTGCACCGCGTGTTCGAGGTGCGACCAGCAAACCAGCGGCCCGCAGCCGATCGCATGCACGACGCGGCACGGGCCGAGGTAGGGCGCGAGGCCCAGCGCGCCGGCGGCGGCGCCGTCGTCGTCGTAGTGCAGCGGCGCGTCGGCGTGTGCGCCGGTGTGCGGCGACAGCGTCAGCGTGCTGACGTTCACCGGGCAGCCGGGGCCCATGCGTGCCACCCATTCCTGGCGGTAGGGCGTGTCGCCGGGGAACACCGGCGAGCCGGCGTGCACGGCGGGCGAGATGTCCCACAGGCGGCGGCTGGCGGCGGCGGGGGCAGGCATGCGGCGCATGATAGCCAGCGCCCCTTCGCCCCCGTCGCGCCCTTCGCGCCCTTCGCGCGTTTCGCGCCCTTCGCGGGTTTCGCGGGTTTCGCGCCTCTTTGCGCCCGATGGCGCACCGGGCCGCGGCGCCAAGGGGTTCAGCGCATCGCGGGCAGCCCGAACAGTTCAGCCAGCAGCACGCGGTACTGCCCCTGGCCGACGGCATTGGTGCTGTGGTGGGTGCCGCCCTCGACGAGCATGAAACGCTTGGGCTCGCGCGCGCGCTCGAACAGCTCGCGCCCGAGTTCGGGGCGGATCAGGTCGTCTGCGCTGCCATGCACCACCAGCACCGGCGTGCCGACCTCGGCGATGCGCGCGCCGGCGTCCAGCCGCTGCGTGATCAGCGGCGCCACCGGCAGCCAGCCCCACTTGAAGGTGCGCACCACGTCGGGCATCGACGGAAAGGTGTTCTCGACGATGAGCCCGGCCTCGTCGGGCACCGCGGCGGCCAATTGCACCGCCAGCACGCCGCCCAGCGAGTGGCCGAAGACGTAGCGCGGCGCGCCGGGCTGGCGCTGCGCCAGCCAGTCCCAGGCAGCGCGGGCGTCCTCGCCGGCCAGGGCCTCGGACGGCAGGCCGGCGCTGCTGCGGCCGAAGCCGCGGTAGTCGATGCCCAGCACCGCAAAGCCCAGCTCGTGCATGCGGCGCATGCGGTTGGCGCTGCCGCGCACGTCCCAGCGTGCGCCGTGCAGGTAGAGCAGCAGCGGCGCATCGGCTCGCGGCTGCGGCAGCCACAGCCCATGCAGGCGCACGGCCTGGCCGTCGGCCCTGGACCTGAAGGCGATCCACACGTCCTCCATGCCTTCGGCGGCGGCCTGGCCGCCCCACCAGGTGCGGTCGCCGGGCTGGAAGATCCACTTGCGCTGCTGCTCGTCGAGCACGGCACAGCCGCCCAGAACGCCGGCCAGCGCCAACACGGCCGTCGCGGCGGCCGCGCGCCAGCGTCGGCGCCGCGACGGCGCGGCCGGGCCGGGGGTGGGAGTGGGGGTCGGACGGTAGGGCATCACGCCATGTTGGCATGTCGGCAGCGCCCGCATCGGCCCTGGGGACAGCCACCCTTGAACGCCGTGGACATTTGTGTAGGCTTGGGCGACTGTCGTTGCGCGGAGGTCAGGCCATGAAACCGGTGTCCCTTTTGCTCAAGAAGCATGACGGCACGTTGTGGCACGTGCGGCCCGACGACAGCGTCTTCGCCGCGCTGCAGTTGCTGGCGCAGTACGAGGCCGGTGCGCTGATGGTGATGGACGGCGGCCGCCTGGTGGGCGTGTTCTCCGAGCGCGACTACACGCGCAAGGTGGCGCTGCAGGGCCGCAACTCCAAGGAGACCCAGGTGGCCGAGATCATGAGCCGCGAGGTGCTCACCGTGAGGCCGCGTACCGGCGTGCGCGAGGCCATGCGGCTGATGAGCGCGCGCCGCATCCGCCACCTGCCGGTGCTCGAGGGCGCCACCGTGCTGGGCATGATCTCGATCCGTGACCTGCTCGACGACATCATCGAGGAGCAGGACGCCTCCATCGCGCAGCTCGAGACCTACATCCAGACCTGAGCGAGCGCCGGCGGGCGCCCCGCGCCGGGCGCCTACAGCGCCAGCCGGTGCGCCTGCATCACCAGCAGGCCTTCGAAGATCAGCGAGTCCACGGTCTCGAAGGGCAGGTCGGTGATGGGCACCAGCTTCACCGCCGCGCCGCCGGTGATCAGCAGCATGGGCACCTGCCCGGTGCGGGCCTGCAGCCGCCGCGCCTGCCGCTCGATGGCGCCGGCAATGGCGTTGGCGCCGCCGCTCATCAGCGCGTCGCTGGTGTTGGTCGGGAAGTCGACGACCTCGCCCGTGGGCACCTTGAGCCCGGCCGTGCCCATCTCGAGCGCGCGCTGCATGAGGCCGAAGCCGGGCAGGATCAGCCCGCCCAGGAAACGGCCCTCGGTGTCCAGCGCGTCCACGGTGACGGCGGTGCCCACCATCACCACCATCGCCGGCCGCGGCACGGCCGCGCCGCGCAGGCGCGCGTCTTCGAGCACGCGGGCGCGTGCGCCGGCCAGCGCCACCCAGCGGTCGGCGCCGAGGCGGTTGGGGTGGTCGTAGCAGTTGTGCACCCCGGCGGCATAGGCCGCGGGCACGACCCAGTGCGGCTCGAGGTCCCAGAGTTCGAGTTGTTCCTCGACGCGGCGGCGCACGGCGTCGCCGGCCACGGCGCAGCCCAGCATGCTGTGCGGCGCGTCCAGGTCCTTCCACTGGGTCTCGGCGAGGTCGTCGATGGTCTCGAGGAAGATGGCGCCCTGCTGCAGCAGCTTGGCGCCGGGGTGGGGTGCGGCGAAGAGCGCCCACTTCAGGCGCGTGTTGCCGATGTCGATGGCCAGGAAAGTCATGGGCGCGGAGCGTATCAGCGCGCGGCGGCGTGCCCGCCGCGCTGCGGGTTAACGATGAGCGCCGCCCCTGTGTCGCCAGGGCGCCGGCTGCCGCATGCGGCGTGGCATGATGGCGATTGACGTTGACGTAAACGTCAACCAGCCTCTCTTGCCGAGCGCCGCACCATGACCGACCTGTCCGCCGAGGCCCAGGGCCTCGCCAACTACCGCCCCCGGCACAAGGTGCGCTTCGTCACCGCCGCCAGCCTGTTCGACGGCCACGACGCGGCCATCAACATCATGCGTCGCATCCTGCAGGGCATGGGCGCCGAGGTCATCCACCTCGGCCACAACCGCAGCGTCGACGAGGTCGTCACGGCGGCGCTGCAGGAGGACGTGCAGGGCATCGCGATCAGCAGCTACCAGGGCGGCCACGTCGAGTACTTCAAGTACATGGTCGACCTGCTCGAGGCGCGCGGCGGCGGGCACATCCAGGTCTTCGGCGGCGGCGGCGGCGTCATCGTGCCGGCCGAGATCGCCGAGCTGCAGGGTTACGGCGTGGCGCGCATCTACAGCCCCGAGGACGGCCAGCGCATGGGCCTGCAGGGCATGATCGGCGAGATGGTGATGCGCTGCGACACCGACCTCTCGACCCACGCGCCGCAGGAAGTGGCGGCCTTGCAGGGCCACGGCGACGCGGCCTGGCGTGCGCTGGCGCAGGCGCTCACCGCACTCGAGAACGGCCAGGCGACCGATGCCTTCAGGGCCGCGTTGGCGGCGGCGGCGCGGGGCGCGAAGACCCCCGTGCTGGGCATCACCGGCACCGGGGGGGCGGGCAAGAGTTCGCTCACCGACGAACTGATCCGCCGCATCCGGCTCGACCAGGGCGATGCGCTGCGCATCGCGGTCATCAGCATCGACCCCTCGCGGCGCAAGAGCGGTGGCGCGCTGCTGGGTGACCGCATCCGCATGAACGCCATCGGGCCGTGGCACCGGCCGACCGAAGGGGCGGCCGCTGGTGATGCCGGGCCGCGCGTGTTCATGCGCAGCCTGGCCACGCGCGACTTCGGCAGCGAGGTCAGCCAGGCCCTGCCCGATGTGCTGCTGGCCTGCAAGGCCGCGGGCTTCGACCTCATCGTCGTCGAGACCTCGGGCATAGGCCAGGGCGACGCCGCCATCGTGCCGCTGGTCGACGTGCCGCTGTACGTGATGACGCCCGAGTTCGGCGCCGCCAGCCAGCTCGAGAAGATCGACATGCTCGACTTCGCCGAGTTCGTGGCCATCAACAAGTTCGACCGCAAGGGTGCGGCCGACGCGCTGCGCGATGTCGCCAAGCAGGTGCAGCGCAACAAGGAGGCCTGGAAGCTGCCGCCCGAGCAGATGCCGGTGTTCGGCACCATGGCCAGCCGCTTCAACGACGACGGCGTGACGGCGCTGTACCAGGCGCTGCTGCCGCGGCTGGCGGCGCTGGGGCTGAAGGTGGGCGAAAGCCGGCTGCCCGCCGTGGCCACGCGCCACAGCACGCACCAGGTGCCCATCGTGCCGGGCGCGCGCGTGCGCTACCTGGCCGACATCGCCGACACCGTGCGCGGCTACAAGCGGCGTGCGCTGGCGCAAAGCCGGCTGGCGCGCGAGATCCAGCAGCTGCGCGCAGCCGCGGCGATGCTCACCGTCGGCAAGCCCGACAAGCCGCGCGCCGCCGAGGCCACGATCAACCTCGCCGAGCAGCGCGAGGCCCGGCTCGACCCGCAGGCGAAGAAGCTGCTGGCGATGTGGCCCGACATGGTGCGCGCCTACGCCGGCGACGAGTACGTGGTGAAGATCCGCGACCGCGAGGTGCGCACCGCGCTCACCCACACCACGCTGTCGGGCAGCAAGGTGCGCAAGGTGGCGCTGCCGAAGTACGAGTGCCGCGGGGAGCTGCTGAAGTGGCTGATGCTCGACAACGTGCCCGGCAGCTTCCCGTACACCGCGGGCAGCTTTGCCTTCAAGCGCGAGAACGAGGATCCGACGCGCATGTTCGCCGGCGAGGGCGATGCGTTCCGCACCAACCGGCGCTTCAAGCTGCTGAGCGAGGGCATGCCGGCAAAACGCCTGAGCACGGCGTTTGACAGCGTCACGCTCTACGGCAACGACCCCGACCCGCGCCCCGACATCTACGGCAAGGTGGGCAACAGCGGCGTCAGCATCGCCACGCTCGACGACCTCAAGGTGCTGTACTCGGGTTTCGACCTCACCGACCCGGCGACCTCGGTCAGCATGACCATCAACGGCCCGGCGCCCACCATCCTGGCGATGTTCATGAACACCGCCATCGACCAGGGGCTGCACAAGTTCCGCACCGACAACGAGCGCGAGCCCACCGACGACGAGGCGCAGAAGATCCGCGCCTGGGCGCTGGCC
>PNKD01000104.1 GCA_013822265.1 Leptothrix sp. (in: b-proteobacteria)
GACTCCGGCTGCCGCATGGGCCTTGCATCGGCCGCGCGACGAGGCAGAAGTCGGCGCACGGCTGGCCTACGATGCACGCTGCGCCGCGCTGCCGGAGACCCCCCATGAACGCCCCCTTGCCCGCTCACTTGCCGCCCACCCCCCCGCTGCGCCCCATGCCGCCAGCGATGCTGGACGCGCTGCGCGAGCGTTTCGGCCCGCGCTGCAGCACCGCTGCCAGCCTGCGCGAGCAGCACGGCCGCGGCGAGAGCTTCTACGACGCCGCACCGCCCGAGGCGGTGGTGTTCTGCGAGAGCGCCGACGACGTGGTGGCCGTGGTGCGGCTGGCCGCAGCGCACGCCGTGCCGGTGATCCCCTTCGGTGTCGGCACGTCGCTCGAAGGCCACCTGCTGGCGGTGCAGGGCGGCGTCAGCCTCGACCTCAGCCGCATGAGCCGCGTGCTGCAGGTGCATGCCGAGGACCTGACGGCCACCGTGCAGGCCGGCGTCACGCGCGAGCAGCTCAACCGCGAGATCCGGGACGCCGGGCTCTTCTTCCCCATCGACCCCGGCGCCAATGCCAGCCTGGGCGGCATGGCGGCCACGCGCGCCAGCGGCACGAACGCCGTGCGCTACGGCACCATGCGCGAGAACGTGCTGGGCCTGACCGTCGTCAACGCATCCGGCGAAGTGATGCACACCGGCACACGCGCGAAGAAGAGCAGCGCCGGCTACGACCTGACGCGCCTGTTCGTCGGCAGCGAGGGCACGCTGGGCGTGATGACCGAGATCACGCTCAGGCTCTACCCGCTGCCCGAGGCCGTGAGCGCGGCGATCTGCCACTTCCCGAGCATCGCCGCGGCGGTGCAGACCACGATCCAGATCATTCAGCTGGGTGTGCCCATCGCGCGCTGCGAGCTGCTGGACGCGCACGCCATCCGCGCCGTCAACGCCTACAGCAAGCTGGCGCTGCGCGAGGCGCCGATGCTGCTGATGGAGTTCCACGGCAGCGAGGCCGGCGTGCGGGAGCAGGCCGAGACCGTGCAGGCGCTGGCGCGCGAACACGGCGGCGAGGCCTTCGAGTGGGCGCGCACGCCCGAGGAACGCACGCGGCTGTGGACGGCGCGCCACCAGGCCTATTTCGCGGCGCTGCAGATGCGGCCCGGCTGCCGCAGCCAGAGCAGCGACACCTGCGTGCCGATTTCGCGCCTGGCCGAGAGCATCGACGCCAGCGTGGCCGAGGCCGACGCTTCGGGCATCCCGTACTGGATCGTCGGCCACGTCGGCGACGGCAACTTTCACTTGACCTACCTGATGGACCCGAACGACCCGGCCGAGCTGGCCGCAGCCGAGGCGCTGAACGTGAAGATGGTGAAGCGCGCGCTGGCGCTGGGCGGCACCTGCACCGGCGAGCACGGCATAGGCCTGCACAAGATGGCCTACCTGATCGAGGAGGCCGGCGCGCCGGCGGTGGCGGCGATGCGCGCCATCAAGCACGCGCTGGACCCGCTCAACATCATGAACCCGGGCAAGGTGTTCAGCTTCGATTGACGCGCCGGCGGCTGCGCGTCGCGGCTGCCGCTACAGCAGCCAAGCCAGCAGCCGCGCCGCGTGCACCGCCTCGCGCTGCGCGCCGTGCTCGATCTGGTGGCGGCAGCTGGTGCCGTCGGCCACCACCACGGCGTCGGCTTGCCGGCGCACGGCCGGCAGCAGCGACGCCTCGGCCATCTGCATCGAGGCCGCCTGGTGCTTCGCGTCGTAGCCGAAGCTGCCGGCCATGCCGCAGCACGAACTCTCGATGAGCTCGGGTTTCGATCCCGGGATCAGCTTCAGCACGTCCATCATCGGGCTGACGGCGCCGAAGGCCTTCTGATGGCAGTGGCCGTGCACCAGCAGCGGCCGGTCCAGGGCCTTGAGCTTCAGCGTGAAGCGCCCGGCCTTGATCTCGCGGGCGATGAACTCCTCGAACAGCAGCGCCTGCGCGGCCACGGCCTCGGCCTTGGGCCCGAGCTTCAGCGCCAGCGCCTCGTCGCGCAGCGTCAGCAGGCAGCTCGGTTCCAGGCCGACGACGGCGATGCCGGCCTGCGCCAGCGGCAGCAGCGCGTCGAGCAGCGCCGACAGCGAGGCGCGCGCCTCGTCGACCATGCCGGCGGCGAGTTGCGTGCGGCCGCAGCAGTGGTGGCCGCCGGCCTTGCCCACCGTGTGCAGCTGGTAGCCGGCGGCGTGCAGCACCTGCGCGGCAGCGTGGGCGTTCTCGGTCTCGAAGCCGCCATTGAAGCTGTCGACAAAGAGCACGGCCACTTTGCCGCCGGCCTGCGCCGCGGCGATGGCCTCGTCGCGGCCGACGAAGGGCGTGGCGCCGGGCGCGCGCCAGAAGGTGTCGCGGCGGAAGGCCGGCAGCGCACGCTGCGCCGTCACGCCCATCAGCCGTTCACCCAGGCGGCGCAGCAGCGGCGAGGCGTTGCGCAGGTTGAGCAGCGCCGCCAGGCCGGGGATGGCCGCGGCACGGTGCAGCTGCGCCGGCAGCGCGGCCAGCAGCCGGTCTTTGAGCTTGAAGCCGTGGCGCCGGTTGTACTGGGCGGTGAACTCGACCTTCAGACGCGCCATGTCGACGCCGGTGGGGCATTCGCGCTTGCAGCCCTTGCAGCCGACGCACAGGTCCATGGCTTCGGCCACGGCGTCGGAGGTGAAGGCGTCGGGGCCCAGCTGGCCGCTCAGCGCCAGCCGCAACGTGTTGGCGCGGCCTCGCGTGACGTGCTGCTCGTCGCGCGTGACGCGGTAGCTCGGGCACATGGTGCCGGCGTCGAACTTGCGGCAGTGGCCGTTGTTGTTGCACATCTCCACCGCCATCGCCAGGCCGTGCGTGCTGTCGCCGCCGGTGCCGGGGGCGGTGGTCACCTCGGTCACCGGGTCGACCCTGACGTTCCAGGCCGACCAGTCGAGCGCCGGTGTCAGTGCAATTCGCTTGTAAGGCCTCGGTGCCGCGGCGGGCGGGAAGCGCAGCAGCGCGCCGTCGTCCATCCTCGGCGGGTCGATGATCTTGCCGGGGTTGAAGAGGTTGCCGGGGTCGAGCTGCTGCTTGATGGCGCGGAAGGCCTCGTTGAGCTTGGGCCCGAACTGCCACGCTATCCACTCGCCGCGGCACAGGCCGTCGCCGTGCTCACCCGAGTAGGCGCCCTTGAACCTGCGCACGAGTGCGGACGCTTCCTCGGCGATGGCGCGCATGCGCGCGCCGCCGTCCACCCGCATGTCGAGGATGGGCCGCACGTGCAGTGTGCCGACGCTGGCGTGCGCGTACCAGGTGCCGCGCGTGCCGTGGCGCGCGAACACCTCCGTCAGCGCGTCGGTGTACTCGGCCAGGTGCTGAAGCGGCACGGCGCAGTCTTCGATGAAGCTCACCGGCTTGCCGTCGCCCTTCAGGCTCATCATGATGTTGAGGCCGGCCTTGCGCACTTCCCAGAGGTTTTTCTGCGCCGCCTCGTCGGCCATTTCGACGACGCTGCCCGCGTGGCCCAGGTCGCCCATCAGCGCCACCAGGTCGCGCAGCTTGTGCAGCAGCGCGGCGCGGTCGGCGCCGGCGAACTCGACCAGCAGGATGGCGTCGGGCTTGCCAATCAGGGCCGTCTGCATGGTCGGGCGGAAGGCGGGATTGGTGAGTGCCAGCTCGACCATCGTGCGGTCCACCAGCTCCACCGCCGTGGGGCCCAGCTTGACGATGTGCTGCGCCGAGTCCATCGCGGCGTGGAAGCTGGCGAAGTTCACCACCCCCAGCACCTTGCCGCGCGGCAGCTCGGCCAGCGTCAGCGTCAGGCTTCTCGTCAACGCCAGCGTGCCTTCGCTGCCCACCAGCAGGTGGGCCAGGTTGACGCTGCCGTCGGGCGTGTAGGGCAGCTCGCTCTGCGGGTGGAAGATGTCGAGGTTGTAGCCGGCGACGCGGCGCAGCACCTTGGGCCAGCGCGCTTCGATTTCGTCGCGGTGCTGCTCGGCCAGGCCGCGCACGAAGGCGGCGATCTCGGCGGCGCGGCCGCCGGCCTGCCCGACGCGGCCGAAGTCGACCAGCGTGCCATCGGCCAGCCAGGCCTGCGCACCGGCGACGCCGTGCACCATGTTGCCGTAGGCGATGCTGCGGCTGCCGCAGCTGTTGTTGCCGGCCATGCCTCCCAGCGTGGCCTGCGCGCCGGTGGACACGTCGACCGGGAACCACAGGCTGTGCTTCTTGAGCGCGGCGTTGAGGTGGTCCAGCACCAGGCCGGGTTCGACGGTGGCGGTGCGCGCCTCGAGGTTCACGTCCAGCACGCGCCGCAGGTGCTTGCTGCAGTCTATGACCAGCGCCGCGCCCGTGGTCTGCCCGCACTGGCTGGTGCCGCCGCCGCGCGCCAGCACCGGCACATGCAGCTCGCGCGCCACGGCCAGCGCGGTGGCGGCGTCTTCGGGCGACGTGGGCACGAAGGCGCCTACGGGGGTGATCTGGTAGATCGAAGCGTCGGTGGCATAACGGCCACGTGATGCGGCATCGAAAAGCACCTCGCCGCGGGTTTCGGCGCGCAGGCGGCGGGCCAGCGTCTCGCAGGTTTCGTTCGGCGGCAACCTGGTGTGGCGGTGGGCCGCACCGGCATCACCGGCCAGCCGCACGGCCTGCGTCTTCGTCGTGGCGTTCATGCCTGCAGCCCTTGCGGCGTGGGCGCCAGTTCACCGGCACGCATCAGTTCCAGCACGGTGTCGCGCTTGTGCTCGAGGTGGGTCCTGAGCAGCCCGCGCAGCGCGGCGCCGTCGCGCGCGTCCAGCGCGTCCATCATCTGCCCGTGCTCACGCATCGCGCGCTGCCACTTGGCGTCGTTCTGGTTGGTGCGGAAGCGCAGGCTCTGCACCCGCGCGTTCACCTGCCGGTAGGTGTGGTCGAGCACCGGGTTGGCCGCTGCGGCACTGATGCCGGCGTGGATCAGCGCGTTCAGCCGGTAGTAGCCCGAGAGGTCGCGCCGCGCGTGGCAGGCCATCATCTCGTAGTGCTTGGCACGCAGCTCGTCGCGCGCGGTGTCGGTGATGCGGGCGGCGGCGAGTTCGCCCGACAGAGCCTCCAGCTCGGCCAGCAGCTCGAAGCTGTGCAGCACGTCGGCCTCGGCGAGCTTGACGGCCACCGCGCCGCGGTTGGGCAGCAGGTCGACCAGGCCCTCGCTGGCCAGCATCTTGATGGCCTCGCGCAGCGGCGTGCGCGAGACCTTCAGCGCCTCGGCCAGTTCACGCTCGTTGAGCTTGCCACCGGGGGCGATGCGCCCCTCGACAAGCATGGTGCGCAAGCGGCCTGCCGCCTGCTCGTGCAGGCCGGCGCGGCTCAGATCGATGATGTCGGCCATATTGACCGCATTTTGCATGCAAACCAGGTGACCGCCGGCGGCAATACGCGAGGGTAATCCATCAAGCGCCAAGCTCTTTTGCATGCAAAACTCGCCACCGAAAGGTCTTCCCATGCTCAAGCTCAACCAGCACCCCACCGGCCGGCACTTCCTGCAGATCCCCGGGCCCAGCCCGGTACCCGACCGCATCCTGCGCGCGATGAGCCTGCCCACCATCGACCACCGCGGCCCCGAGTTCGGCGTGCTCGGGCTGCAGCTTGTGGCCGGGCTGCAGAAGGTGTTCCAGACCCGGCACCCGGTGGCCATCTACCCGGCCAGCGGCACCGGCGCCTGGGAAGCGGCGCTGGCCAACACCATGAGCCCGGGCGACCTGGTGCTGATGTACGAGACCGGCCAGTTCGCCGCGCTGTGGCAGAAGATGGCCGCGCGCCTGGGGCTGAAGACCGAGTTCATCGCCGAACCCGGCACCTGCCCCGCGACCGGCCTGCCCGCCAGCTGGCGCCGCGGTGTCGATGCCGCGCTGATCGCCGAGCGCCTGCGCGCCGACCCCGGCCACCAGATCAAGGCCGTGTGCGTGGTGCACAACGAGACCAGCACCGGCGTCACCAGCGACATCGCCGCCGTGCGCCGCGCCATCGACGACGCCCGCCACCCGGCGCTGCTGATGGTCGACACCATCTCGGGCCTGGCCAGTGCCGACTACCGCCACGACGAGTGGGGCGTCGACGTCGCCATCAGCGGTTCGCAGAAGGGGTTGATGCTGCCGCCGGGCATCAGCTTCAACGCGCTCTCGCCGCGCGCACTGGAGGTCAACAAGGCCGCGAAGCTGCCGCGCAGCTTCTGGGCCTGGGACGAGATCGTCGAGATGAACAAGACCGGCTACTGGCCCTACACGCCCAGCACCAACCTGCTGTACGGCCTGCACGAGGCGCTGGAGATGGTGCTCGAGAACGGGCTGGCCGCCGTGTTCGCGCGCCACCAGCGCTGGGCCGCCGGCGTGCGCGCGGCCGTCACCGCCTGGGGCCTGCCCATCCAGTGCGCCGATGCGGCCGTCTACTCGCCTGTGCTCACCGGCGTGGTCACGCCCGCGGGCGTGGACGCCGACGCCGTGCGCAAGCTCATCCACACGCGCTTCGACCTCAGCCTGGGCACCGGCCTGGGCAAGGTCAAGGGCCGCATGTTCCGCATCGGCCACCTGGGCGACTGCAACGACCTCACGCTGGTGGCTACCGTGGCCGGCTGCGAGATGGGCCTGCAGCTGGCCGGCGTGAAGCGGGCCGGCAGCGGCGTGCAGGCGCTGATGGACCACTTCGCCGAACACCCCGCCCCGCACACCGCCTGACGATTGCGCGACCCTGCCCTACACACCACCGGAGACACCCGACCATGCAAAGACGCACCCTGCTTCAAGGCGGCGCCGCCGCCATCGCCTTGCCCTCGGCCTGGGCCCAACCGGCCTGGCCCTCGGGGCCGGTGAAAATCGTGGTCGGCTTTCCGCCGGGCGGCGGCACGGACGCGCTGGCGCGTGTGGTGGGCGCCAAGCTCACCGCCATGTGGGGCCAGCAGGTCATCGTCGAGACCAAGGCCGGCGCGGCAGGCCTCATCGCCGCCGAGTACACCGCGCAGCAGCCCGGCGACGGCAGCGTGCTGCTGATGGCGCACATCAACAGCCACGCGCTGGGGCCGGCGCTGCAGGGCACCAAGCTGCGCTACAACGCCGAGAAGGACTTCACCCCGCTGTGCATGGTGGGCGTGACGCCCAACCTGCTGATCGCCAACCCCAACGTGCCCAACAAGAGCGTGGCCGACGTGGTGGCGCGCTGCAAGGCCGAGCCCGGCAAGGTGGCGTTCGCGTCGGCCGGCCAGGGCTCTGCGCAGCACCTGGCGCTGGAGATGTTCAAGGTGCAGGCCAAGGTCGACGCGCTGCACATCCCCTACAAGGGCAGCGGCCCGGCGCTGACCGACCTGATGGGCGGGCAGGTGCAGTACTGCTTCGAGACCATGACCTCGGCCACGCCGCACGTGAAGAGCGGCAAGGTCATCGCGGTGGCGCAGACGCGCCTGAAGCGCGCCAAGGGCCACCCCAACGTGCCGACCATGCAGGAGCAGGGTTTCGAGGGCTTCGAAGCCACCGTCTGGTACGGCCTGGTCGCCCCCAAGGGGATGTCTGCGGCCATCGCCGACAAGATCAACCGCGACGTCAACACCGCGCTGGCCATGCCCGACGTGCAGGAGAAGATGGAAACCTACGGCGCCGAGGACGGCGGCGGCTCGCGCGAGAAGTTCGCGCAGTTCATCCTCAGCGAACAGGCCAAGTGGGCACGCGTGGTCAAGGACGGCAACGTCAAGGTCGACAGCTGAGCCGCCCTCCGGGTTGGCCTCAGAGCGTGAGAGTCTTTCGGGCGTGCCCGAGCAGCGCGCCAAAAGGCGCCTGATCTAGGCGCAAAGCGCAGACATAGCTCGGGCTATGGCGAGCATTTGCAACGACGAGCAGGTGCTTTTTGGTGTGATGAGCGGGCATGAACGAAAGACTCTCACGCTCTCAGCGGACGACAGGTGAAAAAGCCCGCGTCAGCGGGCTCTTGTGCTCGTGCGCCTTGAAGCTCAGGCGCGGCGTCGCGTGGTGGCCAGCCCAGCCAAAGCCAGGCCGATGAGGGCCAGGCTGGTGGGTTCGGGAACCGTGGCGCCCCGGCCGACGATCACCGTGATGTCGGTGCGGCCGATGAGGGCGCCCGTTGTTGCGTCTCGCGCCTCGAGGAAAAACGAGTAGTTGCCGTCGATGTTTGGATCGAAGTTACTGCCGAACAGGATGCCGTCGTCGACGAACTCCATGTTGGTCGAGTTCTGCATCGTGCTGCTGCTCGCAAGCAATGCAGCAAACGTGGCCGCGCTCGTGGCTTCGGTTCCCGCACTTTGGGCCGTGCTGTTGTCGCCGAAGGAGTGGTCGTAGGGCGCGCCCGCAACGGGGCTGTTGCCCACCAGGCTGTAGCTGCCGAAGTTGGTGCCCACGCCGGCATCCGAGTCCACGCCCAGCACGAAATCGTAGGCGGAGAGCTTGGCCCCGCCGATGCCGCTGGCATCGGTGTTCACCGACCACTCGAAGTTCCAGCGTGCGCGGCCCGCGTTGGCGCCGCCCGGGTTTCCCGCGGCATGGCTGAAGGTGCCGTCGCCGTTGGCATTGAAGACATTCAACGGACCACCGGTCGTCACGTCGTAACGGACCTTGGCACGCAGGGCCAGTTCCATGTTGCCGGTCTGGTTGATGGTCCAGCCGCCGTCGGTGTTGCCGCTACCGAAGATGACATTGCCGGCGATGTCGCTGTTGTGGACTACGGCGGCATGCCCGGTGGCCGAGGCGGCGAGTGCCGCGCAAAGCGCG
This sequence comes from Leptothrix sp. (in: b-proteobacteria), assembly GCA_013822265.1. GTDB lineage: Bacteria > Pseudomonadota > Gammaproteobacteria > Burkholderiales > Burkholderiaceae_C > Rubrivivax. Next base: position 8,709 of record PNKD01000104.1, read on the forward strand.
GCCAATCTGAGGGTTGGGTACGATTGCACGCGTTGACTCCTGGTTGGTTGGTCTTGGTCTTCGCCGCCAGGCCCGCCAGCTTCGGTGAACCTGCGCCGAGCAGGCGATGCAGGATTCGTGCCTTGCCTATCCTCGCCTGGAACACCATCGTTCCGATCAATGAGTTGCAGCCATGCTCCGTGCAGATTTCACGCGGTGCGTCCGAGGCCGCCGATGTCGTCTGTAAGCCGTGCCGACAGCGAAGGCGGACGGCCACCACCGCCGCCGGTCTGCACCGACGAGCCCGTCACGGTCAGCCGCCCCGTGGGGCTGGCGCCGGCCCGGGCGCAGTCGCTGGTCTTGTCGGCCCGCATCTCGAGCACCGGCAGGGCGATGCCGGTCGCCGCCGTGCTGTTGAAGGCAAAGGCATACAGCCCGTTGGGTGACACCACCGGCAGCGCACCGGGCAGGCTGTAGACGCCGCCCACACGCGTCGCCTGCTGGGCCAGGGCCAGCGCGTAGCCACCGCCGTGCGGCAGGTTGGGCACATCGCCGTTGTCGCGCACGCCGAAGTCGATCTGCGACAGCGCGGTCAGCCCCGTGGTGTCGAGTTGCTCCTTGCCCAGGGTCAGGCGCAGCGCGCTGACGGACTCGTGATCGCAGCAGCTCTGGGTGACGTTGAAGGGGTTGAAGGGCGTGACCGTGAGCGCGTCGTCGTCGTCGACTTCGAGGCGCACGCTGGCCATGCGGCCGTTGGCCCGGCACAGCGAGGCGCCCGGGCAGGCCGGGCCCCAGGCCCTCTGCGCGAAATGCTCGTGCACGGCGTTGCTGGTGCTGGTGACGCTGAAGCTGCCGTCGATACGCAGTGTGCAGGGCGCAGCCACGGCGGGCGCGCCGCCCGGCAGCGAGAGGCAGGCGGGCTCCGGTGGCGCGATACACACGCCTACGCCGCGGCCCGCGTGGCCTCGGGTCATCGTCGGGCGCGGCCCCCTTGATCGCGCGGGCTGCCGCCGGCGTTCGGCTTCAGGGCCCCGGCGGCAACTGCAGCGGCGCCGCCAGCAGCGGCGTCACGGCCGACGCCAGCATCGGCCGCGCCAGCAGGAAACCCTGCATCTCGTCGCAGCCCAGCGCGCGCAGCGCGTTCAGCTGCTCGACCGTCTCGACGCCTTCGGCCACCAGGTGCAGGTTGAAGCCCCGCGCGATGCCGACGATGGCCTGGATGATGGGCGACTCGCCCTCGGGCCCGAGGTCACGCACGAAGGACTGGTCGATCTTCAGGCTGTTGATCGGGAAGCGGCGCAGGTAGGCCAGCGACGAGTAGCGGGTGCCGAAGTCGTCGATCGCCACGCGCACGCCCTGCGCCCGCAGGCGCTCGAGCTTCTCGACCACGCTGGGCGCGTCGTCGAGCAGCATGTTTTCGGTGATCTCGATCTCCAGCGCGTCGGGCGGCAGGGCGTGGCGCGACAGTGGCGCGGTCACACGCTCGACGATGTCGGCGCGCGCCAGTTCCAGCGGCGACAGGTTCACCGCCATGCGCAGGTGGCGGTGGCCCAGCGCGTGCCACAGTGCCAGCTGCGCGCAGGCGCGCTCGAGCACCCAGTCGCTGAGGCCGCAGATCAGCCCGCTGGCTTCGGCCAGCGCCACGAACTGCCCCGGCATCAGCAGGCCCAGCGCAGGGTGGCGCCAACGGATGAGCAATTCGACGGCCACCACGCGCTGCCGGCTCAGGCTGTACTGGGGCTGGAAGTGGGCCTCGAACTGACCCAGGGCGATGGCCTGGCGCAGGTCGTTTTCGAGCTCCAGGCGCTGCGTATGGCCCGCGTTCATCTCGGTCGTGAACATGCGCCCGCCGTTGCGGCCGCCACCCTTGACGTCGTACATCGCGATGTCGGCGTTCTGCAGCAACTGTTCGGCCGTCAGGCCGTCGCGCGGGTAGGTGGCGATGCCGACGCTGGCGGTGGCGCGGAACTCCTTGTCGCCGATGTGGAAGGGATCTTCCAGTGCCGTCAGGATCTTCTGCGCGATGGTCAGCGCGTCGTCGGCGTTCGTCAGGTCGGGCAGCAGCACGGTGAACTCGTCGCCGCCCTGGCGCGCCACGGTGTCGCCGGCGCGCACGCAGCTGCGCAACCGGGTGGCAAAGGCGCGCAGCAGCTCGTCGCCCTGCAGGTGGCCATAGGTATCGTTGACGAGCTTGAAGCGGTCGAGGTCGATGAACATCACGCCCACCAGCTGGCCGCGGCGCTCGGCCTGCACCAGCGCGAGCTCGAGGTGGTCCTTGAACAGGCGGCGGTTGGGCAGGTCGGTGAGCTGGTCGTGCAGCGCCTGGAAGCTGATGGTCTCTTCGGCACGCTTGCGCTCGGTGATGTCGCGCACCACGCCGTACGAGCCGACGAAGCGCCGCGGCTGCTGGCGCACGCGCGGCGCGCCGGCCGGCGCCGGGTCGTCGTAGACCCCCATGGCGCTGACGGTGGTGACGAGATGGCGCTGCGGCCGCCCCGGCGCGCCGCGCGGGTTGCACAGCAGGCGCAGTTCGATGTTGGTCGACGCACGTTCGTCGTTGCGCCGCTCGGCGAAGGCAAAGCGGGCCAGCGCCACGTCGTCCTCGTGCACGATGCGGGTGTAGTCGCAGCCCAGCAGTTCGGTGCGGCTGTAGCCCAGCAGCGATTCGACGCGCGGGTTGATGTAGACGAAGCGGCCGTGCTCGTCGAGCGTGTAGACGATGTCGGGCGAGCTCTCGACCAGGAAGCGGTGCAGGCGTTCGGACTGCGTCAGCCGGGTCGTCATCTCGGCGTGTTCGCGCTCGAGGCGCAGGCGCCGCAGAGCCTGCTCGACCCGCTCGGGCAGGAAATCGACGTCGTCGGGCTTGCGCACGAAGTCCATGGCGCCATGGCGCAGCGCGCGCACGGCGGCCTCGAGCTCGCGCTGGCCGCTGACCATCATCACGCCGGTGCCGGGGCGGTTTTCGGCCAGCCAGCGCAGCACGTCCAGGCCCGACATGCCGGGCAGGCCGATGTCGAGCAGCACGAGGTCGAATTCGCGCGTCTTCAGCACCACCAGGGCCTCTTCGCCCGAGGACGCCTCGGCGATCTCGCGCCCGGGCTGCGTCAGCAGCATGCAGAAGCTGCCGCGCAGGCGGGCGTCGTCGTCGACGAGCAGCAGTTGCGGCGTGCCGGGGCCGGCCGAAAACGGCAGGTGGTTCTGATCGACCAGTGCGTTCATCGGTTGGTGCTTGAAGGGGCAGCGGCCACGGTGGCGGCGGGATCCTGCGGATCCTGAGGCCCTTGCGGCAGCAGGACGAAGAAGCGCGTGCCCCGGCCTGGCAGGCTCTGGCTGGCGATGTGCCCGCCCTGGCGCGCGACCAGCCCGTGCACGATGGACAGGCCCAGCCCGGAGTGGCCGGCTCGCCGCCCTGCGCCCAGCGGCTTGAACAGCGAGGCCATCACGTCGCCCGGCAGGCCCGGCCCGTTGTCGGCCACGCAAAGCTGCGTGTACAGGCGGCCGTCACGGTGGATGTGGTCGGCGGTGCTGGTCGTCACGCGGGCCCCAGGGGGCAGCGCCTCGGCGGCGTTTTTCCACAGGTTCAGCAGGATCTGGCGCAGGCTGTCGCGCTCGGCGCGCGCCGGGGCCAGCGGCGTCTGCAGCTCCAGCGTCAGCTCGATGCCGGCGGGTCCGAACAGGGCCTCGCCGTACAGGCCGCGCAGGCTCTCGACAGCGGCGTTGAGGTCGATCAGCCCGGCGCCCGGCAGCGCCGGCTCGGCCGCGGGTTCGCCCAGCTGGCGAACGATGCGGCCGACGCGGTCGATCTCCTCGTGCAGCACCTGCAGCTCCTCGCCCAGCTCGACGCCTTCGGGCAGCCGGCGGCGCACAAGGCTGAGGTAGTTCTTGATGATGGACAGCGGGTTGCCGACCTCGTGCACGACCTGGCGCTCGCGCAGGCGCAGGCGGTCGGCGGTGGCGGCCTCGAGCTCGCGGTCTCGTTCGCGCAGCGTGCGCCACGATTGCAGGTGCCCGGCCAGCAGGCCGGCGAAGCTGCCCAGCAGCGCCAGGCGCTGCTCCAGCCGCTCGGCCTGCAGCCGGCCCACGGGGCAGGCCATCACGCCCAGCACCACGCCGCCGGCGGCCATGGGCACGCACAGCAGGCCTTCGCTGCCGAGGGCGCGGGCCAGTTGCAGGTCGGCCACCGCCAGCGGCCCGGCCGGGCCGGCCTCGAAGGTCGAGCAGGTGCGACCGGTGAGCGCCGCACGGCCGCAGGCCCCCGAGGCCGGCGCCTGCAGGCCGACCTGCAGCCGCTGCAGCTGCGGCGGCTGGCCCGGCAGCGACAGCGCCGACAGCGCCGGGCCGGCGCCCAGGCGCAGCAGGAAGACGACGTCGCGCACGCCGAAGAGGATGCGTGCCGATTCGCGCGCGGCATTCAGCAGCTGCGGCTCGCTGTCGGCGGCAGCCAGCTCGTGTTGCAACGGCTGCAGCGCGGCCATGGCGCTGACGGCGTCGCGCAGGCCTTGGCGCGCCGGTTCGGCCGGCGCGGCCGGCGGCGGCGCACGCCACAGCGGCAGGCGGCTTGCGGCGCTCGAACCCTGCACACCCAGCGCGGCAGCCAGCGCCGCCACCTGGGCCTGCGCCTGGCCGTAGAGCCGGGCCAGCAGCATGGCCGGCAGGCCCACCAGGTGGCCGGCCGACTCGAAACCCGCGGCATCGGGCGTCACCTGGTCGGCCATCGCATCGCACGAGTGGGCGGCCCAGAGCACGCGCGTCAGCGGGTCGGCCAGCGCCACGTCTTCGAGGCGGTGGTGGTGGAAGAGCAGCGCGTCGGCCATGAACGACGGCAGCCGCCAGCGGTCGACCAGCCAGGCGCCGACGGCCGCGTGGTCGGTCTGCAGCGCGGCCTTCTCCAGCGTCACCAGCGCGGCCTCGGCCTCGCTGGCCTGTGCCAGCAGCGGGCCATAACTCGCGCCCAGCCCCCCCAGCAGCAGCAGTTCACCGACATCGTGCAGCAAGCCGGTGAGATAGGCCTCTTCGGGCTCGACGTCGGCGGTCTCGGCGGCGATGGCCTGCGCCAACTCGGCCACCACCAGCGCATGGCGCCAGAAGCCGTCGAAGTCGCTGGCGCGGGCACCGGGCAGACCGGAGAAGGCTTCTCGCACCGCGATGCAGGCCGCGATGCTGTGCAGCGTGCGCACGCCCAGCACCTGCAGCGACTGCTTGAGGCTGCGGATTTCGCCGCCGGCATGGAAGGCCGCCGAATTGGCAACGGTGAGGATGCGTGCCGCCAGCGCGGGTTCCCGGCGCACCAGTTCGGCCATCTCGTCCATCGAGCTGTCGCATCGGGCCACCGTCTGCAGGAACGCCAGCACCGCACCAGGCGGCGTGGGCAGGTCCATCGACTCGAGCGCTTCGAGCGTCGGGCTGGGCAGGGTGGACAAGGATGAGCCTGGAGGTCCGGTGTGACGCGGCTTCCTGTTGTTGCGGGCCGCAAGTCAATCCCACATGTTAGCGGCAACGCACGGCGCGATGAACACCCGAATCCGATGTCGCGGCGCTGTCTGCGATGCAGATTACCGCCGCGGCACCGGCTCGGCGCAGGGATGCGGCGGGGCCGCCGCCGCGGTGCGCCTCAGGCCGTGGCCGGACCCGGCACGCTGAAACGCTTGGTCACCTCGCCCCTGCCGTTGGTGCTTTCCAGCTGGACGCCGAATCCCCACAGGCGTGCCACGTGCTTGAGCACCTCCTGGCCGCTGTCGTGCAACGGCCGGTCGTTGTGCTGGAAGTGGCGCAGCGTCAGCGAGCGGTCGCCGCGCAGGTTGACGTTCCAGACCTGGATGTTGGGCTCGCGCGAGCCCAGGTCGTACTGGTGGCTCAGTGCCTCGCGCACGCGACGGTAGCCGGTGTCGTCGTGGATGGCGCTGACTTCCAGTTCCGACTGCTTCTCGTCGTCGTTGATGGCGAACAGGCGAAGTTCACGCATCAACCGGGGGCTGAGGTACTGGCCGATGAAGCTCTCATCCTTGAAGTTGCGCATGGCGTGGTCGAGCACCGGCAGCCAGGGCTTGCCGGCGATGTCGGGGAACCAGGCGCGGTCTTCGTCGGTCGGGTCGTCGCAGATGCGCTTGATGTCGGTGTACATCGCGAAGCCGAGCGCGTAGGGGTTGATGCCGCTGTAGGCGCGGTGGCCCACTGGCGGCTGGTAGACGACGTTGGTGTGCGAGGTCAGCCACTCCATCATCACGCCGTCGGTCAGGAAACCGTCGTCGTACATGGTGTTGAGCAGCCGGTGGTGCCAGAAGGTGGCCCAGCCCTCGTTCATCACCTGCGTCTGGCGCTGCGGGTAGAAGTACTGCGCCACCTTGCGCACGATGCGCACGATCTCGCGCTGCCAGGGCTCGAGCAGCGGCGCGTTCTTCTCGATGAAGTAGAGCAGGTTCTCCTGCGGCTCGTCGGGGAAGCGCCTGGCCTCGGGTGCGGCGTCTTCCTTCTGGGCACTGCGCGGCAAGGTGCGCCAGAGGTCGTTGACCTGGCGCTGCGCGTAGGCCTCGCGGTCGATGCGGTCGGCCAGTTCCTGCGCCAGGCTCTTGCGGCTGGGGCGGCGGTAGCGGTCGACACCGTGGTTGGCCAGCGCGTGGCAGCTGTCGAGGAAGGCTTCCACCGCCTCGAGGCCGTGCTTCTCTTCGCAGGCC
>PNKD01000105.1 GCA_013822265.1 Leptothrix sp. (in: b-proteobacteria)
CGGCGCAGCCGGCCAGCGCGGACAGCGCCGCGGCGCCCAGGCTGCGGCGCCTCACGACGCCGCCTTCACGGGCTGCGCCTGCCCGCTTCGGCCTCGTCCTGGTAGCGGTCGTAGCTGCGGCCGGCTTCCTTCTCGCAGCGCGCGCGTTCGGCCAGGTCGGGCAGCTTGCGGCACTCCTGCTTGCGCATCTCCATCAGCGTGGCGTAGGCGGTGGGCGTGGTGCAGGCCGACAGGCCACCGATCAGCAGGCCCAGGCAGGCCGGCGCGCAGGCACGGACAGGGAAGGGGGCACGGGGCTGTTTCATGGCCGGCATGCTAACGCCGGCAGCTCGCACAACCCCTCGGGGCAGCGTTCTTCGTGGCCGCTGCCGTCGTCAACGGCCACCGCCTTCAGCGCATGGCTGGCGGGGGCGGCGGCGGGGCGGTCGGGCGGTGCCAGCGGCACCGCTGGCGCAACCGGCGCAACCGGTGCAGCGGGCACGGCGGCGGGCGGCTCGGCCTCGGCCGGCGCGGATGCAGCAGGCGCGGATGCAGCGGGCGCGGCGGCGGCTTCCGCGGCCGGCTGCCCATCGCCCGACGGCGGCATGGTCAGCACCCACAGCAGCGCCGCACTCTCGGCGTCGGGCTTGCCGCTGTAGTCGGCCGGCCGGTAGCGCATCTGGAAGTTCGCCAGCACGAGCTCGGTCTGGCGGTCGAAGACGCCGGTGGGCTCGATGGCGTAACCATGCTTGGCCAGCGCGCGCTGGAACCACAGCGCATCGCGCGGCAGCGCCTCGAAGACGGGTCGCACTGCCGCCACGCGCACGGCGTCGGGCCAGGGCGGTGTGATGCCCAGATCGGCAAACAGCTTCCACGGGAAGGTCGGCCCCGGGTCGACCTTGTAGGACGGCGACACCTCGCCATGGCCCAGGATGCGCTCGGGGCGGATCTGGTGGCGCTTGACGATGTCCTGCACCAGCGGGATGAGCGCGTCGATCTGCGCCTTCGGGAAGGGCAGGAACAGGCGCTGGCCGTTGGGGCCCTGGATGTAGCCCGGGTGCACGATCTCGATGCCGATGCTGCTGCTGTTGAGCCGCTTGTTGTCGCCCCAGGCGCTGGCGCCCGAGTGCCAGGCGCGCCGGCTCTCGTCAACGAGGCGGAAGATGCGTGGCTGCGGTTCGTCGCTGAGCAGGTAGTGCGCCGAGACCTCCTTCTCGGTGAGGATCTTCATCGACAGCGCAAAGTCCGCCACCGTGTAGTGGATGACGAGGAAGAGCACGCGGCTGTCCTGGCCCTTGGCGGTGCGCGTGGCGTCTATCGGCACGCCGCCTTCGGTGGCGGTGGGCGGGCCGCTGGCGCAGCCGGCGAGCAAGGCCAGCAGCAGCGCCGCGAGAGCGGGGGCGGGGCGTCGGGTCATGGCCGGGATTCTCGCCGGCTTCACTCACGCTCTCCGCGCTTGGGACGGGCCCAGCGGCTTTCTACGTCAGGTGAAGTCGGTGGCGTGCCACACACCCGCGCTTTGCGAGGCGCCCGCCCCGATCGGACGCAACCGGCGTGCGCCGCGTGTCACCAGAGCTTCACGCAGGGGCCGGCCAGCACCGGTTCGGCGCTCGGTGCGGCGGGCGTCGAACCGGTGGCCTCGAGACTGATGCTCAGACGATCGACACTGGAAAACAGCTTCTCCGAGGTATCGGCCAGTGGCAGCCGGGTCGAGCCGGTGCTGGCCGCGATCGTGCCGACGCGGAACGGCTGGCCGCCGCCCTTGGGGTAGGCCCACAGCACGGCCTCGCTGCCGGCCGGCGGCGCCAGCGGCAGCAGCAGCTTGGCGGTGAGCACACGTGCCTGACGGCGCGAACTCAGCAACACGGCCGGCTCCCCGGCGGCGTTGGACAGGAGCCCGACGTAGCTGGGCGGCAGTCTCTCGCGCAGCGTCTCGTGGCCGATCCAGCCGGGGTTGGCCTGCAGCACCAGTGTGCCCACGACCGTGGCCATCAGGGCCCCGACCAGCAGCCCGCCCAGTGCGCGCGGCGCCAGCCAGCGCTGCCACCAGGGTGTTGGCCGTGTCTCGGCGCGTTGCAGGCCCAGTCGCTGTTCGAGCCCTTGCCAGACGCGCTCACGCGGCGTCATCGGCGGCACCGCTTCGGCCAGCGTCGCGAAACGCTCCTGCCAGGCGACCACTTCACGCCGCGCGCTGGCGTTTTCGTGCAGCAGGCGCTCGAAGCGGCGGCGCGCGCCGCCCTGCATCGAACCGAGCGCGTACTCGCGCGCCAGTGCCTGCAAACGCTCGGGCCGCAGCAGGTTCATGAGGCCCCTCGCACGCCGGCGGCCCGCAGGCAATCGCGAAGGCGGTCGCCGCCGCGGCGCACCCAGGCCTTCACGGTACCCAGCGGCGCGCCCATGGTCTCGGCGATCTCGGCATGCGCCAGGCCCCGGAAGAACGCCAGGGCCAGCGCCTGGCGCTGGCCCGCCGCCAGGCTGTCCATGCAGCTGTCGATGTGGGCGCGGACGAAGGCGGAGTGGACCAGCTGCTGCGGCTCGCGCTCGGCCTCGTCGGGCACCTGCGTGGCCTCGTCGTCCAGCACCACCTGGGCGCTGCGCAGGCCCGCGCCCACGCGCTGGCGGTCGATGGCCTTGTTGCGCACGATGTTGATCAACCAGGTCATCGGCGTGGCGAGCTGGCCCTTGAAGCTGCCGGCTGCATGCCAGACGTTGAGGTAGGCCTCCTGCAGCACCTCCTCGGCCCGTTCGCGTTGCAGCATCACGCCGTAGGCCACGCCGAGCAGGTGCGCCGACGTGGCGCGGTAGAGCTGCTCGAAGGCCCGATGGTCGCCCAAGGCAATGCGCGAGAGCAGGGTCTCGAGCTCGGCGTTGGTGGGGGCAGGTGGACTGGCCATCGGAGCGCGAGTCTAGGCGCTGCAGGGCCCCACGGACCCGATGCCCCCTCGATTCGGCCCGGGTGCGTCCAATTTGCGGGCTGCCCCCGTAAGTGCTGCCGGGCATGGGGCCCGACCGACCCCTTGTGCCGAACCGAAATGCCCGCATCGCCCCCCCATCCAGGAGAACGCCTTGAGACCCCTGTCTTCATTTTTCGCCGCCACGGCGCTGGCGTTGGCTGCCGCGGCCACGGCCCACGCCGGCCCGATCGTCTTCGACGTCGCGCCCTTCGAGGGCACCACCGTCAACCTTGATGACGGTGTGCGCCAGGTGTTCGCGGGGCGCGAGCGCTTCCTGCCGAGCTTCGACTTCACGCAAGACCGGTTCGTGTTTGCCAACGCCGGGTTCCTGCTCGGCGACTCGCTGTCCTTCTTCAACGGCTTGGCCGCGGACCTGCCCAGCGGCGGCTTGAACGTGATCGTCGTGCAGGACTCCGACAACGACGGCAACCCGGTCACCGCCTTCAACGCCATCGCCGCCGCCAACCTGGTCGCCGACGAGCTGAGCACCGACGGCGCGGGGCTGTTCGTCTATTTCAACAGCGTGCTGAACGTGAACCGCCTCGTCTACTCCAGCAAACTCAACAGTCGCACCGGCGACCTTGCCATCCTGGCGCGCGTCACCTCGCCGACCGGCGCCGGCGCGATCGCCGCCTTGCCTGCCTTCAATGCCGGCAACTTCGCGGTGCCCGAGCCCGGGACCTGGGCGCTGATGGCGGCCGGCCTGGTCGGCGTGGCCGGCACACGACGGCGCAGTCGCGGTTGAGGCGCCCCGCAGCCCGCCAGCGCGGGCTGCTGCCTGGACGCCCGGGGCCAGGCTCTCACGCTCTCAGGCCGAGTGCTTGAATTCGATGGGCCGCACACCGTCCTGCAGCCGGGCGGAAAAGCCCGAGAGCCGGCCCTGCTCGTCACCCTGGAAAACCAGCTTCAGCGCATTGAAGTCGCCGTGCTCCGGGCGCTCGGTTCGGGTTTCGAAGACGTCGAAGTGACGGTGTTCGAGCGCGGCCGGCATGCCGTTGTAGTGCACCTCCAGACCGTCGCCACGGGCGGCGACCTGCACCTCGCCGTAGCCCTGATGCACATAGCGGCCGGCATAGGCGGCCAGCGGGCGCGAGGGCCCGGCGCCGGCCACCGCGGGGCGGCCGGCGCCGCTTGCCGCCCCGGCGGCGAGGCGGGCGGCTTCAGCCGCGTCACGCCGCGCCAGGGCCTTGGCCGAATGGCCTTCGGGGCTCAGGCCGAGCAGGCGGTCGAGCAGGTCGGGCGTCACGGCGTTGGGCAGGGGGTGACTGCCATGGTTCACCAGGATCACCAGCCCGGCGTTTTTCTGCGGCAGCAGCACCACGCGCGAGGTGAAACCATTGAGGTCGCCGCCGTGCGCGATGCGCACGGTGTCGCGGTAGCGGTCGATGCGCCAGCCCAGCCCGACGTGGCCGCGGCCGTGGTCGGGCTGCCGCGGTGTGTCCGAGGCCAGTTGCAGCGGCTCCCACATCGCGGCCATGCCCGCGGTCGAGATCAACCGGCGCCCTTCGAACTGCCCTGGCCCAGTTGCAGCTGCACCCAGCGCGCGTACTCGGCGATGCTGGCGTTCAGCGCGCCGGCCGGCCCCAGCAGCGCGTCGTGGCGCAGGGGCACGGGCACCGGCCTGCGCGCGGCGCCGGTGGTGAAGCCCACGGCGTGGTTGCCGTCCTGGCCCAGGTCGATCGCCGAGAGGTTGGCGCGCGTGAAGCGCAGCGGCGCCAGCAGGCGCGCGCGCGCGAAGGCTTCCCAACTCATGCCGGTGACGCGCTCGACGGCATGGCCCGCCATCACGACCATCAGGTTGTTGTACTGGTAGCGGGCGCGCAGCGGCGCGCTGGTCTCCAGGTAGGGCAGGCGTTCGACCAGGCCGTGGCGCGTGAGCGCCCGGTTGTTGTACCAGAGCAGGTCGTGGCGCGGCAGCCCGGTGCGGTGGCTCAGCATGTCGCGCAGACTGATCGACGCATAGGCCTCGCCGCCGGCCAGCCGGAACTCCGGGATGTAGGTGGTGACGGGCGCGTCCCAGGCCAGCCGGCCCTCGTCGACCAGCAGGGCGACACTGGCGGCGCCGAAGGCCTTGGTCGTCGAGCCGCCGCGAAACAGGGTGTCGGTGTCCACCGGCAGGGTCTGCGCGGCGTCGCGATGGCCGAAGCCCCTGAGGTAGGCGACCTGGCCGTCCTTGACCAGCGCCACGGCCAGGCCGGGCACGCGCCAGCCGACGCGCTGGGCCTCGAGCCACTCGTCGAGGCCGGCCAGGCTCTCGGCGGCGGTCGCGGCGGGGCCGCCGGGCTGGGCCCGTGACAGGCGCGGCAAGGGGGCCAGCAGCCCGCCGGCCGCCCACAGCAACGCACGCCTTCGGTTGGTCACTCCCGGAGCCTAGCGAATCCGAGCGCCGCGCACAAAACCGCGTCCGGTGCGACGAAGTCGGCGCCCGCGCCCGGCCGCCCCGGAAGGCCCGGAGGGCCGTTCAGACGTAGAGGTGTTCCTCCGCCACGTACCACTGGCGGAAGGTCTCGAAGTCCATCGTGTTCTCGGCCTCGAGCGCCTTCTGGCGCTGCACCGAGACCCGTGCCATGGCGTCGAACTTGGCCTGCTGTTCGGGGGCCCAGGGCTGGGCCAGCAGGTGGCGGCGCGTCTGCTCGGAGCGGGCGCGCACGAAGGCGGTGTAGCTGCGGTCGTGGTCGGCCTCGATGGTGGCCAGCGCACGCGCCGACGGCAGCGTGGCGGGCGTGGCCAGCGTGGCCAGCGCGGCGGCCACGGCCGCGCGGTAGTCGCCGCCGCCATGGGCCAGGTCCAGCGCCGCGGCGATGGGCGCGCAGCCCTCCAGCAGTTCGGCGGCCCAGTCCACGAGCCCGACCTCGCGGCCGTCGCGCACCAGCTTCAGGCCCGGCTGGCGGCCGTGGGCGGCGGTGTGGTGCTGGTTGTGGCCCAGCTCCTCGATCTCTGCCGGCGTGTCGGGCGGGCTGTCGTGCAGCAGGCAGTGCAGCAGGAAGACGTCGAGGAAGCGCATGGTGCGCGTGTTGATGCCCACCGGCTCGAAGGGGTCGAGGTCCATGCAGCGCACCTCGATGTACTCGACGCCGCGCTCGCGCAGCGCATGCAGCGGGCGCTCGCCGGGGCGGATCACGCGCTTGGGCCGGATCGTGCCGTAGAACTCGTTCTCGATCTGCAGCAGCGTGGTGGCGAGCTGGTTGTACTCGCCGCCCAGGTTGCGCACGCCGATCTTCTCGTAGTCGGGGTAGGGCCGCGTCAGCGCCTCGTGCAGCGAATCGGCGTAGCTGCCTATGCTGTTGAAGCTGACGGCCAGCCGCGACTGGGCCTCGCTCTGGTAGCCCAGCCGGCCCATGCGCAGGCTGGTGGCATAGGGCCGGTGCAGCGTGTGCGGGCCCAGCGGCTGCAGGCCGTGGTCGCGCCCGGCGACGAAGGTCGGGCACACCGCCGGGCTGGCGCCGAACAGCAGCAGCAGCAGGAAGGCGTGGCGGCGGAAGTTGCGGATGAGCGCAAAGTGCTCGGCGTTGCCCAGCCCGGGCAACGACCAGTTGTAGTGGATGCCGCTGATGGTCTGCATGCGGCGGCCGTAGCGGTGGCCCAGCCCCATGCGATAGACGCTCTTGGCGCGGCCGATGTTGCTGCTGCCGTAGTGGGCCAGCGGGATCATCTCGTCCACCGGCAGGCCGCAAGGCATGCTGCCCACCCACAGGCGCTCGGCGCCCGCGCCCTGCTGCGCCAGCGTGCGGTAGACGAACTGGTGGATCTGCGTCAGTTCGTCCAGACACTCCTGCACGCCGAGGTGGGCGCCGGTGATGAGTTCGAGCTGGCTCTCGCTGTAGTCGGTGGTGATGTGCGGGTGCGTCAGCGGCGAGCCCAGCGCGGCGGGGTGCGGTGTCAGTGCCAGTGCGCCGTTGGGCCGGGCGCGCAGGCTCTCCTTCTCGATGCCACGGCGCATGCCGAGCAGGCGCTCGGTGGACAGGCTTTGCAGGCGTTCGGCCAGGGTCATGCGGATCGTCTCGGGCTGGGGCTCTGGAGCCGGGTCGCAGGGGCCGCCAGGGTGCCCGGCGGGCCGCAAGGGTAAGCGTTCAGCGCGTTTCGTGCTGAACGCTGGTCAAGACCTCGACGGCATGGCAGCACGCCCCGACCGAAGCCGATCATTCTGCCCGCGCTGCCGGGCGTGGTGCGGCAGCGCGGGCCCGGTGCGTCGCCGGTGAGGTCTTCCACCGCCACGCCGGCCACACCGAAGACCGACTCCACTCCGCGCGCGAACGACGTCCCGAAGCTGCCGTCCGCGTTCTGCGACACGATGCCGATGACGCGGCCGGTGTCGCCGCGTTGGCGCCGGTCACCAGGTCGGGCAGCTCGAAACAGGCCGGTCGGCCGTGCCGCGCCACGCGCTGCACGGGAAGGAGGCCCGGGCCCGCGCGCCGGCTCGGCGTGAGCCCGCGCGCCGTCTAGACTGCGCACCCATGACATCCGACGACTCACGCGCCGGCCTGCGAGGCCCCCATGCCAGCGGCCGTTGGCCGGCGCTGCGGCGCGCCTGCGCCGCCGCCGGCCTGGCGCTGAGCCTGGCACCGCTGGGGCATGCCGCCGACGCCCAGGCCGTCGTGGCCGCGGCCACCCCGGCCGCCGCGCCGGCATCGACCTTCGACGACTGGTCGGAGCGCCTGGCCGCCGACTGGGTGCGCCAGTCGGCCGAAATGGCCACGCGCACGCAGTACTTCAGCGGCGACGGGCAGGCGGCGCTGGAGCGCCAGCTCACGCCGCAGACGCCCGAGCGGCGCCAGCGCCAGCAGGCGCTGGCGCGCGAAGGGCTGGCACAGCTGGGCCGCTTCGAAGGCGGCACGCTCACGCCGGCCCAGCGCACCGGTGCCAGGCTGCTGCGCTGGAGCCTGCAGCGCACGCTCGACGACGAACCCTTCGTCGACCACTACTTCGCGTTCAGCCAGACCGGCGGCGTGCACGTGCGCCTGGTGTCCTTCTTGACCGAGGGACATCCGCTGCGCAGCGCCGCCGACGTCGCCGCCTACCTCGAGCGCCTGACCCAGGTCGACCAGCGGCTGGACGAAGCCCTGGCGCGCGCCCGCGCCGCCGCCGACCGCGGCCTGCTGCCGCCGCGTTTCATCGTCGAACGTGCGCTGGGCCAGGTGCGGGCGCTGCAGGCCGCCCCCGGTTCGCGCAGCGAATTCGTCGCTGCGCTGGCGCGGCGCAGCGAGCGCATCACCGGCCTGGGCGCTGCCGAGCGCCAAAAGGCCCTGGCCGCCGCCGAGGCCACGGTGACCCAGCGCGTGCTGCCCGCCTATGCGCGCGTGGCCGCCTTCCTCGAGTCGCTGCTGCCGCGCACCGGCCTCGACGCCGGGTTCTGGCGCCTGCCCGCCGGCCCCGCCGCCTACGCGCAGGCGCTGGCCGCCCACACCACGACGTCGATGGGCGCCGACGAGATCCACGCGCTGGGCCTGCGCGAGGTGGCGCGCATCGAGGGCGACATGGACCGCGTGCTGAAAGGCCTGGGCCGCAGCGAGGGCACGGTGCGCGAGCGCATGCTGGCACTGCGCAACGAACTGATGCCGCCGGCCGAGCCCGACCCGCGGCCGGCGCTGCTGGCCCGCTACGCGGCCGCGGTGCGTGACGCCGAACGCCGCGCCCAGGCGCTGTTCAACCTGCAACCGCGGGCCCCGGTGGAAGTGCGCCGCGTACCGGCGCTGACCGAGCGCACCAGCAGCGCCTACTACACCACGCCGGCGCCCGACGGCAGCCAACCCGGCGTGTTCTGGATGCCGCTGCCGGGCCCGACCTTCAACGTGCTGGGCCTGCGCAGCCTGGCCGTGCACGAGGCCGTGCCGGGCCACCACTTCCAGCTCGCGCTGCAGCAGGAGACGGCCTCGCTGCCGCGCTGGCGCCAGCGCCGCATCTTCGGCGGCGGCAGCGCACACAGCGAAGGCTGGGCGCTCTACGCCGAACGCCTGGCGATCGACGAAGGCTGGTACGAAGGCGACCCGCACAGCCTGCTGGGCGCACTGGACAGCCAGCTCTTGCGCGCCCGCCGGCTGGTCGTCGACACCGGGCTGCATGCCCTGCGCTGGACGCGCGAGCAGGCCATCGCCTACGGCATCGGCGCGCAGGAGGTCGAGCGCTACATCGTCAACCCCGGCCAGGCCTGTGCCTACATGGTGGGCATGCTGCGCATCCTGGCGCTGCGCGACGAGGCGCGGCAGGCGCTGGGCCCGCGCTTCGACCTCAAGGCCTTCCACGACCTCGTGCTGCAGACCGGTTCGGTGCCGCTGGACGTGCTGGCCGACGTGGTGCGTGAGTGGGTGAAGGCGCAGCCGGCGGCCTGATCCGCGCGGCCGTCAGGTCTCGTCGGCCTCGATCACCAGCGTGCGCCGGCGCACGCCCTGGCCGGTCACGGCCACCGTGATGCGCAGCGCCTGGCCCACCGGCACGCTGCGCGCCATGCGGTAGTCCAGCCCGTCGAAGGCGCCCGGGCTGTGCGCGGGCACGCGGCGCTGCCACTGCTGCGCGCCGTTGGCCTGCACCGTCATCTGCAGCCAGGCGCCACTGGCGGCCTCGGGCACGGCCACGGTGACGGCGCAGGCGATCTCGAACCGCCGCTCGCGCCGGGCATCGGCCGGTATGACCAGCACGGCGCTGGGGGCATCGCCCGCAGACAGCGACCAGCGTTCGGGAGGGCCAGCGTTCATCGTCGGCGCATTGTCGCGGCCGCAGTACGGCCGCCGGTCCACCCACGGCGCGGACGCGGTCAATGCAGGCCCCCCCGAGGCCGCTGTAACGTCGGGCCGCCAGAATCGACCACCGTCCCGTTGCCGAAGACCAAGACCTCCCCGATGCACGCCACCCTGCCCTTGCTGGCCGCCTCCGACTTCCCCGCGCTGCGCCGCGGCAGGCTCGACACATTGCAGGTCAACCTGGGCTACAAGTGCAACCAGAGTTGCCTGCATTGCCACGTCAACGCCAGCCCGCAACGCACCGAGGCGATGGACGCCGACACCGTGGCACTGGTGCTCGAAGTGCTGCGCGCGCGCCGCGTGCCGACGCTGGACCTCACCGGCGGCGCGCCCGAGCTCAACGTGCACTTCCGCGACCTGGTGCGCGGCGCGCGTGCGCTGGGCGTGCGCGTCATCGACCGCTGCAACCTCACCATCCTGAGCGAGCCCGGGCACGAAGACCTGGCCGCCTTCCTGGCCGGGCAGGGTGTCGAGGTCACGGCCTCGCTGCCCTGCTACTCGCCGGCCAACGTCGACCGCCAGCGCGGCGACGGCGTCTTCGAGCGCAGCATCGCCGGGCTCAGGGTGCTCAACGCGCTGGGCTACGCCCGGCCGGGCTCGGGCCTCGTGCTCAACCTCGTCTACAACCCGCAGGGCGCGGCGCTGCCGCCGCCGCAGGGCCCGCTGGAGACCGACTACAAGCGTGAGCTGGCGGCGCACTTCGGCATCGTCTTCAACCAGCTGTTCGCACTCACCAACATGCCCATCCAGCGCTTCGGCAGCACGCTGGTCAGCAAGGGCACGTTCAAGAGCTACATGCAGCTGCTCAAGGGCGCGCACCAGGCGCACAACCTGGCCGCGGTGATGTGCCGCAGCACGCTCAGCGTCGACCACGAGGGCTACCTCTACGACTGCGACTTCAACCAGATGCTGGGCCTGCCGGCACGGCTGGCTGGCCCGGTGGCCGCGGGCCGGCCGCATCTTCGCGGCCTGATCGAGCGCAACCCCGAGGGCAGCGACATCCACGTCGCCGACCACTGCTACGGCTGCACCGCCGGCCAGGGCAGCAGCTGCGCCGGGGCCTTGGCGGCCTGATCAAGCCGATCGGCCCGATCGACTTGACCGTCTCGACCAACCCCGGCGGCCGGCCCGCGCGCGCACCGGGGGCAGGCCCGCGCTGGTCCATCGTGATGCCGGCGCTGGACGAGGCCGCGGGCATCACCGCCGCGCTGCAGGCGCTGGCTCCGTGGCGGGCCCGCGGGCACGAAGTCATCGTCGTCGACGGCGGCAGCCACGACGCCACCGTGGCATTGGCCGCGCCGCATGCCGACCACGTGCTCGGCAGCACACGCGGCCGCGCCGCGCAGATGAACGCCGGCGCCGCCGTGGCGCAGGGCGATGCGCTGCTCTTCCTGCACGCCGACACGCGGCTGCCCGCCGGCGCCGAAGCCGCACTGCAACGCGCACTGGCGCAGGGCGCGCGCTGGGGGCGTTTCGACGTGCGCATAGCGGGCCGCTCGGCGTGGCTGCCGGTGATCGCCACGCTGATGAACCTGCGCTCGCGGCTGACGGGCATCGCCACCGGCGACCAGGCGATCTATGTCGAGGCGGCGCTGTTCCGGCGCCTGGGCGGCTACGCCGTGTTGCCGTTGATGGAAGACATAGAGCTGTCTCGCCGCCTGCGCGCCGTCGCCTCGCCATGCTGTCTGCGCGAGCATGTGCTCACCTCAGGCCGCCGCTGGGAGAGCCGCGGCGTCTGGCGCACGGTATGGCTGATGTGGCGGCTGCGCTGGCGCTACTGGCGCGGCACGCCGGCCGACGAACTGGCGCGTGCCTACCGCTGAGGGGCGCGGCCCGGCGGCCCGGTGCGCACTCGCACGCCCCCAGTGGCCGGCCGGGCGCGCAGCGACGACAATCGCCGGCTGCCGCGGCGCCGGCGCCGCCTGCCGCCCTGGTGCGGCGTGGCCACCGCCGCTGCCGAATCCGTTTCTGCCGCCCCCCTTCCGCCGCGCTCGTCGGCCTTGCCCTTCCTGCCCATGTCTGCACCTGCCGAGAACCCGCTGCCCGACGACGCCGCCGCACCGAACCCGGCAGCTGCCGAAACGCCGCCCGCCGCCGAGCCACCCCCGCTGGCCCCTTCGGCGGCCCCTTCGGCGGCCCCTGCGGACCCCGAGCCCGCGGAGTCGACCGAGACCACCGAGCCGGCAGCGGACGCCGCGGCAACGGCCGAAGCCGCCGCAGGCGATGCGCCGGCCGCCCCCGCCGCGGCGGCGCTGCCCGAGCTCTCGCCCGCGGCCTGCGCCGCCGCGCTGGCCGAGCGCTTCCCGGCGCTGTTCGGCGCGCCGCGCGCGCTGCCGCTGAAGCTGCGCATCCAGGCCGACATCCAGACCCGTGCCCCGGGCGTGTTCACGAAGAAGTCACTGTCGATCTTCCTGCACCGCCACACCACCAGCACGCCCTACCTGAAGGCGCTGGTCAACGTGCCGACGCGCCACGACCTCGACGGCCAACCTGCGGGCGAGGTGGCCGAAGAGCACCGCCTGGCCGCCACCGCCGAGGTCGAGCGACGGCGGGCCATCGTCGACGCCCGCCGCCAGGCCGAGCGCGACGCGCAACGCCAGGCGCAGCGCCAGGCCTATGCGGCACAGCGCGATGCCGCGCGGGCCGCGCAGGGTGCTGCGCCGGCGGCGGGCGGCAACGCGCCGCCCGCCGCCGAGGCGGGCGCCGCCGGCGTGGTGCAGGCGCCGCGCGGCGATCGCCCGCCCAGGCCCGAGCAGCGGCCACGCCACGACGGACCGCGCGCCGACACGCCGGCAGACGCGCCTCGAGACAGCACCGGTGCGGCCACGCCAGCCGCACCGCAGTACAGCGCCGCCGAACTGGAAGCCCGCCGCGAGCGCGCGGCGCTGCTGCGGTCCTACGAGGCATCGACGATCACTCGCGCCAACTTCTGCGTGCTCAAGCGCATCAGCGAGGCCGAGCTCGAGGCGCGGCTGGTGGTGGCGCGCGAAGAGCGCGCGCAGGAACCTCGCCCGGCGCCGCGCCGCGACGACGAACGTGGCCCCTGGCGCGACGAACGTGGACCGCGCCCCGAACGCAGTGGCCCGCGGGGCGACGACCGCGGCGATGCACGCGGCGGTGCACGAGGACAACGCCCGCCGCAGGGCAAGCCCCCCTTCAAGCCATCGCGCTGAACTGCCGGGGGCGAGGCCGGCGGCGCCAGGGTATGCCCGCGGTGCGTAGTTTCCACGGTCGGCGGCGCGCCCGCGGCCGGCAAAATTGCGGCCCTGTTTCACTCAACGCCGCGGCAGCGGCGCCCGCGCCATGAACCGTCGAACCAAGCTCTGTGCCCTGCTCTCCGCCGCTCTGGGCGGTGCCGCACTGCTGGCCGGCCTGGCGGCGCCGCTGGCCGCGCAAGCGCAGGCCTGGCCCACCAAGGGACCGATCAAGCTGGTGGCGGTGTTCCCGCCCGGTGGCTCGGTCGACCAGGTCTCGCGCATCCTGGCGCCGGTGCTGCAGCAGGCGCTGGGCACCAACGTCATCGTCGACAACAAGGGCGGCGCGTCGGGCAGCATCGGTGCCGGCTTCGTGGCCGGCTCGGCGCCCGACGGCTATACCTTCGCCGTCGTCTTCGACACCCACGGCGTCAACCCCAGCCTGCAGCCCAACCTGCCCTACGACACCCGCAAGGACCTCACCACGGTGGCCATGCTGGGAACCAGCGCGATGGTGCTGGCCACCCACGCCGACACGCCCTACAAGACCTTCGCCGACGTGGTGGCGGCGGTGAAGGCGGGCAAGAACGTCAGCTACGGCAGCATAGGCTCGGGCAGCCTGGGCCACCTGGCGATGACGCTGCTGAGCAAGGGCGCCGGTCTCGAGATCACGCACGTGCCCTACCGCGGCGGCGGCCCGCTGATGAACGATGCCGTCGCCGGCCACGTGCCGCTGGCCATCGGCTCGGTGTTCGTCACCAAGCCGCACATCGACAGCAAGCGCCTGCGCCCGCTGGTCGTTACCACCGACAAGCGCAGCGCGCAGCTGCCCGACGTGCCCACGCTGGCCGAAAGCGGCTACCCCGGCTTCAACGCGCCGGCCTGGTGGGCGGTGCTGGCCCCGGCCAAGACGCCGCCGGAGATCGTGGCCCGCGTCAACAGCGAGATCAACAAGGCGCTGCAACTGCCCGACGTGGCCGCCAAGCTGGCTGCGCAGGGCATCGTCGTCAACATCGGCACCCCGGCGGCGGCGCAGGCCTTCGTCGAAGGTCAGATGGACACCTGGGCGCGGGTCGTCAAGGCCCACAACATCAAAGCCGATTGAGCATGGTGACGGCGCAGGCCGGCGCCCTTGCGCGCCTGAACGCCGACGACCTGCGGCGCCTGCCCGACCCGGCCGACTCGCCGTCGGACTGCACCTGCCGGCACCTCCAGTGCGCCGGCTGGGAGAGCGTGACCGCGCCCTTGGCCGAGCCGCTGCTGCAGCCCCTGGGCACGCTGCGCGACGCCACGCGCGACGACGAGCCCACGCTCGAGGAATTCCACCCTGGCGGCACGCGCTACGGCTCGGAAACCGCGCCCGTCGCGCCGGCCTACTTTCCCTACAACCGCTGCACGGTGTGGGCCTGCGCGGGCTGCGGGCGTGGTTTTCTGCAGTACACCGAGTTCGGCGGTTATTACGTCGACCACCGCCTGCGCGAACTGGACCCGGCCCTCGTCAGCGGCTGAGGGCCGTTCAGCGGCCGCCGGCCCCCGTGCGACGCCGCACGGCACCACCGGCCAGCAGCGCGGCCAGTGCCAGCGCGGCCGAGCCCGGCTCGGGCACCGCCTGCAGCCGGTTCACGCTCACGTTAAGGCGCACGTTGTCCAGCAGCCAGGCCGAGGCCGGCAAGGTGTCGCGGCCGCTCGAGACGATGCGCACCTCCAGCGGGCCGGTGAGGTTTTGTGCCGCGAGACCGGCACTGTAGAACTGTTGCGACATCGGTGTCAGGCCGGCGAAGTCGCCGCCGATCAGCGCCTGGGCGAAGCCGTCGAGACTGGTGTAGACCGCCCAGGCCGTGGGGCCGTATTGGACGCTCGGAACGTAGCCCTCGAAGCTCAAGCCGGTCACGTCGAAGTTGAAGCCGGACTGGGCCTGCACGCTGAACCTCGCCGCGCTGCTGCCGTAGCCGCCGCAGGCGAAGTCGTCGGTACCGCCTGGGTCCAGGTTCCAGCACATGCCGCCCCAGGGGCTGCCCAGGTCGAAGCTGGTGGCATCGAGGCCCAGCGGCACCGCGGAGGGTGCAAGCATGTTGCCGTTGAAGTCGTTGAAGTCGTAGATCACCGGCGCGGCCTGCGCCATGCCGGCCAGCGACAACGAGAGGATCGACGTGAAGAGGGTGGAACGCTTGCTCATGATCTCGGCTCCGGGAAGTACAGGATGCCCAGGCTAGGGAAGCCGGCGTTAGCTGGCCGTTATCGACCATCGTGCAGGCGCTCGGCGCGCCGCTTGCTACGCTTGGCCCTCGAGCCCTGCGCCGCGGGGCCTGTGCGACGGGACGCCATGAAGAAAAGACTGTTCACCCTGACGCTCACCGCCGCCGCCGCGTTCGCGGCCGGCCTGCCGCTGGCCGCCGCGGCCCAGGCCTG
>PNKD01000106.1 GCA_013822265.1 Leptothrix sp. (in: b-proteobacteria)
GGCCGCTACCGCCACTACAAGGGCGGCGAATACGAAGTGCTGGGCGCCGCCAGGCACAGCGAGACGCTGGAGCCGCTGGTGGTCTACCGGCCGCTCTATGACAGCGCCGGGCTGTGGGTGCGGCCGCACGCCATGTTCTTCGAGCAGGTGCTTATCGACGGCCGGCTGCAGCCGCGTTTCGCGTTGCTGGGCTGAACGCCGCGGCGGCCACGGCCTGACGGCGCCGCGGGCGCCATGTGACAACGCATGTGACAACGCGCCGACGCCTTGCGTTGGCTGTCACATGGCCGTCATCTGCCCGCCGTAGAGTTTCTCCATCGCGATCAACCGCACGAGAGGCCGCCATGATTCTGTTCCGCTCCGCCGCTCTGGCGTCCGCACTGTCCCTGGTGGCCGGCGCTGGCCTGGCCCAGGATGTCACAGGTGCAGGTGCCACCTTTCCGGCGCCGATCTATGCCAAGTGGGCCGATGCCTACCACAAGGCCACTGGCGCCCGCATCAACTACCAATCCGTGGGCTCCGGCGCCGGCATCAAGCAGATCAAGTCCAAGACGGTCGACTTCGGCGCCAGTGACATGCCGCTGAAGGACGAGGACCTGGCCAAGGACGGCATGATCCAGTTCCCCACCGTCATCGGTGGTGTCGTTCCGGTGGTCAACATCAAGGGCATCCAGCCCGGCCAGATCAAGCTGACCGGCCAGGTGCTGGGCGACATCTACCTGGGCAAGGTGAAGCGCTGGACCGACCCCGCCATCGCCAGCCTCAATCCCGGCGTGCCCCTGCCCGACGCCGACATCGCGCCGGTGCGCCGGGCCGACGGTTCGGGCACGACCTTCATCTTCACCAACTACCTGTCCAAGGTGAACGCCGACTGGAAGGCCACGGTGGGCGAGGGCACGGCGGTGAACTGGCCCGCGGGCGTGGGTGGCAAGGGCAACGAAGGCGTGGCCGCCTATGTGCAGCGCCTGCCCAACTCGATAGGTTATGTCGAGTACGCCTACGTCAAGCAGAACAAGATGACGTACACACTGATGAAAAACCGCGACGGCCAATTCGTGGCACCCAGCGACGACGCCTTCAAGGCCGCGGCGGCCGGCGCCGACTGGAACAAGACCTTCTACCAGATCACCACCGAGCAGCCGGGCAAGGCCGCCTGGCCGCTGACCAACCCGACCTACATCCTCATGTACAAGGTGCAGGACAAGCCGGTCAACGCCAGCAACGCACTGAAGTTCTTCGACTGGGCCTTCAGCAATGGCGACAAGGCCGCCGACGAACTCGACTACGTGCCGCTGCCGGACTCGGTGAAGGCCCTGGTCCGCAAGCAATGGATGGACGGCATCAAGGACGGCGCCGGCAAGCCGATCGCCTACAAGTGACCTGAGCCGCCCCGCCCCCGCCCCGGCGCCCACCGGCCCGGCGCGAGGGTTTTCCGCGCTCAGCGCCACCCCTGCGGAGTCAGCCTCATGGCCGCTACACTCCCCGTCAGCCCCCTAGACCACAAGACCGACATGGAGCGAGCCACCCCAAGGGGCGATCCACCAGATCGGCGTCGCACCCTGCCCTGGGGCGACACCACCTTTGCCTTCCTGGCCCACGGCGCCGCTTGGCTGACGCTGGGCCTGCTGGCGGCCATCATCGGCTCGCTCGTGGTCGGCGCCCTGCCGGCGATCCAGCATTTCGGCCTGGGCTTCCTCGTCTCGACCGAGTGGGATCCGGTGCAAGAGAAGTTCGGCGGCCTGGTGATGATCTACGGCACGCTGATGACGTCCATCGTGGCGCTGCTGATCGCCGTGCCGGTGAGTTTCGGCATCGCCATGTTCCTGACCGAGCTCTCGCCGCGCTGGCTGAAGCGGCCGCTGGGCGTGGCCATCGAACTGCTGGCGGCCGTGCCGTCCATCGTCTACGGCATGTGGGGCCTGCTGGTCTTCAGCCCCATCCTGGCCACCTACGTGCAGCAGCCGCTGCAGGCGGCGTTCGGCGACGTGCCGCTGCTGGGCACCCTGTTCTCGGGCCCGCCGGTGGGCATTGGCATCCTCTCGGCGGGCATCATCCTGGCGATCATGGTCATCCCGTTCATCGCCTCGGTGATGCGTGATGTGTTCGAGACCACGCCGCCGTTGCTGAAGGAATCGGCCTACGGGTTGGGTTCCACCACCTGGGAGGTGGTCTACCAGGTCGTGCTGCCGTACACCAAGACGGGTGTCGTCGGCGCCATCATGCTCGGCCTCGGGCGCGCCCTGGGCGAGACCATGGCCGTGACCTTCGTCATCGGCAACTTCAACCAGCTCGACAACCTCTCGCTCTTCCAGGCCGCCAACAGCATCACTTCAGCGCTGGCGAACGAGTTTGCCGAGGCTGGCGAGGGCCTGCACCAGGCTTCGCTGATCTACCTGGGCCTGGTGCTGTTTTTCATCACCTTCGTCGTGCTCTCGTCGTCGAAGCTGCTGCTGATGCGCCTGAAGCGCGGTGAAGGGAGCCGCACGTGAAGAGCGCATCGAGCGACCCGCGCCGCATGGCCCTGCACCGCCGCCGCAAGGTGATCAACGTGCTGGCCTTGACGCTGGCGCTGTCGGCGATGGCCTTCGGCCTCTTCTGGCTGACCTGGATCCTCGTCGAGACCGTGCGCCTGGGCTTCGGCGGCCTGGCGTTGTCGGTGTTCACCGAGTCGACACCGCCGCCGCAGGCCGAAGTCGGCGGCTTGGCCAACGCCATCGTCGGCTCGCTCATCATGGTGTCGCTGGCCACACTGCTGGGCACGCCCATCGGCGTCATGGCCGGCATCTTCCTGGCCGAGTACGGCAAGGGCACCTGGCTCGGCAACGTCACCGGCTTCATCAACGACATCCTGCTGTCGGCACCGTCCATCGTCATCGGCCTGTTCATCTACGCCGCGGTGGTGGCGACGACGAAGAGCTTCTCGGGCTACGCCGGCGTGCTGGCGCTGGCCCTGATCGTCATCCCGGTGGTCGTGCGCACGACCGAGAACATGCTCAGCCTGATCCCGAATGCCTTGCGCGAGGCGGCCTACGCGCTGGGCACGCCGAAGTGGAAGGTGATCTCGTCGGTGACGCTGAAGGCCGCGCGCGCCGGCGTCGTCACGGGCGTGCTGCTGGCGCTGGCGCGCGTGGCCGGCGAGACCGCACCGCTGCTCTTCACGGCGCTGTCCAACCAGTTCTTCACCACCTCGCTCGACTCGCCGATGGCCAGCCTGCCGGTGACGATCTTCAAGTTCGCCATGAGCCCCTACGAGAACTGGCAGAAGCTGGCCTGGGCGGGCGTCTTCCTCATCACGCTGGGCGTGCTGGCGCTGAACATCCTGGCGCGCGTGCTGTTCCGCCAGAAGCACTGAACCGGGCCCCATCATGGACATGAAAGTCGACCTGCCTGCGCACGAACGCATCAAGCTTTCGGTGCGCGACCTCAACTTCTACTACGGCAGCTTCCAGGCGCTGAAGCACATCAACCTCGACATCCCCGAGCGCAAGGTCACGGCCTTCATCGGGCCCTCGGGCTGCGGCAAGAGCACGCTGCTGCGCACCTTCAACCGCATGTTCGAGCTCTACGCCGAACAGCGCGCCGAAGGCAGCATCGAAATCGACGGCGAGAACATCCTCGAATCGAAGACCGACGTGACGCTGATCCGCGCCAAGATCGGCATGGTGTTCCAGAAGCCCACGCCCTTCCCGATGTCGATCTACGACAACATCGCCTTCGGCGTGCGCCTGTTCGAGCGCCTGCCGCGCGTGGAGATGGACGAACGCGTGGAGTGGGCGCTGAAGAAGGCGGCCCTCTGGGGCGAGGTGAAGGACAAGCTCAGCCAGAACGGCGCCAGCCTCTCCGGCGGCCAGCAGCAGCGGCTGTGCATCGCGCGCGGCATCGCCATCAAGCCCGAGGTGCTGCTGCTCGACGAACCCTGCTCGGCGCTCGACCCCATCTCCACCGGCAAGATCGAGGAACTGATCCACGAGCTGAAGGTCGACTACACGGTGATGATCGTCACCCACAACATGCAGCAGGCGGCCCGCTGCAGCGACTACACCGCCTACATGTACCTCGGCGACCTGGTCGAGTTCGGCCCCACCTCGGAGCTCTTCATGAAGCCCAAGAAGAAGGACACCGAGGACTACATCACCGGGCGCTTCGGTTGAACAACCTGTTCGAGGACAAGCCATGAGCGACAAGCACCTCTCGACCCAGTTCGATGCCGAACTCAGCGGCATCTCCACCCGCGTGCTCGAAATGGGCGGTCTCGTCGAGTCGCAGCTCATCCAGGCGATCGGCGCCCTCACCCGGTTCAGCGGCGAGACCGCCAGCCAGGTGCTGCAGGTCGAGGAGCGCGTGAACCAGATGGAAGTCGAGATCGACCGCGACCTCTCGGCCATCATCGCGCGGCGCCAGCCCACGGCACGCGACCTGCGCCTGCTGATCGCGGTCAGCAAGGCCATCGCCAATCTCGAGCGCGTGGGCGACGAGGCGGCGCGCGTGGCGCGCACCGTGCAGCGCCTGATCAACACCGGCGTGTCCTCGCGCATGCGCCTGCCGGTGGCCGACCTGAGCCACGAGGCCGACCTGGCCATCGCGCAGCTGCGCAAGGCACTGGATGCGTTCGCCCGCCTCGACACCAAGCGTGCGCTGGAGGTGCTGAAGCAGGACGACCAGATCGACCAGGAATTCGACGGCCTGCTGCGCAAGCTGATCACCTACATGATGGAAGACCCGCGCACCATCTCCGCGAGCATCGACCTCGTGTTCGTGGCCAAGGCCATCGAACGCGTGGGCGACCACGCGAAGAACCTGGCCGAGGCCATCATCTACGTCGTCAAGGGCACCGACGTGCGCCACACCTCGATGGAAGACGTCGAGAACGTCGTCCGTTGAACGCAGGAGCCATGATGAGCTCGGTCTTGGTGGTGGAGGACGAAACGGCGATCGCCGAGCTGGTGGCGATCAACCTGCGGCATGCCGGCTTCGACGTGCGCGTGGCCGTCGATGCCGACGCCGCACAGGCGGCCATCGACCGTGTCCTGCCCGACCTGGTGCTGCTGGACTGGATGCTGCCGGGGCAGTCCGGCGTGGCGCTGGCGCGGCGCTGGCGTGCGGATGCGCGAACACGCGACATGCCCTTGATCATGCTCACAGCCCGTGCCGACGAGTCCGACAAGATCACGGGCCTGGACGCTGGCGCCGACGACTACCTGACCAAACCCTTCTCGACGAAGGAGTTGCTGGCGCGCATCCGCGCCGTGTTGCGGCGCAAGGCGCCGCAGGCGATGGACACCGCCGTCGAGGTGTGCGGCCTGCGGCTGGACCCGGCCACGCGCCGCGTGACGCGCCGCCTCGGCGATGCGCTGCGCGAGGTCAAGCTCGGGCCCACCGAATTCCGCCTGCTGCACTTCCTGATGACGCACCCGGAGCGGGTTCACAGCCGCGCCCAGCTGCTCGACCGCGTCTGGGGTGACCATGTCTTCATCGAGGAACGGACGGTCGACGTGCATGTCAAGCGCCTGCGTGAGGCGCTGGCGCCGGCGCAGTGCGCGGCACTGATCGAAACCGTCCGTGGCGCGGGCTACCGCCTGACGCAGCAACTCGCCAGCGCCGTCGCCTGAGGCCGCTGCACCATGGGCTGGTGGCTCGCACGCACGCTCGCCGCCCTGCTCTTCGTGGCACTGGGCGGGCTTGCGGGCGTGGTGGCGGGCAGCCTGCTGAAGGCGCCAACGCTGGGTGTCGCGGTCGGCATGATGCTCGCCGTGGGCCTGCTGGTGCTGCGCGATTCCTTGCTGGGTCAGAGCCTGATGGACTGGCTGCGCGGCCCGCTCTCCAGCGCGGCACCGCGCGATACCGGCTTCTGGGGTGAACTCGGCTACCGCGTGGATCGCACCCTCCGTACGCGCGAGCTTGCGGTGCGGCACGAGCGGGAGCAATTGGCGCAGTTCCTGTCGGCGATCGAAGCCTCGCCGAACGGCGTCATGATGCTGGACGCGAACGACCAGATCGAGTGGTGCAACTCGGTGGGGGCCGAGCATTTCGGCCTCGACCCCGAGCGCGACCATCTCCAGCCCATCACGAACCTGGTGCGCACGCCGGCCTTCGTGGCCCACCTGCAGGCGGACCGTTTCGACGAGCCCGTCGTCTTCAGCGGCCCCTTGGGGCGCAGCACGCTGTCGGTGCTGGTGCGCTCGTATGGCGAAGGCAAGAAGCTGGTGCTGTCGCAGGACATCACCGAGCGCGAGCGCAACGAGGCCATGCGGCGCGACTTCGTGGCCAACGTCTCGCACGAGATCCGCACCCCTCTCACGGTGCTGGCGGGCTTCGTCGAAACCCTGGATCAGCTGCCGCTGAGCGAAGTCGAGCGCAAGCGCGTGCTGAGCCTGATGGACAAGCAGACGCAGCGCATGCAGGCCCTGGTCGGCGACCTGCTCACGCTGGCCAAGCTGGAAGGCAGCCCGCGCCCGGCGGCCGATCGCTGGGTGGCGGTGGCTGGCCTGCTGGAGCAGGCGCAGCGCGACGCGGTGGCGCTCTCGGCCGGGCGACATGTCATCGAGGTCGAGGGTGGCGACGATGCCGAAGTGGCCGGCAGCGAGTCCGAGCTCTTCAGCGCCGTGGCCAACCTTCTGAACAATGCCGTTCGCTACACGCCCGAAGGCGGGCGTGTGCGGCTGCTGTGGCAATGGCAGGCCGATGGCGGCGCCGAACTCGTGGTCATCGACACCGGCATCGGCATCGCACGCGAACACATCGGACGCCTGACTGAGCGCTTCTACCGTGTCGACGGCAGCCGTTCACGCGACACCGGCGGCACCGGTCTGGGCCTGTCCATCGTCAAGCACGTCGCCCAGCGACATGGCGGAAGCATCGACGTGCAGAGCGAACTCGGCAAGGGCAGCCGCTTCGCGCTGTCGCTGCCGGCCTTGCGTGTGCGACGCAGGCGCAAGGCCGCGGCGTTGGCCGCCTGACGAGCCCAGCAGGTGCCGTGTCCGAGATTCCCGGCCGTCGGCATGGCTTTTGCACGCCTGCGCTGTCAGCACTCTCGACCCGAGAGTGCTAATATTTGCGGAACCCATCCACGCGAGAGGTACTCAGAAACCGCATGAACACCACCGCCCTCACCCTGCGTGATCCTTGGTCGCTGGTGCCCTCGCTGGGCAACCTGGAGTCCTACGTCTGCGCCGTCAACCGCATGCCGATGCTGACGCCGACGCAGGAGACCGAACTCGCCCGCGCCTTGCGCGACAAGGGCGACGTGCAGGCTGCCGGGCGCCTGGTGCTGTCGCACCTTCGGCTGGTGGTGTCGATCTCGCGCCAGTACCTGGGCTACGGCCTGCCGCAGGGCGACCTGATCCAGGAAGGCAATGTCGGCCTGATGAAGGCCGTGCGACGTTTCGACCCCGAACAGGGCGTGCGGCTGGTCAGTTACGCCATGCACTGGATCAAGGCCGAGATCCACGAGTACATCCTGAAGAACTGGCGCATGGTGAAGGTGGCCACGACCAAGGCGCAGCGCAAGCTCTTCTTCAACCTGCGCTCGATGAAGCAGGGCATGAAGGGCGATGCCGCCGACGGCGAGACCCACCGCAACACGCTGACGCCGGCCGAAGTGGCGGGCATGGCCCGCGAACTCAACGTCAAGCCCGACGAAGTCGTCGAGATGGAGATGCGGCTGTCGGGCGGCGACGTTGCCCTGGAGCCCCAATCCGACGATGGCGACGAGAGTTATGCCCCCATCGCTTATCTGGCCGACGAGACCAACGAGCCCACGCGCCGCATCGAAGCACGCCACCGCGACTGGCTTGCGGGCGACGGCATCACCCATGCGCTGAAGTCGCTGGACGAGCGCAGCCGGCGCATCGTCGAAGAACGCTGGCTGAAGGTCAACGACGACAGCAGCGGCGGCATGACGCTGCACGAGCTGGCGGCGGAGTACGGCGTCAGCGCCGAGCGCATCCGCCAGATCGAGGTGGCCGCGATGAAGAAGATGCGCAAGGCTCTCGAAGTCGCCTGACGGCGGCGAGCCGGCGGCTGCAGCGGCCCTTCGGGGCCGCTCAGCTTTTCGGCCCTGCGGCGCCGCTTCGCTCTTCAGCCTTGCTTGAGCAGCAGTCGCAGGTCGTGCGTCAACGCCTCGGCACCGCTGCCGTAGCGCGTGAACAGCCGCACCTTGCCCTGTGCGTCGAAGACATAGCTGCCCGCCGTGTGGTCCATGGTGTAGCTGCCCTCGGTCTTGCCCGGCACCTTGGCGTAGAAGACCTTGAAGCGCTTGGCGATATCCTTGGTCTGGTCGAGGCTGCCCCGCAGCGCCACGAAGTCGGGGCTGAAGTTGGCCACGTAGGCCTTCAGCACCTCGGGCGTGTCGCGCTCGGGGTCGATGCTGACGAACACGCCCTGCACGCGGTCGCCGTCGGCCCCCAGGGCCTTCTTCACGGCGGCCAGTTCCAGCATCGTGGTGGGGCAGACGTCGGGGCACTGGGTGAAGCCGAAGAACACGACTGTCAGCTTGCCCTTGAAGTCGGCGATGTGCCGCACGCGGCCGTCGGTGTCGGGCAGGTTCAGGTCCTGCGCGTAACCGGCGCCGGTGATGTCTATCGCCTTGAAGGGCGTGGGCTGGGCGCCGTCGCAGGCCGACAGGGCCAGGGCCAGCAGTGGCGCCAGGCCCCGCTGGATCAGGAAACGACGCGTATCAGCCATGGGTTCAGGTAGTGGTCGACCAGCAGCGCGGCAAACAGCAGCGACAGGTGCCAGATCGAGAAACGGAAGGTCTTGCGCGCCAGCAGGTCGCTGTAATCGCGCCAGAGGTACCAGGCGTACAGCGTGAACAGCACGCCCAGCACGACGGCGGCCACGAGATAGATCCAGCCGCTCATGCCGTAGACGAAGGGCAGCAGCGTGGCGGCGAAGAGCACGACGGTGTAGAGCAGCACCTGCAGCCGCGTGAACTCGGGCCCGTGGGTGATGGGCAGCATGGGCAGGCCGGCCTTGCGGTAGTCCTCGACGCGGTACAGCGCCAACGCCCAGAAATGCGGCGGCGTCCACAGGAAGATGATCAGGCACAGCATCAGCGACTCGGGGCCAACCTCACCCGTCATCGCGGCCCAGCCCAGCACCGGCGGCATGGCGCCGCTGGCGCCGCCGATGACGATGTTCTGCGGCGTCAGCGGCTTCAGGATCACCGTGTAGACCACGGCATAACCGACGAAGGTGGCGAAGGTCAGCCACATCGTCAGCGGGTTGACCCAGAAGTACAGCACCGCGCTGCCCAGGCCGCACAGCAGCACGGAAAAGCTCAGCGTGTAGGGCGTCGTCAGCTCGCCCTTGGCCGTCGGCCGCCAGGCCGTGCGCTTCATGCGGCTGTCGATCTGCTGCTCGACCAGGCAGTTGAACGCGGCGGCGGCGCTGGCCACCAGCCAGATGCCCAGCGTGGCGGCGCCGGCCAGCCGCCAATCGGGCCACCCCGGTTGGGCCAACAGCACACCGATGAGGGCGCAAAAGACGATGAGCTGCACCACGCGCGGTTTGGTCAGCGCGTAGTACTGCGCCCAGCGTGGCAGGGCGGCGGGGGAAGCGGCGAGGGACGTGCTCATCGGGATCAGTCCAGGATTCTAGGCAGGCGCCGCGGCGGAGAGGGCGGGCGCCGGTGCGCCGCGGGCCGAGGCGCGTGCCAGCAGCAGTGCCAGCGTCAGCACCATCGCGGCCGCGCCCGCGGCATGGCCGAGCGCCGCCACCAGCGGCCAACCCAGCACGACGTTGGACAGGCCGCTGGCCAGCTGCGCGATCAGCAGCAAGGCCAGCGCGGCGCCGAAGCGCCGTGCCACGGGGTCGGTGGCGCGCCACAGGCGCCAGCACAGCGCGCCCAGCACGGCCGTGGCAACCAGCGCGAACAGCCGGTGCGCCATGTGGATGGCCACCAGGGCCTCGAAACTCAGCACGCCGCCGTGCCCGGCCATGCCGAGTTCACGCCGCAGCGCGAAGCCGCTGGCCTCCATCGCCGGCCACCACTGGCCGTTGCACTGCGGGAAGCCGGTGCAGGCCAGCACGGCGTAGTTCGTGCTCACCCAGCCGCCCAGGGCGATCTGCAGCGCCAGCACCACCAACGCCACGACGACGCCGCGCCGCAGCGCTGCGGGCAGCGCCAGCGGCCGCTGCCGGAAGGCCTCGTGCTGCACGGCCAGCAGGCCCAGCAGCGTCAGGCCGCCCAGCAGGTGCAGCGTGACGATCGCCGGATAGAGTTTCAAGGTCACCGTGTACTTGCCGAACAGGCCCTGCACGATCACCCAGGCCAGGGTCAGGGTCGGCCACCAAGGCGAGAAGGGCAACCGCCGGCGCTCGCGCCAGCTCACGGCGGCCATCACCAGGATGAGCACGCCGACCGTCATCGCCAGGTAACGGTGGATCATCTCTATCCAGGCCTTGCCCCAGGTGACGGGGCCGCTGGGCTTCGCGGTTTGTGCGGCGTGGATCTCGTCGTGCGCGCCGAACGGGCTGGCCTCGCCGTAGCAGCCCGGCCAGTCGGGGCAGCCGAGTCCCGAGTCGCTCAGGCGCGTGAACGAGCCGAAGACGACGAGGTCGAAGGTGAGGAACAGCGTCAGCGTCGTGAGCGCGGCCAGGCGCTTCGTCCTGTGCCCTCCGCGCTGCCGCACCCACACCCACGACAGCGGCAGCAGCGCGGTCACCAGCGCCAGCAGCGCCAGGCGCAGCACGGGTGCGAAGTCGACGAGGGCCTGATCGGGCATGACGGCAGCCTCAACGTCCGGCTTGGTCCCAGAAGGCCGATGCGCGCAGCACGCGGTCGAGGTCGCGCTTGACGCGCGCCGG
Organism: Leptothrix sp. (in: b-proteobacteria); assembly: GCA_013822265.1. GTDB lineage: Bacteria > Pseudomonadota > Gammaproteobacteria > Burkholderiales > Burkholderiaceae_C > Rubrivivax. The sequence continues at coordinate 10,807 of PNKD01000106.1, forward strand.
CTCGGGCTGCGGCGGCACGCGCATCATCCATTCGCCCATCGGGTCGACGATGTAGAGGTGGCTCTCCAGCGCCTGCCCTTCGGCCGGCGACAGCCAGCGGGCCACCGCCTCGCGGTCGGCGCGCAGCACCGTCACTGGTGCCTTGCCGCCCAAGGCCTCGCGCAGCGCCGGCGTCAGCGGCCCGTCGTCGGTGAGCAGCCAGACCTTGTCGATGCGGTCGCGCTCGCGGCCCAGCATCTCGCGCAGCTGGCGCTGCATGAACAGGCGCTGGTCGCAGGCCTTGTCGCAGGCCGATGGGCCTGCCAGCACCATCAGCCACTGGCCGTGCAACGAGCGCGCGGCCACGGGTGCGCCGTCGAGCGTGCGCAGCCCGAGCTCGGGCATGGCTCGCGTGGGCAGGATCAAGGTGCCGTAGTTCGTGCGTCCGTCGGGGCGGATGACGAAGTAGGTGAGGTAGGACGCGATCACCGGCGCCGCGCACACCAGCAGCACGAACAGCATCTTGATGCGGCCGCGCCGCGTGCGGCTCTGGGTGGCCGTGGCCGGGTCGCCGAAGTCGGGCACGGCCAGGCCGTGCACGGTCATGGCGAGCGCCTGCGGCGCGTCATGCGGCGCGGCCGAGGCGCCTGGGGCGGATGAGTTGGAACCAGACATAGAGACCGATGATGAGGGCGCAGAGCGCGAACCACTGGAAGGCGTAGCCGTAGTGCTTTTGCACGTCGGCGGTGGGCGCGGGCCACTGGCGCAGCAGGCCGTCGGCGGAGGGCCTGGGGCCGTCGTCCTGCACGATGCTGAAGGTGCGCAGTGTGAGCCCGGTTTCCCGGGCAAACGCTGCGATGTCGAGATTTTGCCGGATCGCCCCCGAAGCCGCGCCATCGAACTCGTACAGCCGACCCGGCCTGGGGGCGATGCGCCCATGCACCGACACCATGCCGTCGGGCGCCGGCGGCGCGGCCACCCGCGTGCGGTCCATCAGGTCACGAGGCGTCCAGCCTCTTTCCACCAGCACCGCACTGCCGTCGGCCAGGCGCAGCGGCGTCACGGCGAAGAATCCGGGGCGGCCGTTCATCTGGCGGTTTTCCAGGAAGACGGTGTGCGCGGCCAGCCACTCGCCCTGCAGCACCACGTTGCGATGCACCTGGGCCGTGGCCTCGGCGCCGTCGCGCGCCAGGTCGGCCGCGGCCAATGGCGGCCGGCTGCGCTGGCGCTGCTGCGCCTCGTGCAGCGCCACCTTCTGCGCGGCGCGGTCGAGCTGCCAAAGACCCAGGCGCGCCGTGCCCGCCGCCGCGACCAGCGCGGCGAGCAGCACCACGGCGGCGCGCAGGTTCAGCACGGCGCCTGCCACGAGCGCGGATAATTCATCGCCATGAAAACCGTGATGGTGCTGATGCTGGTGGCGGTGCTGGGGGCCTTGGCCGGCGCCGGCGTATTCATGCTGCGCAAGGGCCGGCCCGAGGACCGCCGCGGCCAGATGGCGCGCGCCCTGGCCTTGCGCGTGGGCTTGTCGGTGGCGCTGTTCCTGTTCGTCCTGCTCGGCTGGTACATGGGCTGGATCCGACCCACCGGGCTGCCCACCGGCCACTGAACTCGCGCCTGCCGCGGCTGCGACGGCGGCCAGACAACTGAGCCCGCGAAGACCGTCCACAGGCCGCCGGCCGCACCCGCGCAGCCAATGACAAACGCCGCGAGGCGCGGCGTTTGTGCGGGTGGGTGGAGGCCAGCCGTCAGAGCCAGTAGACGAGGATGTACAGGCCCAGCCACACCACGTCGACGAAGTGCCAGTACCAGGCCGCCCCCTCGAAGCCGAAGTGGCGCTCGGGCGTGAAGTGGCCCTTCATCAGGCGCAGCGTGATGAAGGTCAGCATCAGCATGCCGACGAAGACGTGGAAGCCGTGGAAGCCGGTGAGCATGAAAAACGTGCTGCCGAAGATGCCGCTGCTGAGCTTGAGGTTCAGGTCGCGGTAGGCATGCATGTACTCGTAGGCCTGCACGCCGACGAAGGTGGCGCCCAGCGCCACCGTGACCCACATCCAGAAGACGGTCTTGCCGCGCTGGCCGGCGATGAGGGCGTGGTGCGCGATGGTCAGCGTGACGCCAGAGGTCAGCAGCAGGGCGGTGTTGATGGTCGGCAGCGGCCAGGGGCCCACGGTGGTGAAGGGTTCCACGGTACCTGCCGGCGAGCCCGTGATGCCACCGCCAGCGCTCGGCCAGATGGCCTTGAAGTCAGGCCACAGGATCTGGTGGTCGAGGTTGCCAAGCATGGGCAGCGCATGCACCCGGGCCCAGTACAGCGCGCCGAAGAATGCCGCGAAGAACATCACCTCGCTGAAGATGAACCAGCTCATGCTCCAGCGGAACGAGACGTCGATGCGGTCGGAGTAGAGGCCGCCTTCGCTCTCGGCTATGGCCTGACGGAACCACTGGAACATCACGGTCAACCAGACGACGACGCCGGCCAGCAACACATAGCTGCCCCAGCCGGCACCGTTGACCCACTGACCTGCCCCGAAGATGACGAGGAAGAGGCCGAAGGCCATCAGCACCGGATGCCGCGAGGGCGCCGGGATGAAGTAGTAGGGCGCAGTGCCTGCGCTAGGGGTGGCGGACATTGTTGAAAATTCTCCTCGAACCAGAAATTGTCTTGTTTGTGTGGCGCGGCTCAACCGCCTGCCACGCCGCTGCCGACGATCCAGCGCACCAGCATCACCAGCAGGGCGACGAAGGCCGCCGCAGCCAGCACACCCGCCGCGAGCACGTGCACGGGGTTGAGCTTCTGCACGTCCTGCGCCTGATCGGCCGAACGGCGCACGCCGAAGAACGACCAGGCCACGGCCTGCATCGTCTGCAGGAACGAACCGCGGCGGGCCACGGCGTCTTCCAGCCCACTCATGCGCCCGACCCCTTGACCGACAGCGCCGTCACGCCCACCGACCCAACGGGTGCCGCGGGCACCTTGCCGCCGACCTCGAAGAAGGTGTACGAGAGCGTGATGGTGGTGACGTCTTTGGGCAGCTTGGGGTCGATGACGAAGGCCACCGGCCACGACTTGCTCTCGCCGGGGGCCAGCGTCCACTCGGTGAAGCAGAAGCACTCGACCTTGTTGAAGTGCGCGCTGGCCTGCATGGGCGCATAGCTGGGAATCGCCTGCGCCGCCATGGTGCGGTTCTGCTTGTTGCGGAACTCGTACATCACAGTGGTCATCTCGCCGGGGTGCACCTGCAACGATCGCTGCGCCGGCTTGAAGTCCCACGGGCCGCGCACGTTGGCGTCGAACTCGACGGTGATCGTGCGCGTGGTGTCGACCTGCGTGTTGACCGGTGCCGCGGGCTTGCTCCAGCTGCCGCTGGCGATGCGCTGGTCCGACAGGCTGAGCACGTTGATGCCCAGCGCGTCGCAGATGGCCCGGTACATGGGCACCAGCGCATAGCCGAAGCCGAACATCACCGCCACGATGACGAGCAGCTTGCCCAGCATGCGGCGGTTGTCGGCGAACAGGCGGGTGACCACGACGTCGATGCAGTTCAACGACCGAAGAAGACGATCTTGGTCACGAAGCCGATGGCGAAGATCACCGCCACCGATGCCAGGATCAAGCCCAGACGCAGGTTGGCCTTGCGCTGCTGTTCACTGAGGGCCATGGCGGAATCTCGTGCCTCAGCCGATGACGCGCGTGGCCGTGGCGTCGAGCTTGGGCGGCGTCTCGAAGGTGTGCCACGGCGCTGGCGAAGGCACTTCCCACTCCAGGCCCTCGGCGGCTTCCCAGGGCTTGCGCGGCGCCGGCTCGCCCTGGCCACGCATCATGGGCAGCACGACGAAGACGAAGAAGTACACCTGCATCAGGCCGAAGCCGAAGGCGCCGATGGACGCCAGCATGTTGAAGTCGGCGAACTGCATCGGGTAGTCGGCGTAGCGGCGGGGCATGCCGGCCAGCCCGAGGAAGTGCATCGGGAAGAAGGTGATGTTGAAGAAGATCAGCGAGCCCCAGAAGTGGATCTTGCCGCGCGTCTCGGAATACATCACACCGGTCCACTTCGGGCCCCAGAAGTAGACGCCGGCGAAGAGCGCGAACAGCGAGCCGGCCACCAGCACGTAGTGGAAATGCGCCACGACGTAGTACGTGTCCTGGAGCTGGATGTCGATCGGTGCCATGGCCAGGATCAGCCCGGTGAAGCCACCCATCGTGAACACGAAGAGGAAACCGACCGACCACAGCATCGGCGTCTCGAAGGTCATCGAACCACGCCACATGGTGGC
>PNKD01000107.1 GCA_013822265.1 Leptothrix sp. (in: b-proteobacteria)
TCTCATTCAAATCCGGTCATCGTCGTCAACGCCCTCTGAAAGACACGTCTTCGGGCCCGTCCCGACCTACTTGGGTGCTTCGCCTCTCAGATCGCGGTGTCTCGCTCTAGGTGCGGTTCAACTCCCGCGCACCTCTGAGCAGTGGAGTACACCGCCGATACCGATGCCGACGACCGCCGCACGCTGCGCCTATTGGCGACCATCCGCGTCTTGGGGTTTTGAAGAGGACCCACTCCTCACTAGGCTAGCACCAGTAAGCCATTCGGTCTGGTGCAGCAAGTCCTCACAGATAGTTTAGGCCCCTCTACCCGCATAGATCCTACGCGGTGTCCAAGCAAGCGCTACCTACTATATCGGCGATGTCTTCTGGCTGGTGCTGCGAGGCAACCTGTGGAGAGATCGCGGGTGGTGCAACTTCCGCAACTCTGCCCCTCTGACTTCTGCGAGCAGTTGGAGCAACTGGTTCCGCTGCCGCCGTGGGTTTGAAAGATCACCGCCATGACCGGCTCAAAAGCGCAGATCCTTCAGCGCCTCGATGGCCGCCGGGATCGGGTAGTGGTGGTTGCCGATGAACAGGCCGTTGTGGTCGATGTAGTCGGCGTTGCGTAGCACCCCATGCACCTCGCTATCGAAGTACCTAACTACCTCGTTCTTTGCGAAGTTGCCCGCCACGATCGGGCGGCACTCGAAGCCCAGGCCCTGGAGCTTGGCCAGCAAATCGGCTCGCGTGACCTTGCTGCCAGGTCGGATGACCAGGCTGAAACCGAACCAACTGCTTTCGCCGAGTTCGTGCTGGATCAGCAGGTCGGGGTGGTCGGCCATCACCTGCTGGACCAGCGCCCCGTTCCTGCGGCGTTCTTCGATCAGGGTCGGTAGCCGCTTGACCTGCTCGACACCAACCGCGCCTTCCAGTTCCAGCGGGCGGAAGTTGTAGCCGGGCAGCACAAAGCGGAAGGACTCCTCGAACGGGTCGTCGCTCTTAACGCCGCAGACGTGGTTCACCTTGGGCAGGTTGCGCGTCCAACCGTGGGCGCGCAGCGAAAGCATCAGGTGATACAGCTCCTCGTCGTCTGTGGTGATCAGACCCCCCTCCATCGTGGAGATGTGGTGGCTGAAGAACGAACTGTAGGTGCCCATCGCGCCGAAGGTGCCCGCTTGGCGCCCGTTCCAGCGCGCGCCCAAGGACTCGCAGTTATCCTCGATTAGCACGATGTTGCGGTCACCGATGACCTGCTGGATGCGGTCGAAGTCGTTTGGGTTGCCAAGCAGGTTGACAGCCAGGATGGCCCGCGTCTTCGGGCCGACAGCCTGCTCCAACTGTTCGAGGTCGAAGTTCAGCGTGTTCAGATCGATGTCAACGAACTTTATCTTCAACCCGTACTGGTAAAGCGGGTAGTAGGTCGTGCTCCAGGAGACGGCGGGTACGATGACCTCGTCGCCCCGCCGCAGCCGCAGCCTGGGGTTCTTGGAGAACGACAGCGCGCCGATCATCAGCAGGTTGGCCGAAGACCCCGAGTTCACCATCACGCAATGACGAGCGCCGGTGTAGCGGGCGAAGTCCTCCTCGAAGCGGCGGACCTGCGCGCCCATCGTGAACAGGCCTGATTCGATGACGCGGTGCATGGCGTCGATCTCTTCGCGGCCCCAGGAAGCGGTGGCCAGGGGAAACTTGATCGTCATTGAAGTTGGTCCAGATAGAACTGATAGGTCAAAGCCAAGCCGTCACGCAACGAGTGCTGCGCCGACCAGCCCCAGGCGGTCTGGCGACCCACGTGCACCAGCTTGCGAGCCATGCCGACCGGCTTGCTGGTGTCGTGCACAAACTTACCCTTGAAGCCCACCACGTCGGCTGCCGCCCGGTAGTAGTCGTCGATGCTGTGGTCGTGGCCCAAGCCGACATTCATGTAGTCGGGCAGGCTGTCGAAGCGACGGATCGCCGCCACCAAGGCATCAGCCAGATCGCCGGCGTACATGAACTCCCGGCGTGCCGAGCCGTCGCCCCAGATCTCCACCGTGTCATTGCCTTGCTGCACGGCGACGTGGAGTTTGTGAATGACGGCCGGCACCAGGTGCGAGTGGGCAGGATCGAACTTGTCGTGGCGACCGTAGAGGTTGCAAGGCACTAGCGTCTTGCACTGAAAACCTGCGTCCTGCCGCATGAGGTAGTCGCCGAGACGCGCGGTCACGATCTTCGCCAGGGCATAGCCCTCGTTGGTGGGCTCGAGTTCACCCTTCAGGATGAGCTCCTCAGGCAAGGGATCGGACCGATCCCGCGGGTACATGCAAGAACTGCCCAGGTTGATCATCCGGCGCACGCCAGCCTGATAGCCAGCCCAAACCACGTTGCGGCCCATGTCCAGGTTGTCGAGTAGGAAGGCCACGGGCTCTCGCATGTTGGCCTGGATACCGCCCACCCGGCCGGCAGCATGCAAGATCATGCTCGGGCGGTGCTGCGTCAGGTAGTCGCCGACGGCACGTGCGTCGCGCAGGTCGAGTTCTCGACTGCCCGGGGACACGAACTCGATGCCTTCGAGTGCCGGGTGTTCCAGGAGGTTGCGGCCGACCATGCCGTTGCCGCCCGTCAGCAGGACTTTCTCTTTGCTCATCACCAACTCGTGCGCCAGGGCCAGTGCGCCGGCTCAGTAGCCGTGCTTCTTCAGCAGCGCTTGCTGGCGCGCGCTCGACAGGTCGCTCTCGACCATCTCGCGGCACATCTCGCGCGCCGTGATCTGGGGCTCCCAGCCGAGGCGCTCTTTGGCCTTCGTCGGGTCGCCCAGCAGCGTATCGACCTCGGCCGGTCGGAAGTAGCGCGGGTCGACGCGCACCACGACGTCTCCCACCTGGGCCCCCGCGGCCCGGTCGTCGGCAATGAACTCGACGATGGCGCATTCCTCCAGGCCATTGCCTTCGAAGCGCAGCGTCATGCCCAGATCCTCGGCCGCCCAGTGGATGAACTGGCGCACCGAGTACTGCTGGCCGGTGGCGATCACAAAGTCGTCGGGCTGCGGCTGCTGCAGCATCAGCCATTGCATGCGCACGTAGTCCCTTGCGTGTCCCCAGTCACGAAATGCGCCGAGGTTTCCCAAGTAGAGGCACCCTTCCAGGCCCTGTGCGATGTTGGCCAGGCCGCGCGTGATCTTGCGGGTGACGAAGGTCTCGCCGCGGCGCGGGCTCTCGTGATTGAACAGGATGCCGTTGCAGGCGTACAGCCCATAAGCCTCGCGGTAGTTCACCGTGATCCAGTACGCGTATAGCTTAGCCACTGCGTAAGGGCTGCGCGGATGGAACGGCGTAGTCTCGCGCTGCGGCACTTCCTGCACTAGGCCGTAGAGCTCGCTGGTGCTGGCCTGGTAGAAGCGTGTCTTGTCCTTCAGACCCAAGAAGCGGATCGCCTCCAGCATGCGCAACGACCCCATGGCGTCAACGTCGGCGGTGTATTCCGGCGCCTCGAAGCTGACGGCCACGTGGCTTTGCGCTCCGAGGTTGTAGACCTCATCAGGCTGCACCTGCTGCAGTATTCGCGTCAGGTTAGAACTATCAGTCAGGTCACCGTAGTGCAGCACGAAATGCTGGTGCTCGACGTGCGGATCCTGGTAGATGTGATCAACCCGTTGCGTGTTAAACAAAGAAGCGCGGCGCTTGATGCCGTGGACCTCGTAGCCCTTCTCCAGCAGAAACTCCGCGAGGTAGCTGCCATCCTGGCCGGTCACGCCTGTAATCAGTGCCTTCTTCAACTGGGAGCCTCTTCAAGTCGCTTGGCAAGCTGGGCATTATCCAGCAGCGTGGCTTGCGCAGGAGATGTAGCCTTGAACGTAGTCCTAAGTCGGCAATGGTGCTCCTTGGCTCCTGATCCGCATACGGCGATCTGCTACCTCAGCCTTCGTCTCGGGCCGTATTCAGGGACCGACCGCTGAAAGGCAACCCGCGCGTCATCGTCAGGCAAGTTGCCGGACCGGTGTGCCAGGACAAGCACCTCGCACAACGCTCCAGCTTGCCGGTCCAGTTGTGCTACGCGCAGCCTCGGCACTGCCGTCGGCAGCGTGTCATCCGCATCGGCCAGCAGTTCCACAAACAACTTTTCCCCCGACCGCAGCCTGCAAGCAGCGCGAGCACAACCACATCGTCCAAGTTGGGTTGCCTGCTTGATCATGTATGGACAGTGTCCACACGCAACATGATGTCGGCATGGCGCTCAAGCAGCGCGACCTGGTGCAGCTGCTGCCGCACAACTGGCGGCCCGCCGGCAATGCCGCCGCACCGGCCGATTCAGCGCCTGTCGCCGCGGCCGCATAGCGCTGACCTCAGCACACCGCGATCGGCGCCGCAAGGGTGTCGTTCGCCGAACGCTTACACAGCCTGGTGAAGCTGGCGGGCTTTCAGGCCTACGATCACCACGAGTAGCGTGGCGGCCCACCCGCCTAGAATTGCGGCATGCACCCGATCGTGGAGTCCAAGCGAGCCGAACTGGCCGAGTTGTGCCGCCGCAGAGGCGTCCGTCGGCTGGAGCTGTTTGGCTCGGCCACGCGAGACGACTTCGACCTCGCGCGCAGCGACCTGGACTTCCTTGTCGAACTCGGCGACGCGCCTCGGGGCTCTGCGCTCGATTCGTGGTTCGGGCTGAAGGACGATCTCGAATCCATGTTCGGCAGACAGGTGGATCTGGTTTCGTTCGACGCCGTGGTCAACCCATACATCCGCGCCAACATCCGCAAGAGTCGCCAGCTGGTCTATGGAACGTGAGCCTGCAGCGTTCCTGTGGGACGTGCAATTCGCATGTCGAAACGTGCTCGATTTCGTGCAGGACGAGACTTTCGAACGCTTCACCGACAACCTCATGCTGCGCTCGGCAGTTGAGCGACAGCTGCAGATCATGGGTGAGGCACTCGCTCAGTTGGCTCGAATCGACGGTGCTTTGGCGGCGCAGGTTCCGGAACACCGGCAGATCGTCGCGTTTCGAAATGTGCTGGTGCACGGGTATGCCACGCTGGATAAGCAGGTGGTCTGGCGCGTGATTCGCAACGACGTTCCCGCCCTCTTGGCTGCCGCCGACGCACTGCTGACTCGTTTTGGTCCACCCCCTCCGAATGAGCCCTGACTCCCGCATCTACATCGCTGGCCACCGCGGCTTGGTGGGCAGCGCCATCGTGCGTCGGCTGCAGGCTGCCAGGCACACGGGGCTGATCCTGCGCACCCACGCCGAACTGGACCTGACCGACGAACGCGCCACCCGCGCCTTCTTCCAGGCAGAGCGGCCCGACTTCGTCTTCCTTGCCGCGGCCAAGGTGGGCGGCATTGTGGCCAACAACAGCTACCCGGCCGAGTTCATCCGCGACAACCTGGCGATCCAGACCAACGTCATCCACGCTGCGCACCTGGCCGGCGTGCAGCGCCTGCTGTTCCTGGGCAGCAGCTGCATCTATCCAAGCTGGCGCCGCAGCCCATGCGCGAGCGCGACCTGCTCACCGGGCCGCTGGAGCCGACGAACCGGCCCTATGCGCTGGCCAAGATTGCCGGCGTGGAGATGTGCTGGAGCTACAACCGCCAGTACGGCACGAAGTACCTGGCGGCCATGCCCACCAACCTCTACGGCCCGGGCGACAACTACCACCCGACGAACAGCCACGTCATCCCCGCACTGCTGCGCAAGTTCCACGAGGCCAAGGCCGCCGGTGCGCCGCAGGTGACGGTGTGGTGCACGGGCACGCCGCGGCGCGAATTCCTCTTCAGCGACGACATGGCCGATGCCTGCGTTTTCCTGATGAACCTGCCCGACGACCGCTACACGGCGCTGCTGGGCAGCGACGAAAGCGTCACCGGGCGCTTCGAGCCGCCGCTAGTGAACATCGGCGTGGGTGAAGACGTGACGATCGCGGACTTGGCAACCCTGATCGCCAAGGTGGTGGGCTTCGAGGGCCGCATCGTCTACGACACCAGCAAGCCCGACGGCACGCCGCGCAAGCTGATGGACGTCGGCCTGATGACGGCCGCCGGCTGGCAGGCCCGTACCAGCCTCGAGGACGGGTTGCGCGTGGTCTATGCGGAATTCACTCGGCCGTGAAGGCCACTGCGAACAAGCGCAGGGCGTTTCGTGGGCGTGCGGCTCAGTGCTCTGTGTCGTCTTGCCGGGTCGTTTCGTAGTCATGACCGGCCCGCGCGGGCGTGGTCTTGCCATCCTGCCGGGCACAGGTCAGCACCACCATCTTGCGGTGCAGGTGGGCCATGATCTGCGCCTCTATCGACCTCATTCTGCGACTATCGTTCTGCACGCTGACAAATAGTCGCGACCAATCGAAAAGGCCGTCCCTTTGGTCGGAACGAGACCTCGACCGCCCCGACAGGTTCAACCGGCTGGCAGGCCCGTGCGGCGAAAGAAAACGGGTTGCGCGAGATCGGCCCGAGCACCTAATCCACCAGTCGACGCGCAACGGCGTAGTGCTGGCAGGCCTGAACAAAGGCCACCAGCATCGGCACCCTGTCGTGCGCGGCGTTCACCGCTTCGGCCAGCAGCACGGGGCTACGTATGTACTCATGCACCATCCGGTTTCGCAGGGCGCGAGCGGCCAGCCAGGTCTCGCTGGTTTGTGCCAGCAGACCCAGGCGGCCTGCACGATCGAGGTTGTCCAGCACACTGCCCAGCGGTTCGCCCAGACAGGTCAGCAGGGCCGGCAACAGCTTGTCGCCGGCCGTGTCTTGCAGGCGTGCGAAGCGTGCGGCGAAGGCATCCAGGCGTTCGGCCAGCAGCGCGTCGGCCCGCAAGGTGGTGGCCCTCTCCGCGGTGAAGGGCACGGCGAACAGGCGCTGGTCGGTGGCCTGCAGATGCTCGGCCTCCAACGCCACCGTCTCCAGCAGAAAGGCCAGGCGCACGCGCGCCGCGTCGGGGGCGGTCATGCCCGCAGCACCACGCCTTCGGCCCGCGCCACCTGGTGCACCGGTTCCAGCACGGTGGCAGGGTCCAGCACCAGCACGTCGATCTTTCGATCGCCCAGCGCACGCTGCAGGCGTGCGGTGATCTGCGCGGCCAGCCACACGGGCCGCGCCACAGGCCGGGCGCATTCCACCAGCAGATCGATGTCACCGCCCCTCGCGCTGTCGTTCAAGCGCGAACCGAACAGCCGAACCTGCGCGTCGTGACCGGCCAGCTCGTGTGTGGCGTTGACGATGTGTCGGACTTGATCGTCAGAGAGGCGCATGCGGTCATCCTAGCGCAGTGTCCGTTCAAATTGCGCCAGCGTCTCGGGGTGCGCGGCCAGCTGCTCGCGCAGCTGTGGCAACCGTGTGCGGGCAGCGGCCATGACGATGGGGGGCACTTCGTGCGCCGTGGCCTCGAACGAGGCCTCGTCCTGTTCTACCAGCACAGCCGCCAGCGTGGCGGCCTGCATCAGGTCTTTCCTGGCCTTGCTCGGATCGTTGACACGGGCTGTGCTTGAGTAGAGCTTGTGCCAGACATAGCGGTCTGGCGCCGGCAGGTTGACCGGAATGCAGTGCCCTCCGGCCAGCACGGCCGCTTCACGGACTTCGGCAAGCAGGTAGTCGAAGTAAGGCACGGTTTGGGCGTGCCACAAGAGTTCAGGCACGGAAAGAACGGCACCCAGCACTTCTCCGGGCATCAGCACATCCACCCGCAGGCCCTCGGCGCCAGGACGCTTCACGGACGTGGACGGCGCGGTGTGAGGCATGCCCGGAACGGGGAAGAACTCCAGCCGGGTGCCTTCCACCGCATCCAGAAAGGACAAGGGCGCTGCCAGCCTTAGCACCTGTCGGCGCGCCAGGTCGACGTCCTGCGTCCGCGGGCTTGCAGCGACAGCGCCGAGTTCGTTCAACCAGGCCATGAAGGCCAGGGTTCCGACCAAGACCAGCCCGGCGACGAACAAGCCCTTGTTGTGCAGCTCGACCAGCAGCCGCGAAACGTCTTTGTCCGCGACTTGGAACCCCAGCCGGCGCAGCTCACGCACCTGCCTTTGCGACCAGGCGGAAAACTCGACTCGGGAGCGCATGGCCTGCACCGCCTCTTCGTCGCCGTCCTTGCACACCAGGTCCTCGACCTCGCGGTTGGGCAAGGTGTTGTACCGCCGGTACCAGTAGCGGTACCCGGTACCCGAGCGCACCATCAGGTGCCCCGGCGTGCCTGGCAACAAGGGGCCAGCGCCTCGGCTGCGCTCTCGCACTTCCGCGTACTGGGTGCAGTAGGCAAGCTCAATGCGGCGGAAGAGGGGCTGCACGCGTGAAGGAAGCATCAGCTACTTGTGAGACGACGAAGTTTACCCCGTGCTTTTTAATTTCACGGGGTAAATTGCAGTTCCTCACCTGAGTGTGGAATCTGCAGATCGGCCCAGACCGGCAGCTGGATAAAGCCTGCGGCCGTCAGCCGCTCGCGTACTCCACCACGACGGCACGCAGCCGCGCCCGCACGGCCGCGTCATCCTGCGATTCGCCGGCGACCGGCGCCGCCGCCAGCCACGCCAGCAATTCATCCACCCGCCCCGCGCTGTGGGCGCCGGCCGCCAGCCGCGCTACCCGCAGCTGGGGCACCGCGGTCGGCAAGGTGTCGTCGGCATCCGCCAGCAGTTCCTCGAACAGCTTCTCGCCCGGCCGCAGCCCGCTGAACACGATGGGAATCTCTTCCAGCGTGTGCCCCGCCAGCCGTATGAGATCGCGCGCCAGGTCGACGATCTTTACCGGCTCGCCCATGTCCAGCACCAGCACCTGCCCGCTCTCGCCGATGGCCGCCGCCTGCAGCACCAGGCGCGCGGCCTCGGGGATGGTCATGAAGTAGCGAATGATGTCGGGGTGGGTGACGGTGACCGGCCCGCCCCTGGCGATCTGCTCCTTGAACTTCGGGATCACGCTGCCGCTGCTGCCCAGCACGTTGCCGAAGCGCACCGCCATGAACCGGGTGCCCGGGTGTTGCGCCACCAGGCTGCTGACCACCATCTCGGCGGCACGCTTGGTGGCGCCCATCACGTTGGTCGGGTTCACCGCCTTGTCGGTGCTGATGAGCACGAAGCGCTCGGCGCCGGCCTCGGCCGCGGCCAGCGCCGCGTGGTAGGTGCCCAGCGTGTTGTTGCGCAGCGCCGCGGCGGCGTTGAGGTTCTCCATCAGCGGCACGTGCTTGTAGGCCGCGGCATGGAACACCACCTGCGGCCGCCACGTGGCGCAGGTGTGGCGCAGGTGGGCGAGGTCCTTGACGTCGCCGATCAGCCGCACCAGCTCGAGGCCGGGGAAGGCCTCGCCGAGTTCCTGCTCGATGCTGTAGAGGTTGAACTCGCTCAGCTCGTACAGCACCAGCCGCGCCGGCCCGAAGCGCGCCACCTGGCGGCACAGTTCGCTGCCTATGCTGCCGCCGGCGCCGGTGACGAGCACGCACTTGCCGTTCAGCGTCTGCGCGATGCCGGCTTCGTCCAGCACCACGGGCTCGCGGCCCAGCAGGTCGTCGGGCTCGATGTCACGCAGCCGCTCGACACGGCTCTGGCCGGTGCGCAGTTCGTCGGCGCTGGGCACGGTGAGCACCGGCAGGCCGGTGACGGCCGCCAGGTCGAAGGCGCGGCGGCGCTGCACCGCGGTGGCCGCCGGCATGGCCACCACCACGTGCGTGGCGCCGGCGCGCCGCGCCTGGTCGGGCAGCGCCGACAGCGGCCCCAGCACCGGCACGCCGTTGATGCGCGCGCCGAGCTTGCTGCGGTCGTCGTCGAGCAGGCCCAGCACCACCCAGCCCTGCTGGTGCAGCCCGGCCAGCAGCAGCCGCGCGGCTTCGCCCGCGCCCAGCACGATGGCGCGGCGCACCTCGCCGTCGCGCCCGGCGATGCGCGAGCGCGCGTGTTCGTAGGTCATGCGGTAGACGATGCGCACCACGGCCAGGCCCATCAGCGCCACCACCGGATGCAGCGCCAGCACGGCGCGCGGCACCTGCGTCAGGCCCAGCCCCATCACCACCGCGGCCGACACGCTGCCGGCCAGCACGCAGGCCAGCAGCAGGCGCTGGATCTCGCCGAAGCCGCTGAAGCGCCACATGCTCTGCGGCACCTTCAGCAGCCGGCTGGCCGCGGCATAGGCCAGCACGATGCCCAGCAGCACCCAGCCGTCGTAGGACGGCCGCGCGCTGATCCAGCGTTCGAAGCCCAGGCGGAAGAGGTAGGTGATGTTCCAGCAGGCGGCGACCACGGCCGCGTCGACCGCCATCGTCAGCAATTCGCGGTGCGGGCGCAGCCGCGCCAGCACGCGGTCGACGCGGTGCCAGAAACCCATGCGAGCCTCGGCCGCCCGAGGTTCGTCGGGGGCGTCGTTCATACCGGGGCCCCCAGGTCGCGCCAGCCCTGCACGTGATGGTCGGCCCGCTCGAAGCTGTCCTCTCCGCCGTACATCAGCACCGGCGCTGCCGCGTCCGCGCCGACCACGCGGCAGAAGCGGCGCGCCGGCTCCAGCCATTCGTCGACGTAGGTCGTGCCCGACTTGCACTCCACGCCGTGCAGCTGGCCCGCGTGCTCGAACACGAGGTCGACCTCCAGGCCGTGGTTGTCGCGCCAGAAGTACAGATCGGGTGCGAGGCCCAGGTTGTATCGGTGCTTCAGCGTCTCACTGACGACCCAGGTCTCGAACACGGCCCCCCGCGCGGCATGCACCTGAAGGTCTTCAGCACTGGCCATGCGCAGCAAGTGGCACAGCAGGCCGGTGTCCAGGAAATAGAGCTTGGGCGCCTTCACCAGCCGCTTGCCGAAGTTGCGGTGATAGGGCGGCACCAGCGCCACCAGGTGGCTGGCCTGCAGCACCGTGAGCCACTGCCGTGCCGTGGGCTGGCTGATGCCGCAGTCGCCGGCCAGGCTGTTGAGGTTCAGCAGCTGGCCGCTGCGCGCCGCGCACATGGCCAGGAAGCGCTGGAAGGTGCGCAGGTTGCCGACGTTCAGCAGCTGGCGCACGTCGCGTTCGACATACGTGGCCACGTAGGCGGCGAACCAGTGCGCGGGCTCGGGCTGGCGGTGTTCGGCGTGCAGCGCGGGGTAGCCGCCGTGCCACAGCCGTTGCTCCAGCGTGGTGGTGCCGCCCGCAGCGGCCAGCTCCGGCTGGGACAATGGCAGCAGGGTCAGCAGGCCCACACGGCCGGCCAGCGACTGGCCGATGCCGTCCATCAGGCCGAACTGCTGCGAACCCGTCAGCACGAAGCGGCCCATGGCCGGCGCTGCGTCGGCCACGCCCAGCAGGTAGGACATCAGCGCCGGGGCGCGCTGCACCTCGTCGAAGACGGCACCGGCCGCATGGCGCTGCAGGAAGCGGCGCGGGTCGGCCAGGGCCAGGCCGCGGGTGTCGGGGTCTTCGAGATTGACGTAGGGCAGCTCCGGGAAGGCCAGGCGCGCCAGCGTGGTCTTGCCCGACTGCCGCGGGCCGGTGATGGCCAGCACCGGGAAGCCACGGGCCATGGACAGCAGCGTGGGCAGGGCACGGCGGGCTAGCACGGTTTGTACTGTTTCAAAGTCGGATATTGAAATTGTACAAGTGGCCTGCGGTGGATCACCGCACCTTCGTCAGCAGAACGCGCAGCGTGCGCCACAGCAGCGCCAGGTCGCTGGCCAGCGAAGCGCGCTCGGCGTAGGCGGCGGCGCGCCGCAGCTTGGCCGGCAGGATGACCTCGATGTACTCACGCTCAGGGTCAGCGGCCCGGGCCAGCAGCGTGGCTTCGTCGATGAACTCGAGCGAGGCCGGGTCGGTGATGCCGGGGCGCACGGCCAGCGCGCGCTCACGCAGCGCCGGCGGGTAGAACGCCACGTAGCGCGGCACCTCGGGGCGCGGGCCGACCAGGCTCATGGTGCCGCGCAGCACGTCGATGAGCTGCGGCAGTTCGTCCACGCGCGTGCGCCGCAGCCAGGCGCCGGTGCGCGTGATGCGCGTGTCGCCGGCCCGCGTGATTTCGGGTGCGCCGTGCGGCTGTTCCACGGTCATGGTGCGGAACTTGAAGATGCGGAATGGTCGGCCATGGCGCCCGACGCGCCACTGGCGGAAGAACACCGGGCCGGGCGTGTCGAGCTTGATGAGCAGCGCCACGGCCAGCAGCAAGGGCAACAGCGCGACGAGAGCAACCGTGGCGCCTGCGACGTCGAAGGCGCGCTTCAGCACGGGTTGTCGATCACGGGTGCGTCAGCCCTCGGCCGGCGGCGGATCGGCGCCGTCGAATACGCCGGATACCGGCACGGTCGCGCCGATGCTCGCGGCCCCCAGGGCCGGGCCGTCGCTCATGTCGTGCCGCACCCACTGGCCCTGGGCGTCGCGCCGGAATCCTTCCACGCGGCGCGTGTCGGGGTCGACCGGATGTATTCCTGCAAGCTGGTGAGGCGACGGTAGAGCGCGAACTTCTGGCTGCGCTCGTAGGACTGGGTGCTGGGCGACAGCACCTCGACCGCCACCGTGGGCGAACGAAAGATCAGGTCCGTGGCCAGGTCGGCACGGTCGCAGGTGACGAAGACGTCGGGGTAGAGCACCGTGTCGTCACCGATCTGCACCTTCATCGATTCGGACAAGACCGGGCAAGGCGTGCCCTTGAGTCGAGACCTCAATTCGCCCGCAATGTTGCCCACGACTCGCCCGTGCACGCGACGGCCGCCGACCGTCGCGAACAGCTCGCCCCGGTGGAACTCGTGCTTCTCGACGTGGGCGTTCTCCCACCCGAGACAGGCCTCGAGCGTCATCTTGGCTGGTGGCAAGGCAGTCATCGCGGGCCTCCCGTTTTCCCCGTCATCGTAGCGCCGCGCGCACGGCGACGGCCACGCGCTGCACGTCGTCCACCGTCATGCGCGTGTACAGCGGCAGGCTCAGCATGCGCTCGTAGGCGTGCTGGCTGTGCGGGAACATCGCCGGCATCAGCGCATAACGATCGCGCCAGTAGGGATGCAGGTGCAGTGGGATGTAGTGCACGCTGCAGCCGATGCCGGCCGCGAACAGATGTTCGATGAGTCGGTCGCGCGCGACGCGCGCACCGTCGGACAGGCGCAGCACGTAGAGGTGCCAGGCATGGTGGTCGCCAACCGCCGCACGCGGCGGCAGGATGACGGGCAGGCCGGCCAGCGCCTCGTCGTAGGCCGCGGCCAGGGCTTCGCGCTGGGCCTGAAAAGCGTTCGCGCGCTTCAACTGATGGATGCCCAGTGCGGCGGCGATGTCGGTCAGGTTGTACTTGTAGCCCGGCGCCACGACCTCGTAGTACCAGCTCGGCACGGTGGCGGTGAAGCGGTCGAAGGCATCGCGGTTCATGCCGTGCAGGCGCATGACGCGGGCGCGCTGGGCCACAGCGACGTCGCGGGTCACCAGCATGCCGCCTTCGCCGGTCGTGATGGTCTTGTTGGCGTAGAAGCTGAAGACGGTGGCGTCGCTGCCCAGCGTGCCGACGAGCTGCCCGCCGCAGGTGGTGGGCAGCGCGTGCGCGGCGTCTTCCACCACCTTCAGGCCATGCCGGCGCGCGATGGCCAGCAGCGCCGGCATGTCGGCGGCCAGGCCGGCGTAGTGCACCGGCACGATGGCTTTCGTGCGCGGCGTGATGGCCGCCGCGACGGCCGCGGGGTCGATGTTCAGCGTCGCCGGGTCGATGTCCACCAGCCTCACGTCGGCGCCCAGGTAGCGCACGACCTCGGCGGTGGCGGTGAAGGTGTGGGTGGTGGTGATGACCTCGTCGCCCGGGCCTATGCCCAGCGCCTCGAGCGCCAGGTGCAGGCCGGCGGTGGCACTGTTGACGGCGACGCAGTGCAGCCGCTCGCCCCGTGTCTCGTCGCCCAGAAACGCAGCGAAGTCGGCTTCGAAGCGCTTCGCCTTGGGCCCGGTGGTGACCCAGCCCGAGCGCAGCGTGTCGACGACCTCGGCGATCTCTTCTTCGCCGATCTCGGGCAGCGCAAACGGCAGGAAGGGCAGCACGGGCGGCTTCTGTGTGGACATGGCGGATTATCGAGGGCGCAGCGCGGCCGCGCTCAGGGCTTGGCCACCCAGGCCAGCACGTGGGTGCGCAGCAGCGGCAGGGCGTTGAACAGCGTGTAGAGCGCCGGGTGCCAGCGGCAGACGATGCGTGCCAGCGGCGGCGCCAGCGTCACGCGCTGCGCGCTCACGCGGCCCATCGGGAACAGCTGCCGCACACGCGCCAGCGGCACGCCGCGCACGTCGCGGTTGCGCGGGTTGTCGACGGTGAAGTCGTACCAGAGCACGGCGCCGCCGGGTTTCAGCCACGACCACATCACGTCGGCCAGCTGCTGCTGGAAGGCGTCGTCGAGCAGCGACGAGAAGACGGTGGACTGCAGCACCACGTCCTGGCTCAGCGGCGCCACCGGCGCGGCGGTGGCGTCGCCGCGCCAGACCTGCACCGCCGCCGGCAGCGCATGGCGCGCGGCGGCGTGGCGCTCGGGCAGCAGTTCCAGCCCCGTCAGGTGCTCGGGCCGCGCGCCCAGGCGCAGCAGTTCCATCAGGTTGCCACCGTGGCCGCAGCCCACTTCGGTGATGCGCAGGCTGCCGAGGTCGCTGCAGCCGCGCGTCGCAAAGCCGCGCAGCATCGCGCGCTGGCGTTCCTGCAGGCCTTGCCAGACCTCCGGGCGCAACGGGCTGTAGCGGTCGGCCGCGCCGCGGCGTGCATAACGCTCGGCCACGGCGCCGGGCTCGCCGGGCAGCATGCGTTTCTCGTCGCCCGTCACTGCAAGGCCTCCAGGAAACGCCGTGCCAGCACCGGGTAGGTGTGGTTCGCGAGCACGAAGTCCCGCCCGCGTGCGCCCATCGTGCGGCGCTGCTCGGCGGGCACGGCGGCCAGGCGGCGCAGGCCCGCGGCCACCGCGGCCGCATCGCCCGGCGACACCGTCAAGCCGCAGCCTGCCTCGGCCACCGGATCGTTGCCGGCCTCGACCGAGTGCAGCACCGGGCAGCCGGCCATCATGTAGTCCATCAGCTTGTTGGGCGCGATGCCGAAGCGGTAGATGGGCACGCGCTGCCAGCCGATGTAGGC
>PNKD01000108.1 GCA_013822265.1 Leptothrix sp. (in: b-proteobacteria)
GAAGAGATGGTCACCTTTCAGCAGGACGCGATGAAGAGCACCGCGAAGGACGTGCAGGCCGCTGCCAACCAGACTGAAGTGCGCGGCCCGCAAGCCGCGTACTTCAAGGCGATGGAAGAGATGGTCACCTTTCAGCAGGACGCGATGAAGAGCACCGCGAAGGACGTGCAGGCCGCTGCCAACCAGACTGGCCAGTTGATGCTGGTCGTGGCGCTGGTGGCCGCCGTTGTCGGCGCGCTCGTGGCTTGGTGGGTGACGCGCTCGATCACTGCCCCGATCAACCGCGCCGTGCACTCCGCGGACCGCATCAAGGACGGCGACCTGACGCACGAGATCGTGGTCGATGCCAAAGACGAGACGGGGCGGCTCCTTGCTGCCATGCGCGAGATGCAGACTTCGCTCATCGGGGTGGTGTCCGGCGTGCGTGGCAACTCCGAGAGCGTGGCCACCGCCAGCGCGCAGATCGCGCAGGGCAATGCCGACCTGTCGCAGCGCACCGAGGAGCAGGCCTCGGCGCTGCAGCAGACCGCGGCGACGATGGAGCAGCTCGGCACCACGGTCAAGCAGAACGCCGACAACGCTCAGCAGGCCAATCAGTTGGCGCAAGGTGCCTCGACCGTCGCCGTCAAGGGCGGTGAGGTCGTCGGTCAGGTGGTCGACACGATGAAGGGCATCAGCGACAGCTCCAAGAAGATCGTCGACATCATCGGCGTCATCGACGGCATCGCCTTCCAGACCAACATCCTGGCGCTCAACGCCGCGGTCGAAGCGGCCCGCGCCGGCGAGCAGGGCCGCGGCTTTGCGGTGGTGGCCTCCGAGGTGCGCAGCCTGGCTGGACGCAGCGCCGATGCGGCCAAGGAGATCAAGTCGCTCATCACCGCGAGCGTGGAGCGTGTCGATCAAGGCACGGCCCTGGTGGACCAGGCCGGCAAGACGATGGAAGAGGTGGTGGCCGCGATCCGCCGCGTGACCGACATCATGGGCGAAATCAGCGCCGCCTCGGCGGAGCAGAACTCGGGCGTGCAGCAGGTCGGCCAGGCGATCAGCCAGATGGATCAGGTGACGCAGCAAAACGCGGCGCTGGTCGAAGAGAGCGCCGCGGCGGCCGAGAGCCTAAGGGGGCAGGCCGGCGCGCTGGTGCAGGCGGTGGGGGTCTTCAAGCTGGCGCAGGGCGCCACGGCCGCACCGGCCTACGCCGCTGCCGAGCGCCGTGGGCCGGATCGCGCCAAGAACGTGACGCGCCTGGCCTTCGGCAAGAAGCTGGCGGCCAAGCCCGCAGCCACGGCAAACGCTGACGCCGCACCGGCCAAGACGGGCACCGATGGCGAGTGGGCATCGTTCTGATCGACTCGGCGCCCCCGTGAGCGACAAGCCCCGCTTCGGCGGGGCTTGTCGCTCCACCGCCCGGCTGCCGGCCGGCCGGCAGAACAACGGACGATCTCGTCAAGCAAGCCGGTTCGCGCAGGCCCTCTCTGCATACCCATCGTCCTACCCATCATTGCGCGCTCGATGACGTGGGCTGCGATGAGACGAAGTGAAGTGACTGCGCCGTCAAAGGACCGCATGAAACCTTGGGCGTGAAGCGACGTGAGACAAGATGAGGAACCCTCCCGGCCGACGCGTTCACGGCCTGCCCAGGGCCGGCTCGCACCACATGACCAGCCGGCTCAGGGCGCGCGGCCCGCGATGGCCGGCACGGCCAGGCGCACGCCGCCGTTCTGCGCGCGGTGGCGCAGCACGTGGTCCATCACCACCAGCGCCAGCATGGCTTCGGCGATGGGCGTGGCGCGTATGCCCACGCAGGGGTCGTGGCGGCCGTGTGTCTCGACCACCGTGGGCTGGCCCTGGCGGTCGATGCTGGGCTTGGGCAGGCGGATCGAGCTCGTGGGCTTGATGGCGATGCGCACGACCAGATCCTGTCCGGTGCTGATGCCGCCGAGCACGCCGCCGGCGTGGTTGCTGGCAAAACCCCCGGGCGTGAGTTCGTCGCCATGGAAGCTGCCGCGCTCGGCGACGGTGGCAAAGCCGCTGCCGATCTCGACGCCCTTGACGGCGTTGATGCCCATCATCGCGTAGGCGATGTCGGCGTCGAGCTTGTCGAACAACGGCGCGCCCAGGCCCACCGGCATGCCGTGGGCGTGCACCTCGATGCGCGCGCCGCAGCTGTCGCCGGCCTTTCGCAGCGCGTCCATGTGTGCCTCGAGCTGCGGCACGATGGCGGCGTTGGGCGCGAAGAACGGGTTCTCGGCGATGTGTTCGGCGCTCTCGAACGGGATCTCGATCTCGCCAATGGCGCTCATCCAGCCCTGGAAGGTCGTGCCCTGCGTCTCGAGCAGCCACTTCCTGGCCACCGCGCCGGCGGCCACCATCGGCGCCGTCAGCCGCGCCGACGAGCGCCCGCCGCCACGCGGGTCGCGCAGGCCGTACTTGCGCCAGTAGGTGTAGTCGGCATGGCCGGGACGGAAGGTGTCGAGGATGTTGCCGTAGTCCTTGCTGCGCTGGTCGGTATTGCGGATCAGCAGGCAGATCGGCGTGCCCGTGGTGCGGCCTTCGTAGACGCCGGAGAGGATCTCCACCGCGTCGGGCTCGTGGCGCTGGGTGACGTGGCGGCTGGTGCCGGGGCGGCGGCGGTCGAGGTCGTGCTGGATGTCGGCCTCGCACAGGGCCAGCCCGGGCGGGCAGCCGTCGATGACGCAGCCGATGGCCGGGCCATGGCTTTCACCGAAGTTGGTGACGCAGAAGAGCTCGCCGAAGGTGCTGCCGGACATGTGCGCAGATGCTGGGAGGGTGAGGCCGCGGATTGTAGAGACCCGGAATTCGACGCTTGTTCGGCGTTCGTTCGCGGCTTTGCCTGCGCTGCGCCTCGGCCATGCTCGAACCCGCGCCGGACGCGCCGACATCCAGCCGAAACGCCTGCGCGTCGCCAGGGCGGCGCGCCCGCGTCAAGCAAGACACCCAGACAGTGCAACGGCGCTGGGAGCATCCGCATGCAGTCCCTTTGGCGCTTCTCAGTCACCGCCCGGCTGGCGGGCATCGTCACCCTCGCGCTGGCCGCAGTCGGCCTGATCGCCGTCAACGGCGGGTTCGCCGTGAGGGCCGCCGATGCCACCCCCGGTCGAGGTGAGGGACCACGATCTCGTCGCCGCGCGCCAGCTCGGCCAGGCCCGGGCTTCGGTGAGCAACCTGCGCCGCTACGAGAGGGACGCGTACGTGGCCAGGGCCAGCGCACAGATCGCGCAGGGCAGTGCCGATGCGGCGCGGCAGATCAAGGTGCTGATCAACGATTCGGTGGCCACGGTCGAGGCTGGCGGCGCGCTGGTGGAGGCGTCGGCCGCGGCCGCCGAGAGCCTGAATGCGCAGGCCCAGCGCCTGGCGTGCAGCCGCCTCGGCCCTGCGGCTGCACACCAGGCTGGCTCGAGCCCGCACCGATGCCGGCGCGCGCTCAAGCCGGCTGCCGGCGTGCCGATATCGATGCCATCGGGAAACCCTCGCCTGAAACCCTGGCGTCCTGCCTGCATCCCGGCGCCACCCCGAAGCGCCTCAATCCAATGGAACCGAAATGAAACTCCTCCCCTTCCTCGCCGCCGCCGCGCTCTCCGTCGGCTTCGTCGCCACGTCTTTCGCGGCCATCACGCCCGACAAGCTCGACGGCGTGAAGGTCGTCACCGCCGAACAGGCACGCGACCTGCAGGCCAAGGGCGCGCCGATGGTCGACACGCGTGTGCCCGCCGAGTACGCGGAGAAGACCGTCAAGGGCGCCGTCAGCGTGCCCTACAAGGAGAAGAGCGCCAAGGACGCGGGCTTCGACCGCAAGGTGGACAGCTTCGACCTGGGCAAGCTGCCGGCCGACAAGGCCGCACCGGTGGTGATGTTCTGCAATGCCGGCGAATGCTGGAAGAGCTACAAGGCCGCCGCCGTGGCGCGCGACGCCGGCTACAAGCAGGTCTACTGGTTCCGCGGCGGCATGCCCGAGTGGAGCGCCAAGGGCCTTCCCACCCAGTGAGCGCCGCCCAGGCACGGGCGCCAGCGCCATGACATCCAAGGAATAGGCACAATGATTTCCATCCTGCCGACAATCCGCGCCCGGTTGGCCGCAGCGGCCGCCGTCGCCACGCTGGGGGCTGTCGCACTGGCCGGTCTCAATGCGCTGCAAGGCCGCGCCAGCGGCGCGGCACTGGAGAGCGTCTACGAAGACAACCTGCGGGCGCTGGTGCAGTTGCAGAAGATCGACGTCACCCTGCGCGAGGTGCGCTTTCGCGTCGCCGGCGTGCTGCTCGAGACGCTGCCGGTGCCGGGTTCGCTGAACCACCTGCGCGAGGCGCGCACGGAAGTCGACGCCGCCTGGCCGCCGCTGCAGGCACAGTTGCTGCGCACGGCCGGCGACGACGACCGCGAACTGATCGAAGGCATGGTGCGGGCCTATTCGATCATTGGCGCGGTGTTCGGCAAGATCGAGAACGGCTACGTCGCCAAGAACAACGCCAAGCTCACCGAAGTGCTGGAAGCCGACTGGGCCGAACTGCACGGCACCTACATCAAGCGCCTGCAGGCGCTGATCCCGGTGCGCGAGGCGCAGGCGAAGGCCACCTTCGAGGCCGCGCGCGCGAACAACCTGCGCATGGCCGCGGGCGCGGTGGGTTTTGCCATCGCGCTGGGCGTGCTGATGGCCGTCGGGGGCATGTGGCTGGGGCGCTCGATCAGGCGTTCACTGGACCGGGCCACCGCAGCGGTGCGCGCCATCGCCGAAGGCGACCTGGGCCGGCCCATCGCCACCGACGGCAAGGACGAGATCGGCCAGCTGCTGGCGCGTGTGGCCGACATGCAGGCCGCGCTGCGCCGGGTCGTGGGCGAGGTGCGCTCGGGCGTCGACTCGGTGTCGATGGCCAGCGCCGAGATTGCCAACGGCAATCTCGACCTCAGCCAGCGCACCGAACAACAGGCCAGCCGGCTGCAGCAGACGGCAGCCAGCATGGAAGAGATGGCCACGTCGATCCACCAAAGCGCCGACAGCGCCAGCCGTGCCAGGGAACTGGCGGCGTCGGCCTCCGCCGTGGCGGCGCGCGGCGGCGCGGTGGTGGGCGAGGTCGTGAGCACCATGCAGGGCATCGCAGACAGCAGCCGGCGCATCGTCGACATCATCGGCGTCATCGACGGCATCGCCTTCCAGACCAACATCCTGGCGCTCAACGCGGCGGTGGAAGCGGCGCGCGCCGGCGAGCAGGGCCGCGGCTTCGCGGTCGTCGCCAGCGAGGTGCGCAGCCTGGCGCAACGCAGCGCGCAGGCGGCGCGTGAGATCAAGGCGCTGATCGCCACCAGTGTCGAGAAGGTCGACGGGGGCACTCGCCTCGTGCAGCAGGCCGGGCTGACCATGGGCGAGATCGTCGACCAGGTCGGCCATGTGAGCGAGCTCATAGGCGTCGTCAGCACGGCCGCTTCCGAGCAGAGCGGCGGCATAGGCAATGTCAACCAGGCCGTCAGCGAGCTCGACGAAACGACGCAGCAGAACGCCGCGCTGGTGGAACAGTCGGCCGCAGCCGCGGCCAGCCTGAAGGACCAGGCGCAAAGGCTGTCGAAAGCGGTGGCCGTGTTCCGGCTCGAAGGACACGCCGCCTGAACCTCGGGCGACGACGCCCCGCCGGCGCCCTCAGCTCGGCGCGGTGCCGGCCTCTTTGTCTTCCTCGGGCCAGTCGCGGATGTAGGCCTTGAGCATGCGGTTCTCGAAGTCCTGCGCGTCGACCACGGTCTTGGCGACGTCGTAGAACGAGATCACGCCCATCAGCGTGCGCTGGTCGAGCACCGGCATGTAACGCGCGTGGCGCTCCAGCATCATGCGGCGCACCTCGTCGACGCCGGTCTCGGGCGTGCAGGTCAGCGGCGCGTCGTCCATCACGCTGCGCACGCGGCGGTCGCCGAGGCTGCCGCCGCCTTCGACGACCGCGGCGATGACCTCGCGGAAGGTGAGCATGCCCGCCACGTCGCCGTGGTCCATGACCACCAGCGAGCCGATGTCGAGTTCGGACATCGTGCGCACGGCGTCGGCCAGGCGCTGGTCGGGCGGCACGGTGTAGAGCGTGTTGCCCTTGACGCGCAGGATGTCGGTGACTTTCATGGCAGGCGGCACCCGGTTGGCGGGCCACGGCGGCCCCTCGGTTCGAGGATCAATATAGCCCACAATGATCCGGCCCCAACAGCCGCACAGAGGATAGTCATGGCCGGCCCCTCCGATCCCGGGTTCGACACGCTGGCGCTGCACGCCGGCGCTGCGCCCGACCCCGCCACCGGCGCGCGCGCCGTGCCCATCCATCTCTCGACGAGTTTCGTTTTCGAGAGCAGCGAGCACGCCGCCAGCCTGTTCAACCTGGAGCGGCCGGGCCACGTCTACAGCCGCATCAGCAACCCCACCAACGCGGTGCTGGAAGAACGCATCGCGGCGCTCGAAGGCGGCGTGGGCGCCATCGCCACGGCCAGCGGCCAGGCCGCGCTGCACCTGGCCATCGGCACGCTGGCCGGCGCGGGTTCGCACGTCGTGGCCAGCAGCGCGCTCTACGGCGGCAGCCACAACCTGCTGCACTACACGCTGGCGCGCTTCGGCATCGCCACCACCTTCGTCAAACCGGGCGACATCGACGGCTGGCGCACCGCCATCCGCCCCGAGACGAAACTGCTGTTCGGCGAGACGCTGGGCAACCCGGGGCTGGACGTGCTGGACATCCCCACCGTGGCGGCCATCGCCCACGACGCCGGCGTGCCGCTGCTGGTGGACAGCACCTTCACCACGCCCTGGCTGATGCGGCCCTTCGAACACGGCGCCGACCTCGTGTTCCACAGCGCCACCAAGTTCCTCTGCGGCCACGGCACGGTGGTCGGCGGGCTGCTGGTCGACGGCGGGCGTTTCGACTGGTCGGCGGCGGCCCGCTTCCCCGAGCTGAACCAGCCCTATGCCGGCTTCCACGGCATGGTGTTCAGCGAGGAGAGCACCGACGGCGCCTTCCTGCTGCGGGCGCGGCGCGAGGGCCTTCGAGACTTCGGCGCCTGCATGAGCCCGCACACCGCCTGGCTGATCCTGCAGGGCATAGAGACGCTGCCGCTGCGCATGGCGCGGCATGTCGAGAACACGCGCAAGGTGGCGGCCTTCCTGGCCGCGCACCCGATGGTGGCGGCCGTGGCCTACCCCGAGCTCGACGGCCACGCGAGCCAGGCGCTGGCCAAGAAGCTGCTGCCGCGCGGCTGCGGCGCCGTGTTCAGCTTCGACCTCGAGGGCTCGCGCAAACAAGGGCAGGCGTTCATCGAGTCGCTGAAGATCTTCAGCCACCTGGCCAACGTGGGCGACTGCCGCTCGCTTGTCATCCACCCCGCCAGCACGACGCATTTCCGCATGGACGACGCGGCGCTGGCGGCGGCCGGCATCACGCCGGGCAGCATACGGCTGAGCATCGGGCTCGAGGATGCCGACGACCTGATCGACGACCTGCAACGGGCCTTCAAGGTGGCCGCCAAGGCGGGCGACAGGGCGGGCGCATGAAACTCACCGTGATGGGCCGCGAGGCCTACGCCTACACCGGCGGCAAGCCCTTCGATGCCACCCTGCCCTGCGTGGTGTTCGTGCACGGCGCCGTCAACGACCACAGCGTGTTCACGCTGCTGGCGCGCTGGTTCGCACATCATGGCCACGCCGTGCTGGCGGTCGACCTGCCCGGCCACATGCGCAGCGCCGGCCCGGCGCTGAAGAGCGTGGAGGCGATGGCCGACTGGCTGCTGGCGCTGCTGGACGCCGCTGGTGTGCCGCAAGCCGCGCTCGCCGGCCACAGCATGGGCTCGCTGGTGGCGCTGCAAGCCGCGGCCCGCGCGCCGCAGCGCGCCACGCGGCTGGTGATGCTGGGCAGTTGCCTGCCCATGCCGGTGCCGCAGGCGCTGCTGGACCTGTCGCTGGCCGACACCGAGGCGGCGGCGGCGCGCGTCGTGAGCTACTCGTTCTCGACGCTGGCCGCCAAGCCGTCCTACCCCGGCCCTGGTGTGTGGCTGCGCGGCGCGGCGCGCGCGCTCATCCGGCAGGTGGTGGCACGCGGCGAGGCGCAGCTCTTCCATACCGACTTCGCGGCCTGCAACGCCTACGCCGGCGGCCTGGACGCGGCGGCGCGCGTGGCCTGCCCGTCGACGCTGGTGCTGGGCGCGCTGGACCAGATGACGCCGCCGCGCGCCGCGGCCGCGGTGGCCCTGGCCCTGTCGGCCACCGTGCAGACGGTGCCGGGCGGGCACTACATGATGCAGGAGTGCCCCGACGCCGTGCTGCAGGCGGTGCGCGACGCGCTGGCCTGACCCGGTGCCCCGCGCGGCTTGCCGTCAGGTGCTCTGCAGCACGTCGGCCAGCACGGTCTCGTCCATGCCGGCGCGTCGCCTGAACACCGCCGACGACGTGCTCGGCGTCAGCAGCGTGCGGTCGACCAGCGCCGTCAGCGGCGTCGTGGCGGGTTCACACAACAACACCAGGCGCGCGTCGCCGCCTTCGTTCAGGCGCGCCACCCAGTCGATCTCCTCCAGCAGGTCGACCACCGGCTCGAGCTGCAGCGGGTCGGCGCGCAGCACCGTGGCCAATGCCGACAGCGACAGGCCGCGCTCGGTGCCGGCACGGGCCCGGGCCAGCAGCCGCAGCACGGCCAGCGCGAGTTCGAAGCGCCAGCCCGGCACTTCTTCGCGCGCGCTCACGCGCATCTGCAGGCTGGGCGCGTAGGCCGCGATCACCGCGCCCAGCAGCACGATGACCCAGCCGAGGTAGATCCACAGCAGCAGGATGGGCACCGCGGCGAAGGCGCCGTAGACCGCCGAGTAGCTGGGCACGGTGTCGACGTACCAGGCCAGCGCCTGCTTGGCACCCTCGACGCCGAACGCGACGAACAGCGCGCCGGCCCAGGCGTGGCGCCAGCGCACCGCGGTGTTGGGCACGTAGTGGAACAGCGCCGCCACGCTGGTGGTGAAGAGAGCGAACTGCGTGCCGCCGAGCAGCAGTTCGACGCCGCCCGGCAGGCGCCCGACGAGCCCGCGCGACGCCGACACCGCGTACGAGGTCAGCGACAGGCTCAGGCCCAGCAGCAGCGGCCCCAGCGTCAGGCCGGCCCAGTAGACGAGGATGCGCTGGGCGATGGGGCGGTGGCGGCGCACGCGCCAGATGGCGTTGAGCGTGCGGTCCATCGTCAGCGCCATGGCCAGCGCCGTGGCCACCAGCAGCACAAGGCCCAGCGTGCCCATGCCGCGCGCCTTGGCCGCGAACTGCGTCAGCGCGCGCAGCACCGGCTTGGCGATGTTGTCCGGCACCAGGTTCTGCAGGAAGTACTTCTGCATCGCCGCTTCGAGGCCGGAGAACATCGGGAAGGCCGTGAACACGGCCAGCATCACCGTGACCAGCGGCACCAGCGCGATCAGCGTCGTGAAGGTCAGGCTGCCGGCGGTGAGGCCCAGGCGGTCGTCGCGAAAGCGCGCGCGCAAGGTGCGCAGGGTGTCGAACCAGGGCCAGGTGCGCAGCGTCTGCAGCAGTTCCGCGCCATAGCTGGCCAGGCGACCCTGCAGGCGCAGGAGAGGATTCATGCTGGCTATGATGCCGCATGAGTTCCCTGCCCCCCTCAAGCCTGCCCGACGCTGCGCCGCCCGTTGCCCCCGGCGTCGTCGTCCGCAGCGCGCGTGCGGCCACGGTGGCGGCCTTGCTGGCCCTCATCGTGCTGGGCCTGGCCTGGGAGCTCTGGCTGGCGCCCACGGGCAGCGGCACGCTGGCGCTCAAGGTGTTGCCGCTGATGCTGTGCCTGGGCGGCCTGCTGCGCCACCGCATGTACACCTTCCGCTGGCTCAGCCTGCTGATCTGGCTGTACTTCATGGAGGGCACGGTGCGCGCCTACGCCGAGAGCGGTCGCGGCGCGGCACTGGCCTGGGCCGAGATAGCCCTCAGCCTGCTGGTCTTCGGCCTGAGCGTGGTCTACATCCGCTGGCGGCAGCGCCAGGGCGAGCTGGCTGCGCAAGCCGTCGCGTGAAGGCCATGCCAGCCGTGCTCGACCGCCTGCGCGAAGCCGTCGGCGCCGCCCACGTCATCACCGAGGGCGACCGCAGCGCCTGGGAGCGCGACTGGCGCCGCCGCTGGCACGGCCTATCGTTGGCCGTGGTGCGGCCGGGCAGCACCGCCGAAGTCGCCACCGTCGTGCGCACCTGCGCCGCGGCCGGCGTGGCCATCGTGCCGCAGGGCGGCAACACCGGGCTGGTGGGCGGCGGCGTGCCCGACGACAGCGGTACGCAGGTGCTGCTGAGCATGCAGCGCCTGAACCGCATCCGCAGCATCGACGAAGCCAACCTCACGCTCACCGCCGACGCCGGCTGCCTGCTGCAGGCCCTGCAGCAGGCCGCCGCGCAGCGCGGCCTGCTGCTGCCGCTGAGCCTGGCCGCCGAGGGCAGCTGCACGATAGGCGGCAACCTCGCCACCAATGCCGGGGGCACGCAGGTGCTGCGCTGGGGCAACGCGCGCGAGCTCTGCCTGGGGCTGGAAGTGGTCACCGCGCAGGGCGAGGTCTGGCACGGCCTGAGCGGCCTGCGCAAGGACAACACCGGCTACGACCTGCGCGACCTCTTCATCGGCAGCGAAGGCACGCTGGGCATCATCACCGCGGCGACGCTGAAGCTGGCCCCGCTGCCCGCGGCCACCACCACGGCGCTGGCGGCCTGCACGACGCTGGCCGACTGCGTGGCGCTGCTGACGCTGGCGCGCCAGCGGCTGGGCGCCGGCCTCACCGGCTTCGAGGTCATGGGCCGCTTGGCGCTGGATCTCGTCGCCCGTCACTTCACCGCCCTGCCGCGGCCGCTGCCCGGTGCGCCTTGGACGGTGCTGCTGGAGCAAAGCGACACCGAAGGCGAGGCGGCGGCGCGCGAGCGATTCGAAGCCCTGCTGGGCACCGCGCTCGAAGGCGGCATCGTGGCCGACGCCGTGGTCGCCCAGAGCCTGGCGCAGAGCCAGGCGCTGTGGCAGCTGCGCGAGAGCATCCCGCTGGCGCAGGCCGAGGAAGGCCTGAACATCAAACACGACATCAGCGTGCCGGTGTCGGCCATCCCTGGTTTCGTCGAACGCGCCGACGCCGCGCTGCAGGCGCGCTGGCCGGGCGTGCGCCTGGTCAACTTCGGCCACCTGGGCGACGGCAACCTGCACTACAACGTGCAGGCGCCGCCCGGCGCCGACGGCCAGCGTTTCCTGGACGACGAAGAGCACGCGGTGAACACCGTCGTCTTCGACGAAGTGGCGCGCTGCGGCGGCTCGTTCTCGGCCGAACACGGCATCGGCGCGCTCAAGCGCGAAGAACTGGCGGCGCGCAAGTCGCCGGTGGCGCTGCAGATGATGCGGGCCATCAAGGCCGCGCTCGATCCCCAGGGGCTGATGAACCCCGGACGCCTGCTGTAGGCGACGCCCGGCGCCGGACAGCCGGCGGGCCGGCGCCCGGGCGGCTACTGCAGCGGGCCGTCGAGGGCCTGCGGCACCGGGATGGCCACCGTCTCTATGCCCTCGTCGAGCAGCGCCTCGCGCTCTTCGGCGCTGGCGTGGCCGCGGATGCCGCGGTTCTTCGCCTCGCCGTAGTGGATGCGCCGCGCCTCCTCGGCGAAGCGCTCGCCGACGTTTTCGGTGCGGGCCAGCAGTTGGCGCACGCCGGCCATCCAGGCGGCCTGCACGTCCGGCGCCGGCTGGCCGTTGACGGACCCCGTGACCGAGGCCGAGGCCACGACTTCGGCCGCAGCCGGTGGCTGCTTCACGACGCCGGCCTGCGGCAAAGGGGTCGGCTCGCGCGCGCCGGAGAGGTTCAGCCGTGGCGCCGAAGGCATGCGGCTGACGACACGGTTGGCGCACAGCGGGCACTCGATGAGACCGCCGCCGTTTTGATCGAGAAAGTCGGCCTCGGAGCCGAACCAGCCTTCGAAGCCATGGCCGTTGGCGCAACGCAGGTTCAGGACTTTCATCTTGCTGCAATCATAGGCTGGCGGCGGCTGGCAGCGGCTGCCAATTCAGCGTCCGTACACCCGCTTGCCAACTTTGCAGCCAACAAAGGGCGATCTGCGTCTTCACGTCGGTGAGTTCGCCGCGCCCAGACAGGTCAACGAGTTCGGCGACCGTCAGCGTCACGGTCTCGACGAATTCGCCCGGGTCCAGCCGTGCGGGGCCGGGCACCAGGCCGCGCGCAAACCAGATCCAGATGCTCTCCGACGAGTAGGCCGCAGCGTTGTGGATCTCGCCGCCGAAGGCCCACTCGCGCGCCACGTAGCCGGTCTCCTCCTGCAGCTCGCGCCGGGCGCAGGGCAGTTGTTCTTCGCCGACTTCGAGCTTGCCGGCCGGAAACTCCAGCAGCACGCGGGCCAGCGGGTAGCGGTACTGGCGCACCAGCACGAGGCGCCCGTCGTCGAGCAGCGGCACCACCGCCACGGCGCCGTTGTGGCGCAGGTACTCGCGCGTGGCACGGCTGCCGTCGGGCAGCAGCACGGTGTCCACGCGCAGCTCGAGAAACCCGCTGTGCAGCAGCTGGCTGTCGCCGGTGGCGCGCTCGATGAGGTGATCGTCGTCGGCCACGGGCGCTGCGCTGCGGCTAACTGGCCAGCGCCTTGACGATGGCGTCGCGGCACATCGCCATCAGGCCGCCCGAGAAGGGGCCGAAGATCAGCACCGCCGCACCGTTGGCGGCCAGCAGCAGCGTCACGCCCTGGCTGCGCAGCAGCGACTCGCCGCGCACCGGGGCGTCGAACCACATCACCTTGACGACACGCAGGTAGTAGTAGGCGCCGACCAGCGAGAAGACCACCGCCACCACCGCCAGCCCGATGTAGAAGGGCACGTTGGTCGACACCAGGGCTTGGATGACGGCCAGCTTGGCGAAGAAGCCCACCATCGGCGGCACGCCGGCCAGCGAGAACATGAACACCGTCATCACGCCGGCCAGCCACGTGCTGCGCTGCGACAGGCCGGCGAGGTCGTCGATCTGCTCGCTCTCGAAGCCCTGGTGCGACAGGTACATGATGAGCCCGAAGGTGCCCAATGTCGTCAGCACGTAGGCGACGAGGTAGAACATCGCCGAGCTGTAGGCGTTGGCCGCGCTCAGCGTGTTGCCGCTGACGACGCCGGCCGACAGCCCCAGCACGATGAACCCCATCTGCGCGATGGTGCTGTAGGCCAGCATGCGCTTGAGGTTGCTCTGCGCGATGGCCGCCAGGTTGCCCACGGCCAGCGAGGTCACGGCCAGCACGATGAACATCTGCTGCCAGTCGATGGCCAGGCCCAGCATGCCCTCGACGAGCAAGCGGAGGGTGATGGCGAAGGCCGCGAACTTGGGCGCGCCGCCGATGAGCAGCGTCACCGGCGTCGGGGCGCCCTGGTAGACGTCGGGCACCCACATGTGGAAGGGCGCGGCGCCGAGCTTGAAGGCCAGGCCGGCGACGATGAAGACGACGCCGAAGACCAGCACCTCCTTGTTGATGCTGCCGGTGCCGATGCGCTCGAACAGGCGCGGGATGTCCAATGTGCCGGTGGCGCCGTACATCATGCTCATGCCGTAGAGCAGGAAGCCGCTGGCCAGCGCGCCGAGCACGAAGTACTTCATCGCGGCCTCGGTGGCGATGGCGTGGTCGCGGCGCAGCGCCGTCAGCGCGTACAGGCTCAGGCTCATCAGTTCCAGGCCGAGGTAGACGACGAGGAAGTTGTTGGCCGAGCACATCACGCTGATGCCCAGCAGCACGAACAGCGACAGCGTGAAGAACTCGCCCTTGAGCATCTCGCGCGAGCCCAGCGTGGGGCGCGCGTAGGCCAGCGTGACCATCACGCTGAGCGCGGCGAAGAAGGCCAGCAGATGCCCCATGGGGTCGATGACCACCAGGCCCTGCATGGCGTAGACGGTCTGCCCGCCCAGGTAGCCCTGCAGGTGCAGGGCCGCGAAGACCGCCACGCTGAGCTGCGTGAGCCAGAAGGTGGGGCGGCGCTCGGGGTCGGTGGTGAACAGGTCGGCCAGCAGCACGACGCAGGCCGCGACCAGCAGCCAGATTTCAGGAAGGACGACGTGCCAGTTCATGGGGGTCATGGTCTTGTTCTCTGGGCCGTCAGTTCAGCTTGGCGCGCGCCACGTGCTGCAGCAGTTCGGCCACCGACACGTTCATCACGTCGGTGAAGGGCTTGGGGTAGAGGCCCATCCAGAGCACGGCGGCGGCCAGCAGGGCGAGCATCAGGAATTCACGGCCGTTGAGGTCCTGCAGGGCCTTGACGTGGTCGTTGGCGACCTCGCCGAAGTACACGCGCTTGACCATCCACAGCGTGTAGGCAGCGCCGAAGATCAGCGTCGTGGCCGCGGCCAGCGCGATCCAGAAGTTGTATTGCACGGCGCCCAGGATGACCATCCACTCGCCGACGAAGCCGGCCGTGCCCGGCAGGCCGACGTTGGCCATCGCGAACAGCACCGCGAAGGCGGCAAACTTCGGCATCGTGTTGGCCACGCCGCCGTAGGCCGAGATCTCGCGGCTGTGCACGCGGTCGTAGAGCACGCCGATGCAGAGGAACATCGCCCCCGAGACGAAGCCGTGGCTGATCATCTGCACGATGGCGCCGGCCACGCCGAGCTCGTTGAAGATGAAAAAGCCCATGGTGACGAAACCCATGTGCGCAATCGAGCTGTAGGCGACGAGCTTCTTCATGTCGCGCTGCACCAGCGCCACCATGCCGATGTAGAGCACCGCGATGAGGCTGAGCGCGATCATGAAGCCCGCGTACTCGCGCGCGGCATCGGGC
>PNKD01000109.1 GCA_013822265.1 Leptothrix sp. (in: b-proteobacteria)
GCGGCGATGGAGGGCTATCTCTTCGGCGTGCCGGCCATCGCCTTCTCGCAGGCCGAGAAGGGCTGGGGCGAACTCGACGCCGCCGCTGCCACCGCGCGTGCGGTCGTCGAGCAGGTGCTGGCGCAGGCGCCGCTGGGCGGCGAGCCCTGGCTGCTCAACGTCAATATCCCGAACCGGGCCGACGCACCGACGCTGCCACGCGTGATCACGCGGCTGGGCCGGCGTCACGCCAGCCAGCCCGTGATTCGCCAGACCAACCCGCGCGGCGAGGCCATCTACTGGATAGGACCGGCCGGCGACGCCCGCGAATGCGGCGAGGGCACGGACTTCCACGCCGTGGCGGGCGGGAGTGTCTCGATCACGCCGCTGCAGGTTGACCTCACCGACCACCGCGGCAGCGCCGCCTGGGCGCAGCGCCTGGCCGGGCTGCCGGCATGACGGCACGCCCGCCGCGCTTCCCGGTGGCGCTGGACCGCATGATCGGCGCGGCGAAACCCGCCGCCGGCACGACGCTGCGCCCGCAGGCCCCGCTGCAGCACGCGGCGCAGGCCGCGGCACGGCATGCCTGCGGCCGCCACGCCGCCAGTGGCCTGGGCCTGGACTCGGCCGCCGTGCGCCAGCGCATGGTGCAGCGCCTGCGTGCCGCCGGCGTGCGCCACGAAGCGGTGCTGCAGGCCTTTGCCGCGGTCGAGCGCCACCGCTTCGTCGACACCGCGCTCGTCATCCAGGCTTACGAGGACACCAGCCTGCCCATCGGCCTGCAGCAGACCATCAGCAAGCCCTCGGTCGTGGCGCGCATGTTGTGCCTGCTGGCCGAAGGCGCAACGGCGCGCGCACAGGGCCACCTGGGGCGCGTGCTGGAGATCGGAACCGGCTGCGGCTACCAGGCGGCGTTGTTGGCCAGGGTGGGGCGCAGCGTGGTGTCGATCGAGCGCCTCAAGGGCCTGCACGACAAGGCCCGCGAGAACCTGAGCGGCCATCGCGACGCCGACCTGCGCCTGGTCTACGGCGATGGCCGCCTGGGCCATGCGCCGCGCGCACCCTACGACAGCATCGTGGCCGCCGCCGGCGGCGACGACCTGCCGCCGGCCTGGCTGGAGCAACTGGCCGTCGGCGGCCGGCTGGTGGCGCCCATGCACGACGCTTCGCGCGGCGGGCAAGTGCTGCTGGTGGTCGACCGCCAGCCCGAGGGCCTGGTGCGGCACTGGCACGACGCCGTGCATTTCGTACCTTTAAAATCCGGCGCTGAATGAATTCGACGACCCTTGTTGCCTTCTCGAAGGGGCGTGCGCTTCATGGCGCCGCCCTCGGCCTGCTGGTGGCCCTGCTGGCGGCGTGCTCCTCACCCACGCACCGTGCCCCGGTGGAAGAACGCCGGCCGACAGTGGCCCCGCGGCCGGCCACGCCGGCCGTCGCGCCCGCGCCGCTGTCCGCCAGCGCGGTGACGCCGCCGGCACCACTGCCGTCCACCGACGCGGCGGCCAAGCCGCCACCCGGCGCCGAGAACGCCGGCAAGCCCGGCTACTACACCGTCAAGCCCGGCGACACGATGATCCGCGTCGGTCTGGAGAATGGCCAGAACTGGCGCGACATCGCGCGCTGGAACGGCCTCGACAACCCGAACGTGCTCGAGGTCGGGCAGGTCTTGCGTGTCGTGCCACCGGCCCCCGATCCCACGGCGGCCAGCGCCAGGCCGGTGGCGGCCCCAGGGCGCATCGAGTCGCGGCCACTGACCGGCGCCGGTGTGCCCGTTGCTGCCGGTTCGTCGCCCGCCGCGACGGCGGCGGCGTCGGCCGCTTCGGCGCCGGCCGCGACGGGCGATGTCGAAGGCGAGCCCAACTGGCTGTGGCCTGCTGCAGGCCCGGTGGTCACGGGTTTCGACGACGTGAAGAGCAAGGGCCTGGTGATCACGGGCACGGCCGGCGACCCGGTGTACGCGGCGGCCGACGGTCGCATCGTCTACGCCGGCGCCGGCCTGCGCGGTTACGGCAACCTCGTCATCGTCAAGCACAACAGCACCTACCTCACGGCCTACGCGCACAACCAGGCGCTGCTGGTCAAGGAAGACCAGGTCGTGCGCCGCGGCCAGAAGATCGCCGAGATGGGGTCCAGCGACGCCGAGCGCGTGCAGTTGCACTTCGAGATCCGCCGCCAGGGCAAGCCGGTCGACCCGGCGCGCCTGCTGCCGCCGCGCTGATCTCTCCTTGCCGGCCGCACGGCCGGTTGCCGACAGTTCCAGCACAGCCCCGACCGATGAGCAGTGGATTTGATTGGCTCGAGGTCGAGTCGCTCGACCTCGAGGCACAGGGCGTCGCACGCCGCCCCAACACCGAAGGCCCGGACGGCACCGCGCTGCCAGGCAAGGTGGTGTTCATCGAAGGCGCGCTGCCCGGCGAGCGCGTGCAGGTCAGCGTCTCGCGCAAGAAGAACAACTGGGAGCAGGGGCAGATGTCGGCGCTGGCGCGCGAGAGCTCGCAGCGCGTGCGCCCCGGCTGCCCTAACTTCGGCCTGCACGCGGGGGCCTGCGGCGGCTGCAAGATGCAGCACCTGCACCCGGCGGCCCAGGTGGCGGTGAAGCAGCGCGTGCTGGAAGACAACCTGCAGCACCTGGCCAAGGTCAAGCCCGAGCGCCTGCTGCGGCCCATCGAGGGGCCGGCCTGGGGCTACCGCGACCGCGCGCGCCTGTCGGTGCGCTGGGTGGCCAAGAAGGGCACGGTGCTGATCGGTTTCCACGAGCGCAAGTCGCGCTACGTGGCCGACATGCAGGTCTGCCCGGTGCTGCCGGCGCGGGTCAGCGCAATGCTGATGCCGCTGCGCGAACTGATAGGCGGCATGGACCAGCGCGACCGCCTGCCGCAGATCGAACTCGCGGCCGGCGACGGCGTCACCGCGCTGGTGCTGCGCCACCTCGAGCCGCTGACACCGGCCGACCAGCAGCGCCTGCGCGACTTCGGCGCCGCGCATGATGTGCAGTGGTGGCTGCAGCCCAAGGGGCCGGACACCGCGCACCCGCTGGACGAGGGCGTGCTGGGCCAGCCGGTGCTGGCCTACCGCCTGCCCGAGTACGGCATCACGATGCCGTTCAAGCCCACCGACTTCACGCAGGTCAACCCGCACATCAACCGCGTGCTGGTCGACCGCGCGCTGCGGCTGCTCGACCCGCAGCCCGGCGAGCGCGTGATCGACTGGTTCTGCGGCCTGGGCAACTTCACGCTGCCGCTGGCGACTCGCGCGGCCCAGGTGCTGGGCATCGAGGGCAGCGAGGTGCTGGTGGCGCGGGCGCGAGAGAACGCGCGTGCCAACGGCCTGGCGGCCAAGACGCGCTTCGAGGCGCGCAACCTGTTCGAGGTGGCGCCGGCCGACCTGCAAGGCGCCGGCGTGGCCCGGCGCTGGCTGATCGACCCGCCGCGCGAGGGCGCGTTCGCGATCGCCAAGGCCGTGGCCGACCTGCACGCCGCCGGCGGCTTCGAGCTGCCGCAGCGCATCGTCTACGTCAGCTGCAACCCGGCCACGTTGGCACGCGACGCCGGCCTGCTGGTGCACCAGGGCGGCTACCGCTGCAGCCTGGCCGGCGTCGTCAACATGTTCCCACACACGGCCCACGTGGAGTCGATGGCGGTTTTCGACCGGGCATGAGCAAGGGCCCCGAAGGGCCCCTGCGATTCATCAAGTGGACGCCGCGGATCCCGCTCGGCCGGGCCGCTGGCGTCGCCCCCTTGAGGGGGAGCGGCGCAGCCGCTCCGGGGGTGGATCAATCAGTCCTTCTCTCCGCCAAAGATGCCCAGCAGCGAGAGCAGGCTGGTGAACACGTTGTACAGGCTCAGGTACACGCCCAGCGTGGCGCTGATGTAGTTGGTCTCTTCGCCGTCCTGCACGCGCTTCAGGTCGTAGAGGATGAAGGCCGAGAAGATGCCGATGGCCAGCACCGACAGCGTGATCATCAGCGCGCTGCTCTGGATGAAGATGTTGGCGATGCCTGCCACCAGCAGCATGATCATGCCGATGAACAGGAACTTGCCCATGCTGCCGAGGTCGCGCTTGATCACGCTGCTCAGCGTGGCCATGCCGAAGAAGATGGCACCGGTGCCGCCGAAGGCCAGCATGATCAGGCTGCCACCGTTCTTCAGGCCCAGCACGTTGCCGATCAGGCGCGCCAGCATCAGGCCCATGAAGAAGGTGAAGCCCAGCAGGATGGGCACGCCGGCCGCCGAGTTCTTGAACTTCTCGACAGCGAACATGAAGCCGAAGGCGCCGCCCAGGAAGATCAGGGCGCTGATGCCGGGGCCGATGCCGCGCATCAGGCCGGTCTGTACGCCGATCCAGGCGCCCAGCACCGTGGGCACCATCGAGAGGGCCAGCAACCAGTACGTGTTGCGCAGCACGCGGTTGCGCTGTTCGGCCAGCGCGCCGCTACCGGCGAGGCCAGGATAGTTCTGCACGCTTTGATTCATGAGGTCTCCAGCAGGTTGACGCCGCACCAACATCGGTGCACGCGGCATTCTAGATCGTAGCGCCCGGGCGACGGCATGCCCCCATCGTTGCTGGCAGATTGCCCCGG
This sequence comes from Leptothrix sp. (in: b-proteobacteria), assembly GCA_013822265.1. GTDB lineage: Bacteria > Pseudomonadota > Gammaproteobacteria > Burkholderiales > Burkholderiaceae_C > Rubrivivax. Next base: position 4,559 of record PNKD01000109.1, read on the forward strand.
CCGCGGCCGGGTTATCGTTGCGACCATGAAGACCAAACCCACCCTCACGCTCGAAGACACCCGCGCCATGGCCGCCGCCGCCGAGGCCGAAGCCGCCAAGAACGGCTGGGCGGTCACGCTGGCGATCGTCGACGATGGCGGCCACCTGCTCTGGCTGCAGCGCCTGGACGGCGCGGCGCCCATCTCGGCCGAGATCGCGCCCGCCAAGGCGCGCACCGCCGCGCTGGGCCGGCGCGAGAGCAAGATCTACGAAGACATGATCAACCAGGGGCGCGTCTCCTTCCTCAGCGCGCCGGTCCTGCACGGCATGCTCGAGGGTGGCGTGCCCATCGTCGTCGACGGGCAGGTGGTCGGTGCCGTGGGCGTGAGCGGCGTGAAGTCGACCGAGGATGCGCAGATCGCGCGCGCCGGCATCGCGGCGCTGGTGGTCTGAGGGCAGCCCGGCGCGCAGTCCGACGGCGCCGGCTCAGGGTTTGCCCGTTGGCGGCAGCTTCGGCGGCTATACTCCGGCGGTTTACCCGCTAACAACGCAGCCCTAGCGAAACGCCGAATTCGGTTTCCCCTCGGTCCCTACCTGTCGCCCCTGGTTGTCCAGGGAAAGATGGGGGGCGCTGGGCGCGCGCGAACCCCCCGGAGCTTTGCTTTTGCCGCCGTCACTGGTCCCCTCGCTGCCCCCTGCGTTGCTCGCCCTCGCGGACGGCACCACCTTCCTCGGTACCAGCATCGGCGCTGCCGGTCGTACCACGGGCGAGGTCGTGTTCAACACCGCGCTCACCGGCTATCAGGAAATCCTGACCGATCCGAGCTACTGCCGCCAGATCGTCACGCTGACCTACCCGCACATCGGCAACGTCGGCGTCAACGCCGAGGACGTCGAGTCGGCCAAGGTGCATGCCGCCGGCCTGATCGTCAGGGACGTGTCGCTGCGCGTGTCGAACTTCCGCGCCACGATGACGCTGCCCGAGTACCTGGTGCGCGAAGGCACCGTGGCCATCGCCGGCATCGACACGCGCCGGCTCACCCGCGTGCTGCGCACCACCGGCGCACAGAACGGCAGCATCACCAGCTACGCCGTGGGGCACGAAGTGACGGCGGCCGACGTGGCCGACGCCGTGGCGGCGGCGCGCGCTGCGCCTTCGATGGCCGGCCTCGACCTCGCCAAGGTGGTCTCGGCCACCGAAACTTACCCCTGGACGCAGACCGAGTGGCAACTGGGCCGCGGCTACGGTGAGATGGCCGAGCCCAGGCACCATGTGCTCGCCTACGACTTCGGCGTCAAGTTCAACATCCTGCGCATGCTGGCCAGCCGCGGCTGCCGCGTCACCGTCGTGCCGGCCACCACGCCGGCGGCCGAGGTGCTGAAGCTGAAGCCTGATGGCGTCTTCCTCAGCAACGGCCCCGGCGACCCGCAGCCCTGCGACTACGCCATCGCGGCGGCGAGCGAACTCATCGACAGCGGCGTACCCACCTTCGGCATCTGCCTGGGCCACCAGATCATGGCGCTGGCCTCGGGCGCGCGGACCTTCAAGATGAAGTTCGGCCACCACGGCGCCAACCATCCGGTGAAGGACCTGGACAGCGGCCGCGTCAGCATCACCAGCCAGAACCACGGCTTTGCGGTCGATGAGGGTTCGCTGCCCGCCAACCTGCGCCCCACGCACGTGAGCCTGTTCGACGGCACGCTGCAGGGCCTGGCGCGCACCGACAAGCCCGCGTTCTGCTTCCAGGGCCACCCCGAGGCGAGCCCGGGGCCGCACGACATCGCCTACCTCTTCGATCGCTTCGTGCAGTTGATGGAAACGAACTAAATGCCGAAACGCACCGACCTCAAGACCATCCTCATCATCGGCGCCGGCCCGATCGTCATCGGTCAGGCCTGCGAGTTCGACTACTCCGGCGCCCAGGCCTGCAAGGCCTTGCGCGAAGAGGGCTACCGCGTCGTCCTCGTCAACAGCAACCCGGCAACGATCATGACCGACCCGGGCATGGCCGACGCGACCTACATCGAGCCCATCACCTGGCAGGTGGTCGAGAAGATCATCGCCAGGGAGAAGCCCGACGCCATTCTGCCCACCATGGGCGGCCAGACGGCGCTGAACTGCGCGCTCGACCTGCACCGCAACGGCGTGTTGGCGAAGTACGGCGTCGAGATGATCGGCGCCAACGAGCACGCCATCGAGAAGGCCGAAGACCGCATGAAGTTCAAGGACGCGATGACGTCCATCGGCCTCGATTCGGCCAAGAGCGGCGTCGCGCACTCGATGGAGGAGGCGCTGGCGGTGCAGAAGCACATCCAGGCCGAACTCGGCGGCGAAGCCTTCCATTCGGGTTTCCCGATGGTCATCCGCCCCAGCTTCACGATGGGCGGCACGGGCGGCGGCATCGCCTACAACCCGGAAGAGTTCGAGGAGATCTGCAAGCGCGGCCTCGACCTCTCGCCCACCAAGGAACTGCTGATCGAAGAGAGCCTGATCGGCTGGAAGGAGTTCGAGATGGAGGTCGTGCGCGACAGCGCCGACAACTGCATCATCGTGTGCAGCATCGAGAACCTCGACCCCATGGGCATCCACACCGGTGACAGCATCACCGTGGCCCCGGCGCAGACGCTCACCGACAAGGAATACCAGGTGATGCGCAACGCCAGCATCGCCATCCTGCGCGAGATCGGCGTCGACACCGGGGGCTCCAACGTGCAGTTCTCGGTCAACCCGACCAACGGCCGCCTCATCGTCATCGAGATGAACCCGCGCGTCTCGCGTTCGTCGGCGCTGGCGTCCAAGGCGACGGGTTTTCCGATCGCCAAGGTGGCCGCCAAGCTGGCGGTGGGCTACACGCTGGACGAACTGCGTAACGACATCACGGGGGGCGCCACGCCGGCGAGCTTCGAGCCCAGCATCGACTACGTCGTGACCAAGATCCCGCGTTTCGCGTTCGAGAAGTTCCCGGCCGCCGACCCGCATCTCACCACGCAGATGAAAAGCGTGGGCGAGGTCATGGCCATCGGCCGCACCTTCCAGGAGAGCTTCCAGAAGGCGCTGCGCGGGCTGGAGACCGGCATCGACGGCCTGAGCGAGGCCACAGGCTGCCAGGAGGCCGACCGCGACGAGATCATCGACGAGATCGGTAACGCCGGCCCCGAGCGCATCCTGTTCCTGGCCGACGCCTTCCGCATCGGCATGAGCCTGGAAGAGATCTTCGAAGAGACTTCGATCGACCCGTGGTTCCTGGCGCAGATCGAAGAGTTGATTCAAATCGAGAAGCAACTCGCCGGGCGCGAACTGGCGAGCCTGTCAGCCGCCGAGATGCGCCTGCTCAAACAGAAGGGCTTCGCGGACCGCCGCCTGGGCAAGCTGCTGGGCACCCACCAGCACGCGGTGCGCGAGCGCCGCCATGCGCTGGGCGTGCGGCCGGTCTACAAGCGCGTGGACACCTGTGCCGCCGAGTTTGCGACGCAGACGGCCTACATGTACGGCACCTACGATGAAGAGTGCGAGGCCGAGCCGACGACGCGCAAGAAGATCATGGTGCTGGGCGGCGGGCCCAACCGCATCGGCCAGGGCATCGAGTTCGACTACTGCTGTGTGCACGCCGCGCTGGCGATGCGCGAAGACGGCTACGAGACCATCATGGTCAACTGCAACCCGGAGACCGTCTCCACCGACTACGACACCAGCGACCGCCTCTACTTCGAGCCGGTGACGCTGGAAGACGTGCTGGAGATCGTGGCCAAGGAGCAGCCGCTGGGCGTCATCGTGCAGTACGGCGGCCAGACGCCGCTGAAGCTGGCGCTCGATCTCGAGCGCGCCGGCGTGCCCATCATCGGCACCAGCCCCGACAGCATCGACATCGCCGAAGACCGCGAGCGCTTCCAGAAGCTGCTCAACGAGCTCGGCCTCAAGCAGCCGCCCAACCGCACCGCACGCACGCACGAGCAGGCGATGGCGCTGGCGCAGGAGATCGGCTACCCGCTGGTGGTGCGCCCGAGCTACGTGCTGGGCGGCCGCGCGATGGAGATCGTGCACGGCGACAAGGATCTCGAGCGCTACATGCGCGTGGCCGTGCAGGTGAGCGAGAAGTCGCCGGTGCTGCTCGACCGTTTCCTCGACGACGCCGTCGAGGTCGACGTCGACTGCATCGCCGACGCCACCGGCGAGGTGATGATCGGCGGCATCATGGAGCACGTCGAGGCCGCCGGCATCCACAGTGGCGACTCGGCTTGCTCGCTGCCGCCCTACACGCTGAGCGCCGCGCTGCAGGACGAAATGCGCCGCCAGGCCACCGTGATGGCGCGGGCGCTGAAGGTGGTGGGGCTGATGAACACGCAGTTCGCCATCCAAGGTGAGGGCGACGATGCCGTGGTCTACGTGCTCGAGGTCAACCCGCGTGCCTCGCGCACCGTGCCGTATGTGAGTAAAGCGACGGGCCAGGCGCTGGCCAAGATCGCGGCGCGCTGCATGGCCGGGCAGTCGCTGGCCTCTCAGACCGGCGCCGATGGCCGGCCCCCGCGCGAGGTGATCCCGCCCTATTTCAGCATCAAGGAAGCGGTGTTCCCGTTCAACAAGTTCCCCGGTGTCGACACCATCCTGGGGCCCGAGATGCGCTCGACGGGCGAGGTGATGGGCGTGGGGCGCAGCTTCGGCGAGGCCATGCTCAAGAGCCAACTCGGCGCCGGTTCGCGGCTGCCGTCCAAGGGTACCGTGGTCATCACGGTGAAGGACAGCGACAAGGCGCGTGCGGTGGCCGTGGCGGCCGATCTGGTGGCACTGGGCTTCCAGGTTGTGGCCACCAAGGGCACGGCCGCGGCCATCACCGCTGCCGGCATCCCGGTGCGCGTGGTCAACAAGGTCAAGGACGGCCGGCCGCACATCGCCGACATGGTCAAGGCCGGCGAGATCCAGCTCGTCTACACCACGGTGGCCGAAACGCGCACGGCGATTGCTGATTCGCGCCACATACGCACCGCGTCGCTAGCCAACCGCATCACCTACTACACGACCATGGCCGGCGCCGAGGCCGCGACCGAGGCGCTGAAGCAGCAGGATGCGATGAGCTTCAGCTCGCTGCAGGAACTGCACGCCGAGCTCGCCTGACACCGGCGGGCCCGCATGGGCTCGCCGAGCGGCGCGCTTGGCGCTAAAATGCCGCTCCGATCTCCGCCGCAGGCTGCCTTTCGTCAGGCCCCTGCGGCGGATTCACTTTTGCCTACAGCTGCCCACAGCAGACGTCTCCCCATGGTCACCATCCCCCTCACACGGCGCGGCGCCGAATTGCTCAAGAGCGAACTGCATCGGCTCAAGTCGGTGGAGCGGCACGCCGTCATCCAGGCCATTTCCGAGGCGCGTGCCCAAGGCGACCTGTCGGAGAACGCCGAGTACGAGGCGGCCAAGGACAAGCAGGGCTTCATCGAAGGCCGCATCAAGGAGATCGAGTCCAAGCTGGCTGCCGCGCAGGTCATCGATCCTTCGGGGCTGGATGCCGGCGGCAAGGTCGTCTTCGGCGCCACAGTGGTCCTGCAGGACGAGGCCAACGGCACGCAGGTCACCTACCAGATCGTCGGCGACGACGAAGCCGACCTCAAGCAGGGGCTGATCTCGATCAGCAGCCCGATCGCGCGTGCGCTCATCGGCAAGGAGGCCGGCGACGTGGCCGAGGTGCAGGCACCCGGTGGGTTGCGGCACTGGGAGATCGTCGAAGTGCGCTACGTCTGATGTGGGCGGCAGAGCGCCTGCGCCGGCTGCTGCCGGGGCTGTGGGCCGGCTGGCTGCTGTGCGTGGCGTTGCTGGCGACGCCGGCGGTTTTTGCGCTGGTGAGTGGGGCGCAGGCCGGACGCCTGGTCGGCCGCATGCTCGCGCAGGAGGCCTACACGAGCCTGGTGATGGGCGTGCTGCTGCTGCTGCTCGAGCGCGTGGCGGCTCGGCGTTCGGCGCAGGCCGGCACCGGGCCGCAGTTCAGCGCCGGCATGTTGCTGGCGCTGGCCACCGTCTTCTGCACCGTGGCGGGCTATTTCGCCTTGCAGCCGCTGCTGCCCGCGGCCAAGCTGGGGCAGGGTGCCTTTACCTTCGGCCAGCTGCACGCGGCGAGCGCGGTCTTCTTCGGCCTCAAGACGGTGCTGGTGCTGGCCCTGGCGTGGCGCGCGTTAACACCGCGCCCGGCCTGAGAGCTTGAGAGTTTTTCAAACCCAGGCTTACCCCGTCAACCCGAGGGCGGCTGGAACGTCATAGGTGGCATGAGTACACATGCATGTGACGAGGGCCGCGCTGCGGGCGGCGAGTTGTTTGAGGACCTGCCGGCGCCGAGCCCAGCTCAGCTGCAGCAGGCGCAGACGCAAGCCGCGGCCAAACGCGGCCTGGGAGCGCCCAGGCTGTTGCAACCCAACCGCACGCAGATCGAGTTGCGTGCCTCGGACCTGGAGTCGCTGCTGGGCGAAGATCACCGGGCGCGGCTCGTGTGGGGCTACGTTGTGCGCCAGGACCTGAGCGCGCTGCTCGACGAGATCAAGGCGCGCGGCAGCAACGCCGGGCGCGCACGGATCGACCCGCGGATCTTGTTCGCGCTGTGGCTGTACGCGGTGCTCGATGGCGTGGGCAGCGGGCGCGAAGTCGCCCGGCTGACCCGCGAGCACGATGCCTACCGCTGGATCTGCGGGGGCGTGTCGGTGAACTACCACGCGCTCAACGACTTTCGTGCCGACAACGCAGTGCTGACCGACGAACTTCTCAGCGACAACGTCGCTGCGCTGGCGGCGGCCGGCGCCATCAGCCTGGAGCGCGTGGCGCAAGACGGTATGCGCGTTCGCGCCAGCGCCGGTGCGGCCTCGTTCCGTCGCGAAGTCAGCCTGCAAGAACACCTGAGCCAGGCACGCGAGCTGGTGCAAACGCTCAAGACCGAAGCCGACACCGACCCAGGACAGGCGGCAAGGCGCGCACAGGCGGCCAAGCGGCGCGCAGCGCGCGAGCGCGAAGAGCGCATCGAGCAGGCCCTCAAGCAACTGCCTGAGGTGGCTGCGGCCAAGCGGCGCAACGGCGGCAAGGCCGAGGACGCGCGCTCGAGCACCACCGATGCCGATGCGCGGGTGATGAAGATGGGCGACGGGGGCTTCCGGCCGGCCTACAACGTGCAGTTCGCCACCACCTGCGACAGCCAGGTCATCGTGGGCATGGCGGTGGTCAACGCGGGCAGCGACATGGCGCAGCTCGCGCCCATGGTCGAGCAAGTCGAGCAGCGCCTGGGCCAGGCCCCCGAGCAGTGGTTGGTCGACGGTGGTTTCCCGGCGCACGAGCAGATCGATGCGGTGGCGGGCAAGACCGAGCTGTATGCGCCGGTGCCCAAGGCCAAGCTGCCCAAGCAGGCTGCTCGATGCGAGGCTGGCCAAGCTGTGCAGGAGGTCGCCAGCGCGGCGCCGGTCAGCGAGTTCGACCCCAAGCCGGGCGACAGCCCCGCAGTGGCGCAATGGCGCGCACGCATGAACACCGAGCCGGCCCGGGAGGTCTACCGCCAGCGCGCAGCCACCGCCGAGTGTGTCAACGCCCTGGCACGCAACCGCGGTTTGCTACGTATGCCCGTGCGGGGCTTGGCCAGGGTGGGCTGCGTGGTGGGCTTGTTCGTGCTGGCGCACAACCTGATGCGCACGGCCGAACTCGCGCCGCACCTCATTGGATGGGGGACAAGTCCGTCCGCAATGGCCGCAATGACCCGGTGAGAGACCCAAATATGCACAAAGACGCCCAAACTCGGCCATCGCGGCCCTCGGCCGCTTCGATTCGTCCCGTCCGCGACGCGATTGACCGCTGCGCTTCGAAAGTGCCGGTGGGTTGCGCTCGCGAGTTCGCCGGCGTCGCGAATCGAATCCTTCTCAATCTCTGAGGCCGCCCGCTCAGGCGCGCTGCGCCTTCTTCTTGGTGCTGATCACGCGCTTCTTGACGCGCTTGATCTGGCCGCCCGCGGTGACGCGCTCGTTGCCGAAGACCTGCACCTTCTTCACCGTCGCGCGGTGATTGCCGCTCTTGGAGAAGCTGACGATCTTGACGGTGCGCGGCCCCGGCATGCGGTCGTCGCGTGGCGTGTCTGCCTTGGGCGGGATCGGCCGCCAAAGCACCAGCAGCTTGCCGATGTGCTGGATGGGCGCGGCGCCCAGCTGTTCGGCCAGCGTGGCGAGCATGGCTTCGCGGGCCGCACGGTCGTCCGAGAACACCCGCACCTTGATCAGGCCGTGAGCGTTCAACGCGGCATCGACCTCCTTCTGCACGGCGGGCGTGAGCCCGTCGCCGCCGATCATGACGACCGGGTCGAGGTGATGGGCGTCGGAACGGTGAGACTTGCGTTCGGCAGGAGAGAGCTGGATGGCGGTCATCTGCTTATTATCGGACGCGAATGAAGATCGACAGCAAGAGCAAGAAGATCAACAAGGCGTGGCTCAACGAGCACGTCAACGACACCTATGTGAAGCTGGCCCAGCGCGAGGGCTATCGCGCGCGCGCGGCCTACAAGCTCAAGGAAATCGACGAGACGTTGCGGCTCATACGGCCGGGCCAGGTGGTGGTCGACCTGGGCTCGGCACCGGGCGCCTGGAGCCAATACCTGCGCCGCCGCTTCGCGCCCGAGGGTGCCGCAGCCGGCGGGCTGAACGGCAGCCTGATTGCGCTCGACATCCTCGAGATGGCGCCCATCGAGGGCGTGGCCTTCCTGCAGGGCGACTTTCGCGAAGAGGCCGTCGTCCAGCAGCTGCACGAGGTGCTGGCGGGGCGACCCGTCGACGTGGTGGTTTCCGACATGGCGCCCAACCTCTCGGGCATCGCTGCGACCGATGCTGCACGGATGGTGCATCTGATCGAACTCGCCGTCGAGTTCGCGGTCGGACACCTGCGGCCCGAGGGTGCGCTGGTGTGCAAGGCCTTCCACGGCAGCGGCTACGACATGCTCGTCAGGCTCTTCAAGGACACCTTTCGGGTCGTCAAGCCTATGAAGCCCAAGGCCTCCCGTGACAAGTCCTCAGAGACCTTTCTCGTCGGCGTGGGACTCAAAGGCCGTTAACCTCTTCCACGGCCCTTGTTCACGGCCGGCAAAGGGCCGAACAGCGCGCATTTCCTCCTCTTCCACCTACAAGCCGCAGGCTGCCCCGTACCCTTGACTGCCCTAGAATCGTCCCCAAATACCGTGGAATCCGGCGTGCCGATTTCGGCCAGCCGTGCCGCTCAACAGGAAAAGGAGCCGCGGTGAACAATCAGTGGTTTTCGAAAGTCGCCGTCTGGCTGGTGATCGCCCTCGTGCTCTTCACCGTCTTCAAGCAATTCGACCGCGGCGCCACGCAGGGCAACCAGATCGGCTACTCCGACTTCCTCGAGGAAGTGCGCAATCGCCGCATCAAGGCCGTCACGCTCCAGGAGAGCCCGGGTGGCGGCACCGAGATCGTAGCCGTCACCACCGACGACAAGCGCCTGCGCAGCACGGCCACCTACCTCGACCGCGGCCTGGTCGGCGACCTCATCGCCAACGATGTCAAGTTCGACGTGCGCCCGCGCGAAGAGCCCAGCCTGCTGATGAGCATCCTCGTCAGCTGGGGCCCGATGCTGCTGCTGATCGGCGTCTGGGTCTACTTCATGCGCCAGATGCAGGGCGGCGGCAAGGGCGGCGCCTTCAGCTTCGGCAAGAGCAAGGCGCGCATGCTCGACGAGGCCAACAACACCACCACGTTCGCCGACGTCGCCGGCTGCGACGAGGCCAAGGAAGAGGTCAAGGAACTCGTCGACTTCTTGAAAGACCCGCAGAAGTTCCAGAAGCTGGGCGGCCGCATCCCGCGTGGCGTGTTGCTGGTCGGCCCCCCGGGCACGGGCAAGACGCTGCTGGCCAAGGCCATTGCCGGCGAGGCCAAGGTGCCGTTCTTCAGCATCAGCGGCTCCGATTTCGTCGAGATGTTCGTCGGCGTCGGCGCGGCGCGCGTGCGCGACATGTTCGAGCAGGCCAAGAAGAGTGCGCCCTGCATCATCTTCATCGACGAGATCGATGCCGTGGGCCGTCACCGCGGT
>PNKD01000110.1 GCA_013822265.1 Leptothrix sp. (in: b-proteobacteria)
TCACCGCCGCGCGTTCCTTCGCGGTCTTGGCGCGCCACAGCGGCCAGGCCTTCTCGGCTGCCGAAAGCGCGGCGGCGCAGTCCACCGGGCCCAGGTTGGCCACCTGCGCCAACTCGGCACCGGTGGCCGGGTCGGTGACGGCAAAACGCGCCTGCGCGCCCTGGCCGGCGGTCCAGGCGCCGCCGATCAGCGCCTCGGTCTTGAGCAGGCTGGGGTCCTTGAGGCTTGCCAGGGGGGAGTTCTTGCTGTCCATCGCGCTATGTCCTCGGAGTGCAGGCTTTGCATGATAGGGGCCCGTGCAGGGCCGCAACCTATAATGAAAGGTTATTGAAAATCAACCACTTGCAAGCAAATCTACGGCTTGCACAGCCCGAAAGCCGCCGGATGAAAGCCTCAGAGATCCGCTCTACCTTCCTGAAGTACTTCGAGAGCCAGGGCCACACCGTGGTGGCCAGCAGCCCGGTGGTGCCGGGCGACGACCCGACGCTGCTGTTCACCAATGCCGGCATGAACCAGTTCAAGGACGTCTTCCTGGGCTTCGACAAGCGGCCCTACCGCCGCGCCGCGACGAGCCAGAAGTGCATCCGCGCCGGCGGCAAGCACAACGACCTCGACAATGTGGGTTACACGGCGCGCCACCACACCTTCTTCGAGATGCTGGGCAACTTCAGCTTCGGCGACTACTTCAAGCACGACGCGCTGAAGTACGCCTGGGAACTGCTGACGGTGCACTTCAAGCTGCCCGCCGACAAGCTGTGGGCCACGGTCTACGCCGAGGACGACGAGGCCTACGACATCTGGTTGAAGGTCATCGGCCTGCCGCCCGAGCGCATCGTGCGCATCGGCGACAACAAGGGCGGCCGCTACCTATCCGACAACTTCTGGATGATGGGCGACACCGGTCCCTGCGGCCCATGCAGCGAAATCTTCTACGACCACGGCCCGGAAGTGGCCGGCGGCCCGCCGGGCAGCCCCGAGCAGGACGGTGACCGCTATATCGAGATCTGGAACAACGTCTTCATGCAGTTCAACCGCACCGAAGACGGCGTGATGCACAGGCTGCCCAAGCCCAGCGTGGACACCGGCATGGGCCTGGAGCGCCTGACCGCGGTGCTGCAGCACGTGCACAGCAACTACCAGATCGACCTGTTCCAGAACCTGCTGGCCGCCGCCAGGCAAGCGGTGGACGCCGCCGCGCCCGCCGGCAATGCCTGCGATGCCGACAGCCCCAGCCTGAAGGTCATCGCCGACCATATCCGCGCCTGCACCTTCACGGTGGTCGACGGCGTGATCCCCGGCAACGAGGGCCGCGGCTACGTGCTGCGCCGCATTGCCCGGCGCGCCATCCGCCACGGCTACAAGCTGGGCGCGCGCAAACCCTTCTTCCACACCCTGGTGGCGCCGCTGGCCGCCGAGATGGGCGAGGCCTATCCCGAACTGAGACGCGAGGCCGTGCGTGCCGCCGAGGTGCTCAAGGTCGAGGAAGAACGCTTCTTCCAGACCATCGCCAACGGCATGCAGATCCTCGAAGACGCGCTGGCGAAGCTGGACACGGCGGGTTTGAGGCAGATCGACGGCGACACCGCCTTCAAGCTGCACGACACCTTCGGTTTCCCGCTCGACCTGACGGCCGATGTCTGCCGCGAGCGCGGCGTGACGGTGGACGACGCCGGCTTCAACGCCGCCATGAACCGCCAGCGCGAGAACGCCCGCGCCGCAGCCAAGTTCAAGGTCGCCGCCGGCCTGGCCTACACCGGCGACGCCACTGCCTTCCACGGTTATGAACACCTGGTGTGCGAACACAGCAAGGTGGTGGCGATCTACGCCGAGGGCACGCCGGTGCTCAAGGCCCGCGCCGGCGACGACGTCGTCATCGTGCTCGACCACACGCCGTTCTACGCCGAGAGCGGCGGCCAGGTGGGCGACACCGGCGAGCTGCGCAACGCGCGCGCCCGCGTCGTCGTCGAAGACACCGTGAAGGTCACGGCCAGCGTGCACGGCCACCAGGGCCGCATCGTCGAAGGCGAGATCGAGGTCGGCGATGGCTTCCATGCCCGCGTCGACGCCGAGCAGCGCGCGCGCACCGTGCGCAACCACAGCGCCACGCACCTGATGCACAAGGCGCTGCGCGAGGTGCTGGGCGGGCACGTGCAGCAAAAGGGCAGCCTGGTCAACGCCGAACGCACGCGTTTCGACTTCGCGCACAACGCCCCGGTGAGCGACGCGCAGATCGCGCAGATCGAGGCCATCGTCAACGCCGAGATTCTGGCCAACGCCGCCACGCAGGCGCGTGTGATGACTATCGAAGAGGCGCAGAAGAGCGGCGCGATGATGCTGTTCGGCGAGAAGTATGGCGACGAAGTGCGCGTGCTCGACATCGGCAGCAGCCGCGAGCTCTGCGGCGGCACGCACGTGCAGCGCACCGGCGACATCGGCCTGTTCAAGATCGTCGCCGAGGGCGGCGTGGCGGCGGGCATACGCCGCGTCGAGGCCGTCACCGGCAGCAACGCGCTGGCCTACCTGCAGCAGCTGGAAGGCACCGTCAACGGCCTGGCCGGCGCACTGAAGGCCACGCCGGCCGAGGTGCCGGCCCGCGTGGCCGCGCTGCAGGATCAGCTGCGCGCGCTGGACAAGGAAGTCACGGCGCTGAAGAGCAAGCTGGCCTCTTCACAGGGCGATGAGCTGGTGGCGCAGGCCGTCGACGTCAAGGGCATCAAGGTGCTGGCGGCCACGCTGCATGGCGCCGACGCCAAGGCGCTGCGCGAGACCATGGACCAGCTCAAGAACAAACTCAAGAGCGCGGCCATCGTGCTGGCCGTCGTCGACGGCGGCAAGGTGCAGCTGGCCGCCGGCGTCACCGCCGACCGCATGGGCACGATCAAGGCCGGCGAACTGGTGAACTTCGTCGCCCAGCAGGTGGGTGGCAAGGGCGGCGGCAAGCCCGACCTGGCGATGGCCGGCGGCAGCGACGCCGCGGCGTTGCCCAAGGCGCTGGCCAGCGTGGCGGGGTGGGTGGGCGAGCGGGTCTGACTACCACGGGGGCCGCAAGGCCCGGCAACGAAAGACGGGGGCCCCTAGGCCCCGTCTTTCGTTCCGCAACGGGGCCTCGCGGCCCCGCAGGATCAGAACTCGTAGCGCAGCGTGGCTTGCACGGCCCACTGCGATTCGCCGCCGGCCTGGCGCACCAGGGTGTCTTCCAGCGAGCCCAGGCTGTAGACGTACTTGCCGTTCTCCAGGCCGTTGAAGTTGACGAAGCTGCGGTTCGACGGGAAGCCGATCTCCTCGATGCGGCCCCACTTCTTGTTCAGCAGGTTGCCGAAGTTCAGGAAGTCGAGCGTGAACGTCGTCTTGTGGTCCTTCATGAAGCCCGGCAGTTCCTGGCTGAAGCGCAAGTCGACGTTGTTCACCCAAGGCGCGAAGCTGGTGTTGCGCTTGACGACGCCGCCCCTGGCGCCCGACAGCGCCGAGTCGGCGTTGACGATCTCCCAGAAACGCGTTTCCTCGGCTGTGCCGCCCTTGAAGATCACCTCGGGGGCGCCCGGGCCCGACGGGATGTACATCAGGTCGTTGCCGCCGATCTCGTCGCCGTTCATGTCATTGATGAAGGTCCAGCTGTAGGGCTTGCCCTTGCGGCCTTCGTAGAACATGCCCACCGAGGTGCGGTACTTTCCGACAAAGGCCTTGGACCAGGTCAGGCTGGCCGAGATGCGGTCCTTGACCAGGTAGTTCGAGTTGGCCAGCTCTTCGCCGTTCGGGTCGAAGCTCATCCGACCGTTCCAGTTCGAGTTCGACGTCGAAGAGGTCAGCGGGTTGACTTCCTTGGCGGTGGTCCTGGTGTAGGCCAGGCTCCAGCCGAAGCCGGCGCGTGCCGGCTGGCTGATAGCCAGCGTGATCGCGTCACCACCGCCCTTGCTGGTCTCGGTGGCCAGCAGCGCTCGGCGGTAGCCGTTGTTGCTGAGTGCTCGTACCCGAGTGCCAAAGCATGGGTTCGTAGGGTTGGTGGACGTCAGGAACGACGATCCGTTCCAACACGCCTGGTTGTAGGTCTGAGGCGTGTAGAAGAGCGGGCGGCCGTCGGGGCCGTTGGTGGCAGTGGGTGCGCCCAGGTTCAGGTTCTTGTAGTAGATGCCCGAGTTCGTCTTGGTACGCAGCCACTCGGCGCTGGCCACCAGTTCACCCACCACCGGCAGCGCCGGCAACTCGGTCTCGAAGCCCAGGTTGGCCTTCCAGACGGAAGGCTGCTCAAGGCTGGGCGAGAGGAAGTCCAAGTCGGGCTGCGGCGATGCGCCCTGGCCCGGCTGGGTGGCCGGGTTCGGGTTGAACACCAGCTGCGTGCCGCCGTTGCCGGCGGTGCTGCAGGCGGCGAAGTTGGCGCAGGTGAAGGTGCCGACGGCGATGCCGGTGTTGCTGAACGGATTGCTCAGCCACACGTTGGCCGCCGCACCCTGGAAGAGGCCGAAGCCGCCGCGCAGCTGCATGCGGCGATCGCTCTTGCCACTGAGGTTCCAGTTGAAGCCCAGGCGCGGCTGCACCAGGTTGTTGCCGTCCAGCGTGTTGTCGTTGCGCACGCCGAAGCCGCCGGTGGCGCGGCCCGTCCCCGGTTCGGGCGCGCCGGGGGCGGCCGAGGCCGCGGCGTTGTACAGCGGCTTGGTCGGCACGCTCTGCTGGTCGACACGCAGGCCGACGGTGACGTTGACGTCGTCGCTGACCTTGAAGGTGTCCTGCGCGAACAGGCCGGTGTTGGCAAAGCTCCAGACCGCCACGGCGTCGTTCAGCGTGCGGCCGCCCTGCGGTGCAGTGACGGTGTAGCTCGACGGCAGGCCGCGCTGGAAGTTCTCGAGCACCGCCTGGTCGCGCAGGGCCGAGGTCATCGCGGTGGCGGCGCCGCCCGCGGGCGTGTAGTTGCCGGTGCAGCTGGCGACCACGCCGAAGCTGTAGGTGCCCGGCTCGCAGCGGAAGCCGTAGTTGCCGTTGGTGTTCTGCGCGAAGGCGTTGTAGACCTCGTTGTCGGCGTAGTCGATGCCGAACTTCAGCTCGTGCTTGCCCAGGTTCCAGGTGCCGCCGGCGTAGATGTCGGTGGTCTTGGTCTCCAGCACGTTGAATTGGCGGCTGAGCTCGGTGCCCAGGTTCAGGAAGCGGTCGTTGGCGCTCACGCCGGACGGCGAACCCGGGGGCAAGGCGCCCGAGAAGCGCAGGCCGATGGCCGGCAGCCGCACGCCGTTGACGGGCGTGGGTTCGCTGGTGTAGTCGCGCTTGGAAACCTTCAGCTCGCTGCTGAAGTTGGGCGTCCAGTCGGCGAACCACTGGCCCACCACGCTCTCGACCGTCTTTTTCTGGATGTACCACCACGAACTCAGCGACAGCCCCGTGGCCGAGAAGCCGACGATGTTGGGCTCGCCCTGTTCGGTCTTGGTGTAGCGCAGGTTGGCGCGGTGGTTGTCGTTGATGTTCCAGTCGAGCTTGATCAGGCTGTCCTTGACCGCCACCTGCTGACCAGCGGGCACCGTCGAGGTGCCGGCGTCGAAGCCCCAGGTGTTCTTCGCGATCGCGATGGCCTGGTCGATGGCGGTCTGCGTGATGCCGACGTTGGTGTTGGCGCTGCCCAGCGGCCCGAAATCGGGGCTGGTGCGCGAGCTCTTGAACTCTTCGTAGGCGCCGAAGAAGAACAGCTTGTCCTTGATGATCGGGCCGCCCAGCGTGAAGCCCTTGGTGTCTTCCTTGAACGACGGCGCGTCGAAGTAGGTGTCGGCCGACTTGTTGTAGCGCTTGCCGACGAGGTTGTCGTCGCGCCAGACGTAGAACACGCTGCCCTTGAACTCGTTGGTGCCGCTCTTGGTGACGGCGTTGATGTTGGCGCCGGTGTAGCCCTTTTGCGTCACGTCGTAGTTCGACAGGTTGACCTGCACCGACTGGATGGCGTCGATGGAGATCGGCTGCTTGATGGTCGGCAGGTTGTTGGCTTCCAGGCCGAAGGTGTCGTTGGTGGTGACACCGTCGATGGTGATGCTGTTGTAGCGCGTGTTCTGGCCGGCAGCGGAGATCTCGCCGCGCTCCTTGTCGGTCTGGGCCAGGCGCGGGTCGATGCGCGCGTAGTCCTGCAGGCTGCGCTGGATGGACGCCAGGTTGGCCAGCTCGCGGCTGCCGATGCTGGTGCCCGAGCCCATCGCCGACTGGCTGAACTGGCTGCTCGCCGCGCGGCCGGTGATGACGATGGTCTGCGCCGACACACCCAACTGCGCGTTGACGGTGCCGCTCTCGGCCAGCGTCAGGAACACGCCCTCGCGCCTGTCGGTCTGGCCGCCCTTGCTGATGGTGATGGTGTAGGGGCCGCCGGGACGCAGGCCGCGCGCGCCGTAGCGACCGGCGGCGTCGGTGGTGACCGTGTTGGCCGAGCCTGACTCCGTGTGCAGGATCGTCACCGTGGCGCCAGCCACTGGCTTGCCGTCGGCGCCCGTCACCTGACCGCCGATGGCGGCCGTCGTGTTCTGTGCCAGCGCCGGCGCGGCAGCCACCACGGCCACCGCCACGGCCATGGCCGTGCGCGAAAAGCCCATCCAGTCCCGGTTGTTCATCAGTCAGCCCTCGAGGAAGAAGTGAAACCGCGCTTGTGGCGCGGCCTTGTCGTCAAACTATGCAACGAAGTGCGGGCCCTGAGTCGGCCCGCTTCGACGTTGCGCATCGGCAGAAATCCGGCTTGACGTTGCCGCCCAGCCGTGATGCGCGGATTTGCCAGAAGCGTGCCCCACGATGCTCCCGTCGCAGCGTGCCATTTTGGTGACAACGCGGCCCGTGGGACACTGCAGTTGGCGTTTTCGCCACGCCTATTCGAGTGTCCGCCGTGCCTGTTGATCCCGACGCCAGCTTGCTTGTGCGCCGCGCCCGCCCTGCCGACGCGCCCGACTTCGTGCGCATGATGGGTCAGCCCGATGTCTACCGGAACCTGATGCAGCTGCCGCTGTCCAGCGAGGAGGTCTGGCGCAAGCGCCTGGAAGCGCAGAGCGACCCCCATGCCGCCGACCTGCATCTGGTGGCCGAGCTGGGTGGCCGCGTCGTCGGCAGCGCCGGCCTGCACCCGGCACCGCAGCTGCGCCGCCGCCACGTCGCCATGCCGGGCATCAGCGTCGAGCCCGCCGCGCAGGGCCGGGGCGTCGGCGCGGCGCCGATGCAGGCGCTGTGCGACTACGCCGACGGCTGGGCGCAGATCCTGCGCATCGAGCTCACCGTCTTCACCGACAACGACCGCGCCATCCGCTTGTACGATCGATTCGGCTTCCGCCACGAAGGCACGCACCGCGCGTATGCCTTGCGCGACGGCGTCTTTGCCGACGTGCACGCCATGGCGCGCCTGCACCCCCATCCCCCGCTGGCCGCCTGGCCGGCCGAGCCTGCGCCATGAACCCCAGACCGCCGCGCCAGAACACCAAAGCCGAACTCGAGGCCTTCGACCGCTGCTGTGAGCGGCTGGCCGGCTTCGACCCCGGCATCAGCTTCGAGTGGGTCGACGGTTTCCTGGCCGCGCTGGCCGCCGGGCCGCGCTTGGCGCCGCCCGACGAGTGGCTGCCGGCGCTGTGCGGCGACGCCTTCGAGCGCGCCTTCGCCGACCCCGAGGACCACACCCGTGGCCTGCAGGCGCTGCAGGCGCGGCTGAAGGTGCTGTGCGACCAGCTCGACCCCGAAGCGCTGCTCGACGCCCCCGACTGGCTGCGGCTGGACCCGCTGATCGCCGAGGTCACCGACGAAGACCGCCGGCTGATCGTCGAGGAAGAGGGCCTCAGCGTCGACGAGGCGGCCGCCTTCCAGACTGGCAGCCTGTGGGCCGAAGGCTTCTTCGACGGCGTCGAGGCCTTTGCCGACCTGTGGACCGAACCCGCCGACGAGGAAGCGGCGGAACTGTTCAAGCAGGCCTTCGACCAGATCGCCGCGCTGCTGCCGCCGCCGGGCAGTGACGAGTGGCAGGCCCATCTCGCCAGCCACTACCCCAAGGGCGAGCCCACGCGCGACGAGCTGCTGGCCGAAGCCTGCATGGCGGTGCAGGACCTGCGCCTGTTCTGGGTCGATTTCGCGCCCAGGCCCGAGACGCGGCGTGTCGAGCCGACACCGGGGCGCAACGAAGCCTGCCCCTGCGGCAGCGGCAAGAAGTACAAGAAGTGCCATGGCGCGACCTGAGCCCGGGGCCCCGCTGCTAGAGTCGCCCGCCATGGCGACCCCACCCGAACTGCAAGGCAGGCACATCGTCCTCGGTCTGACCGGCGGCGTGGCCTGCTACAAGGCCGCCGAGCTGGCACGTGAACTGGTGCGCAGCGGTGCCACGGTGCAGGTGGTGATGACCGACGCCGCGCTGCAGTTCATCACCGTGGCCACGATGCAGGCGCTGAGCGGCCGTGCCGTGGCCACCAGCCAATGGGACGCGCGCGAGCCCAACCACATGCCGCACATCAACCTGTCGCGGCAGGCCGACGCCATCCTGGTGGCGCCGGCCAGCGCCGACTTCATCGCCCAGCTGGCCCAGGGCCGCGCCGGCGAACTGCTGTCCCTGCTGTGCCTGGCGCGGCCCATCGAAAGCTGCCCGCTGCTGGTGGCCCCGGCGATGAACCGCGAGATGTGGGCCCACCCGGCGACGCAGCGCAACGTGGCGCAGATCACGGCCGACGGCGCCACCGTGCTGGGCCCGGCCGCCGGCGACCAGGCCTGCGGCGAGGTCGGCGACGGCCGCATGCTCGAGGCCGCCGAGCTGCGCGACGAGCTGATCGCTTTCTTCCAGCCCAAGCTGCTGGCCGGCCGCAGTGTGCTGGTGACCGCCGGCCCGACCTTCGAGCCCATGGACCCGGTGCGCGGCATCACCAACCATTCCAGCGGCAAGATGGGTTTTGCGATCGCACGCGCCGCGGCCGAAGCCGGCGCGCAGGTCACGCTGGTGGCCGGCCCGGTGCCGCTGCCCACGCCACGCGGCGTGCGCCGCATCGACGTGCTGACCGCGCAGCAGATGTTCGACGCCGTGCTGCCGCTGGCGCCGGCGCACGGCTTCTTCGTCGCCACCGCGGCGGTGGCCGACTGGCGGCCGGTGCAGGCGGCCGATCAGAAGATCAAGAAGAAGGCCCGGGCCGACGCCGACAGCGCGCCGACGCTGGCACTGACCGAGAACCCCGACATCCTGGCCGCCGTGGCGGGCCTGCCCCAAGGCCAGCGCCCGTGGTGCGTGGGCTTCGCGGCCGAGAGCGAAAACGTCGTCGAACACGCCCGCGCCAAGCGCGTGCGCAAGGGCGTGCCGCTGATCGTCGCCAACCACGGCCCCGCGGCCTTCGGGCGCGACGACAACACGCTGGTGCTGGTCGATGCGCAGGGCGAGCTCGAACTGCCGCGCGGCGACAAGCTGGCACTGGCGCGCGCGCTGGTGCAGCAGATGGCGCAGCGTGCCCCGGAGGCAAGGCAGTGAGCACCGCAAAGAACACCGTCGACGTCAAGGTACTGGACCCGCGGCTGGCCGACGCCCTGCCGGTCTATGCCACGCCGGGCAGCGCCGGCCTCGACCTGCGCGCCTGCATCGACCATGCGATCGAGCTGGCGCCGGGCGCGGCGGCGCTCATCCCCACCGGCATGGCGATCCACATCGCCGACCCGGGGCTGGCCGGCATGCTGCTGCCGCGCTCGGGGCTGGGCCACAAGCACGGCATCGTGCTGGGCAATCTGGTGGGCTTGATCGACAGCGACTACCAGGGCCCGCTGATGGTGAGCTGCTGGAACCGCGGCAGCGCCACCTACACCGTGCAGCCCATGGAGCGCATCGCCCAGCTCGTGCTGGTGCCGGTGGTGCAAGCCACGTTCAGGCGGGTCGCCGGTTTCGAGGACAGCGCGCGCGGCACGGGCGGTTTCGGGTCCACCGGCCGTAGTTGAAGACGGGCCGGGCGGTGGCCTGCGGCGCGACTCGCCGGTCGTTCAGTGCAGCGAACCCGGCGCCGCCGCCGGCCCCTGGCCCAGCACGGTGATCGCCGAGCCGCCCACGCTCTTCGCCTCGATCTCTGCGGCGCTGGCTTCGCGCACGTCGCGCACCTTCACCGCCAGGCGCAGCGACATGCCGGCCAGCGGATGGTTGCCGTCCAGCACGACGTGCGAAGGGTAGATCTCGGTGACGATGTAGAGCTTGTCGTCGGGCATGCCAGGCGTGGCGTGCCCTTCGGGCAGGCCCTCGAAGGCCATGCCGGTTTCCAGCTGTTCGGGCAAGAGCTTGCGGTCCTCGAAGCACACCAGGCCGGCCTCGTAGTCGCCGAAGGCGTGTTCGGGCTCGAGGTGCAGCTGCAGCTCGTCGCCCACGGCGTGGCCGGCCAGCGCCTCTTCGACCTTGGGCAGCAGGTCGTCGCCGCCGAAGAAGAACTCCACCGGCTCGGTCAGTTCATCGATGGGGCGGTTCTGGCCGTCGCTGAGCTGCCAGGTCAGGCTCACCACACAGGGGTCGGAAATGATCATGCGGGGATGATGGCACAGGGGCCGGTCACGGCCAGACCGAGGCGGGCGCGCGCGCCGCGCGGCGCGCCGGTCCTGGGCCAGAATGGCGTGATGGATGTGAATGCCGCGACCCACCTGCTCGGTGGCCTCAGCCCCGCCGCCTTCATGCGCAGGCACTGGCAGAAGAAGCCGCTGCTCGTGCGCCAGGCCTGGCCCGAGGTGGCGCCGCCGCTGCCGCGGCCTCAGCTCTTCGAGTTGGCGGCGCAGGAAGGCGTCGAATCGCGTCTCGTGCAGCGCCGAGGCCGCGACGCCGCCGACGGCCGCGCCTGGCAGGTGCGCCCGGGCCCGCTGCCGCGGCGCGCGCTGCCGCCGCTGTCGCGTGCCGGATGGACGCTGCTGGTGCAGGGCCTCGACCTGCACGTGCCGGCGGCGCGCGCGATGCTCGAACGCTTCCGTTTCGTGCCCGACGTGCGGCTGGACGACCTCATGGTCTCGTGGGCCAGCGACGGCGGCGGCGTCGGGCCGCACGTCGACTCCTACGACGTCTTCCTGATCCAGGTGCAGGGCCGGCGCCGCTGGCGCGTGGCGCCGCCGGCGCGTGGCGCCGAGCCCACCTGCCTGGAGGGCGCGCCGCTGAAGCTGCTGCGGCACTTCGCGCCCACGCTGGAGTGGGTGCTCGAGCCGGGCGACATGCTCTATCTGCCGCCGAACTGGGGCCACGACGGCACCGCGGTGGGCGGCGAGTGCATGACCTGCTCGGTCGGGTTTCGTGCGCCCGCGGCGGGCGAACTCGCGCGCGAGCTGCTGTTGCGCCTGTCGGAGGAAGACGGCGCGCCCACGCTGTACCGCGACGCCGGCCAGCCGGCCACCACACAGCCCGGCGCGGTGCCGCCGGCGCTGACGGCCTTTGCGCGCCAGGCACTGGAGCGTCATCTGGCCGATCCGCTGGCCCTGCCGCGTGCGCTGGGCGAGATCCTCACCGAGCCCAAGCCCAGCGTGTGGTTCGACGGCCGCGACGGCGCGCCCGCCACCGGCGCCGCGCTGCAGCTCGATCCGCGCACGCGAATGGCCTACGACGAGCGTCATGTCTTCATCAACGGCGAGTCTTTCGTCGCCGCCGGCCGCGACGCGCGGCTGATGCGTGGCCTGGCCGACGATCGACGCTTGACGGCACAGCAGCGCCGCTGCCTGAGCGCCGGGGCAGCCGAACTGCTGGAAGACTGGCGCAGCGCCGGCTGGCTGCACGAGGTGGCGGCAGTGAGCGCGCCGGGCCGCTCCCAAGCGCTCATCCCGGAGCGCGCAGCGCGCAGGGTAGCTCGGTGAGCGCGCCGATGCCCGCACCCG
Source organism: Leptothrix sp. (in: b-proteobacteria) (assembly GCA_013822265.1). Classification (GTDB taxonomy): domain Bacteria; phylum Pseudomonadota; class Gammaproteobacteria; order Burkholderiales; family Burkholderiaceae_C; genus Rubrivivax. The sequence continues at coordinate 11,785 of PNKD01000110.1, forward strand.
GAGCGCCGCCCGTCATCGACAGCCGCAGCGGCTGGCATGCGGCGCTGTCCTGGGGCTTCGGCACAGCCATGGCTCAGGAGGCCCGGCGCATCGTCGTCGTCGCCCCCGACTTTGCAGACTGGCCCCTGGACGACCCGGCGTTGCTGCAGGCGCTGACCGGCTGGCTGCGCCTGCCGCAGCGCCGCCTGGTGCTGCTGGCCGCCGGGTTCGAAGCGCTGCCCCGGCGCTGCCCGCGCTTTACGTCCTGGCGTGCGCCATGGATGCACGCCATCGAAGGCTGGCAGGTGCCCGACGATCTGGCGCGCGACCTGCCGACGGTGCTGACCTGCGACAAAGGCGTCAGCGTGCAACTCATCGACGCGCAGCATTGGCGAGGCAGGGCAGATGTGGACGACCGCCGCGCGCGGCAATGGGGCGAGGAAATTGACGTTGTTTTGCAACGGTCTGAGCGCGCGTTGGCGGTCCGATCCCTTGGGCTCTAGGGAATGCCCTTGGTCGGGCTAGAATTCAAGGCTAAGTTCGCTGGGTGTCGGCCTTGCGGACTGTCGTTGAGTACGGGTTGTCCCTGCCCTGGTGGGGTCGGCCCGCGATGTTTCCGGTTACCGACCCTCCACCCTTAAATGAAGGTTCACATGAACAAGTCCCTCGTCCTCGCTTCTCTGGTCGCCGCCTTTGCTCTCGCCGCTTGCGGCAAGAAGGAAGAGGCCCCCGCGCCCGCGCCGGCTCCCGTCGCCGCCCCGGCGCCGGCCCCCGCGATGCCGGCTTCGCACGCCGACATGGCCGCCAGCGCCGTGGCCGGTGCCGCCAGCGCCGCCGACGCTGCTGCCAGCAAGTAATCGTCGGGCGCCGCAAGGCGCCTTACGAGCAAAAAGGCCGCCCACAGGGGCGGCCTTTTCATTGGGAGCGCCCGGCAGCGCGATGCTCAGGCCGCGGCCTCCAGGCCGCTCTCGAAGTGCGCCCGCATCAGCCTCGCTGCAGCCACCGCATCGTGGCCGGCGATGGCCTGCATCAGCGCCCGGTGCTCGGCCAGCGAATCGGCCAGCCGCCCCTGCTTGAACAGCGAATGGTGGCGGTTGAGTTTCATCACCTTGCGCAGGTCCTGCGCCGTCTGCAGCGCCCAACGGTTGCCCGCGATCTGCAGCAGGGCGATATGGAAGCGCTCGTTGGCGGCGAAGAACTCGTCGCGCCGCCGCACCTGGCGCTCGAGCTGCGCATGCAGTGCCTCGAGCTGCTCGCGCTGCGCCGGGCTGGCCTGCGCCGCCACCGTGGCCGCCGCGTCGCTCTCCAGCAGCGCCAGCACGTGGTAGATCTGCGCCACGTCGTCGCGGGACATCTCGGTGACGTAGGCGCCGCGGCGCACTTTCATCGTCACCAGGCCCTCTGCGGCCAGCACCTTCAGTGCCTCGCGCAGCGGCGTGCGGCTGATGCCGAACTCGGCCGCCAGCTTCATTTCGTCTATCCAGTTGCCGGGCTCGAGCGTGCGCGCGAAGATCTGCTGGCGCAGCCGCTCGGCCACGTCCTGGTACAGGGCGCGCGGTGACAGCGGGCGGTCGGGTTCGGCGAGTGCGGCCACGGGGTGGCGTGTCAGCTTGACGTTGGTTCTGAATTCATAATTATGCATAATGCCGCGCAGGGCACAAGCGCAGCCGGCCGGCATGGCCAGAAGACGAAACGGGCCGCGCCCGCGCCGAGGAGCAGACAGATGAACCAGCACGACAGCACCCCAGAATTCGCCGCCGCCACGCTGGCGCAATGGCACAAGGCGGCGGCCAGGTCGGCGCCCGGCGGCGACGTCGCGGCGCTGGCCTGGACGACGCCCGAGGGCCTGAGCGTCAAGCCGCTGTACACCGCGGCCGACATCGCGGCCCTGCCGCAGCCCGCGCTGGCCGACACGCTGCCGGGTTTCGCGCCCTACATCCGCGGCCCGCAGGCCACGATGTACGCCGGCCGGCCCTGGACCATCCGCCAGTACGCGGGCTTTTCCACCGCCGAAGACAGCAACGCCTTCTACCGCCAGGCGCTGGCCGCGGGCGGGCAGGGCGTCAGCGTCGCGTTCGACCTCGCCACCCACCGCGGCTACGACAGCGACCACCCGCGCGTGACGGGCGACGTCGGCAAGGCCGGCGTGGCCATCGACAGCGTCGAGGACATGAAGATCCTGTTCGACGGCATCCCGCTCGACAAGGTGAGCGTGAGCATGACGATGAACGGCGCCGTGCTGCCCGTACTGGCCGGCTACGTGGTGGCGGCCGAAGAGCAGGGCGTGGCGCAGCGCGAGTTGAGCGGCACCATCCAGAACGACATCCTCAAGGAGTTCATGGTCCGCAACACCTACATCTACCCGCCGGCGCCCAGCATGCGCATCGTGGCCGACATCATCGAGTACACGGCGCGCGAAATGCCCAAGTTCAACTCGATCAGCATCAGCGGCTACCACATGCAGGAGGCCGGCGCCAACCAGGCGCTGGAGCTGGCCTTCACGCTGGCCGACGGCAAGGAGTACGTGAAGACGGCGATCGCCAAGGGCCTGGACGTCGACGCCTTCGCCGGCCGTCTGAGTTTCTTCTGGGCCATCGGGATGAATTTCTATCTCGAGATCGCCAAGATGCGCGCCGCGCGGCTGCTGTGGACGCGCATCATGCGGGGCTTCGGCGCCAAGAGCGACAAGAGCCTGATGCTGCGCACGCACTGCCAGACCAGCGGCTGGAGCCTGACCGAGCAGGACCCGTACAACAACGTCGTGCGCACCACCG
>PNKD01000111.1 GCA_013822265.1 Leptothrix sp. (in: b-proteobacteria)
CACCATCACGCAAAGCGGCGAGACCGCCGACACCCTGGCGGCGCTGAAACACGCGCGCAGCCTGGGCATGGAGCACACGCTGACGATCTGCAACGTCAGCACGAGCGCCATGGTGCGCGAGTGCAAGCTGGCCTACATCACGCGTGCCGGCGTCGAGATCGGCGTGGCCAGCACCAAGGCCTTCAGCACGCAGCTGGCGGCGCTGTACCTGCTGACGCTGGCGCTGGCCGTGGTGCGCGGCCGGCTCAGCGAAGAGCAGGAGGCCAAGGAGCTGAAGGCCCTGCGCCACCTCCCCGTGGCCCTGCAGGCGGTGCTGGCACTGGAGCCGCAGATCATCGCCTGGAGCGAAGATTTCGCGCGCAAGGAGAACGCGCTCTTCCTCGGCCGCGGCCTGCACTACCCGATCGCGCTGGAAGGCGCTCTCAAGCTCAAGGAGATCAGCTACATCCACGCCGAGGCCTACCCGGCGGGCGAACTGAAGCACGGCCCGCTGGCGCTGGTGACCGAACAGATGCCGGTGGTGACGGTGGCGCCCAACGACACGCTGCTCGAAAAGCTGAAGAGCAACATGCAGGAAGTGCGCGCCCGCGGCGGCCAGCTTTACGTCTTCGCCGACGACAACACCCGAATCGAGAGCGAGCCCGGCGTGCACGTCATCCGCATGCCCGAGCACTACGGCTCGCTGTCGCCCATCCTGCACGTGGTGCCGTTGCAGCTGCTGGCCTATCACACGGCCTGCGCGCGCGGCACGGACGTCGACAAGCCCAGGAACCTGGCCAAGAGCGTGACCGTGGAGTAGGCGCCGCGGTGATCTCGCGTACCTGACTCCGACTCCGACAAATAGAGTCCGTCGGGAGGAAGTAGAGTCCGTCGGGAGTATTCCGCATTGTGAAAGAAGAGATTGTCGGAGTGCGATCTGCACTCCGAAGCAGGTGCGGTCGCCGCGCGAGGGCTGGCCGGCATATGGTCAAGAACCCGCGCGAGGGCCCGGGCTTCGCCGCCGAGTCGTCGCTGGTCCGCATCCGCTGGCGCCTGCGGCGGTGCCCGGCGCTCAAGGCGGTCGGTGCGAGCGCCCGTCTCTGGGTGCTGCCAGCGCCTGGCCGGATCTGCCACCGTGACGATCAAGCCGCCCGTGCGTGCCTCGCGGTGGGCCATGTACCCCTTGACCAGTAGCTCTGCGATCGTTCCACACAGGTCGCGAGCTGACTGGTCCCTTTCTCCCACCCTCAACTCGACGGGCGCTTGCTACCCCGGCACCGCTCGAAGGCGAATACCGGTCTCCTTGCCGTCGCGGGACGCAGCGCGTTTTCGTCGTCGATCTTCGCCCAAGCCGCATGTGGTCCCGTGCCTCTGAGCTGACCGCACGGACGACCAAGAAGGGCCCGCGGAGGCCCTCGCGAGACCGCCGCCCACTGGCCGGCACCCCGTCAGGCCAGGGCCAACCCCAGCATGCGCGCACCCAACGCCTCGGCCGTCTCGATGCCGTCGACACCCGCCGACATGATGCCGCCGGCGTAACCCGCGCCTTCGCCGGCGGGGTAGAGGCCGCGCACGTTCAGGCTCTGGCGGTCGCGCCCGCGCGTGATGCGCAGCGGCGACGAGGTGCGGGTCTCGACACCGGTGAGCACGGCGTCGGCCATCGCGAAGCCCGTGATCTGGCGCTCGAAGGCCGGCAGCGCCTCGCGGATGGCGTCGAGCACGTAGGGCGGCAGGCTGGGCCGCGCCTTGTCGGCCAGGTCAGTGAGTGTCACGCCGGGCGTGTACGAGGGCATCACGCTGCCGAGCACGGCGCTCTTCTGGCGCCGGATGAAGTCGCCCACCAGTTGGCCCGGCGCGCGGTAGCCGCCGCCGCCGAGCTCGTAGGCGCGGCTCTCCCACAGGCGCTGAAAGGCCACGCCGTCGAGCGGGTTCACCGGGCCTTCGCGGGTTTGTGAGTTCTGGCCGTCCTGGCGGTAGTCCTGCGGGGCTATGCCGACCACGATGCCGGCGTTGGCGTTGCGTTCGTTGCGGCTGTACTGGCTCATGCCGTTGGTGACGACACGCTCCACCTCGGACGTCGCCGCCACCACCGTGCCACCTGGGCACATGCAGAAGCTGTAGACGCCGCGGCCTTTGGCGGCGTGATGCACCAGCTTGTAGTCGGCCGCGCCCAAGATGGGGTGGCCGGCGCTGGGGCCGAAACGCGCGCGGTCGATGACACCCTGCGGGTGCTCGACGCGAAAGCCCACCGAGAACGGCTTGGCCTCGAGGAACACGCCGCGCCGCTGCAGCAGCTCGAAGGTGTCGCGCGCGCTGTGGCCCAACGCCAGCACCACGTGGTCGGCGCGGATCTGCTCGCCGCTGGCCAGCGTGAGCCCGCGGATGCTGCGCGCGGCGGGCTGGCCCGCGTGCACGGGGTCGTCCTCGATCAGCACGTCGGTCACTTGCTGCTGGAAGCGGATCTCGCCGCCCAGGGCCTCGATGTCGGCGCGCAGCTTCTCGATCATGCCCACGAGGCGGAAGGTGCCGATGTGGGGCTTGGCCACGTAGAGGATTTCGTCCGGCGCACCGGCCTTGACGAACTCGGTCAGCACCTTGCGCGTGAGGTGGCGCGGGTCGGAGATCTGGCTCCACAGCTTGCCGTCGCTGAAGGTGCCGGCGCCGCCTTCGCCGAACTGCACGTTCGACTCGGGGTTGAGCACGCCCTGGCGCCACAGGCCCCAGGTGTCCTTGGTGCGCTCGCGCACCGCCTTGCCGCGCTCGAGCACCAGCGGGCGCAGGCCCATCTGGGCCAGGATCAGCGCCGCGAACAGGCCGCAGGGGCCGAAGCCGACGACCACCGGCCGCAGCCGTCCGCCGGTGTGGAAGTCTGCGGGCGCATGGCCCACCGGGCGATAGCGCGTATCGGGCGCCGGGCGCACGTGGGCGTCGCCCGCGAAACGCGCGAGCACGGCGGCTTCACCATCGACCTCGCAGTCGACGGTGTAGATCAGCACGATGGCCGTCTTCTTGCGCGCATCCCAGGCGCGCCGGAAGACGGAGAAGCCCTTCAGCGCCGTGTCGGCAATGCCCAGACGCGACACGACTGCCGCGCGCAGCGCGGATGGCGCGTGGTCCAGCGGCAGACGGAGTTCGGTGATGCGGAGCATCGGTGCGCTCTACGGCGCCGGCAGTTGGCAATGGCGCGCCGCAGCGCGCCGTGAAGGCGCTTCAGCCGCCCTTCTTGGGGCGCTTGCCGGGGTTCTTCTTGCTGCGCGTGTGCACGCCGCGCTCGAGGCTGCGCTTTTGGCCCTTGCGGATGGTGACGGTCACGCCGTTGGGGGCGGGCGGGCGCGGTGTGGCGCGGGCGTCGGCTTCGGTTCTGATTTTGTTGGCCATGGCATGGCTCCGGAAAGTGGGGGCTAACCCGCGATTAGGCCACAGCTTCGGCCGCGGGCCGAATCCGGGGTTTGGCGCGGCGGGTGGCGGACGGCCGCCGGCAGCCCAGCGGGCGCGCGGATTTGCCCGAGCCGGCGATCGCTGCCATAGTGGCCTGGACCCCCATCGGAAACCGCGACGTGACCCGCAAAGTGACTGGCACCGCAGCCTGAACATGGCCTGGCAGCACACGATCGCCGGCCGCGTCTACCGCTTCGCCGACCTGAAGACTCTGCTGGCGCGCGCCACGCCGCTGCGCTCGGGCGACCAGCTGGCCGGCCTGGCCGCCGAGACCGCGGCCGAGCGCATGGCCGCGCGGCTGGCGCTGGCCGAGCTGCCGCTGGCCCACTTCCTGGACGAGGCGGTCGTGCCCTACGAGGACGACGAGGTCACGCGGCTGATCGTCGACGGCCACGACGCGGCAGCCTTTGCGCCCGTGGCCCATCTCACCGTCGGCGACTTTCGCGACTGGCTGCTCGGCAACGCCGCCAGCCCGGCCGCGCTGCGCGCGCTGGCGCCCGGCCTGCTGCCCGAGATGGCGGCCGCGGTGAGCAAGCTGATGCGTGTGCAGGACCTGATGCTCGTGGCGCGCAAGTGCCAGGTCACCACGGCATTCCGCAACACGCTGGGCCTGCCCGGCCGCCTGGCCGTGCGGCTGCAGCCCAACCACCCCACCGACGACCTGCGCGGCGTGGCGGCGTCGCTGCTCGACGGCCTGATGTACGGCTGCGGCGATGCGGTGATCGGCATCAACCCGGCCAGCGACAGCCTGCGTGTCATCGGCGAGCTGCTGCGCTTGATCGACGAGGTGATACAGCGCCACGCCATCCCGACCCAGGGCTGCGTGCTCACGCACGTCACCAACACGCTGCGGCTCATAGACGACGGCCTGCCCGTGGACCTGGTGTTCCAGTCCATCGCCGGCAGCGAGGCCGCCAATGCCGGCTTCGGCATCACGCTGGACCTGCTGCACCAGGCCCGGCAGGCGGCGCTGTCGCAAAACGGGGGCAGGGGGCGCGGCACGGCGGGCCGGCACGTGATGTATTTCGAGACCGGCCAGGGATCGGCGCTGAGCGCCGGCGCCCACCACGGCGTCGACCAGCAGACGATGGAGGCGCGCGCCTACGGCGTGGCGCGCGCGTTCTCGCCGCTGCTCGTCAACACCGTGGTCGGCTTCATAGGCCCCGAATACCTCTACGACGGCAAGCAGATCGTGCGCGCCGGGCTCGAAGACCACTTCTGCGGCAAGCTGCTGGGTGTGCCCATGGGCTGCGACATCTGCTACACCAACCACGCCGAGGCCGACAGCGACGACATGGACGCGCTGATGACGCTGCTGGGTGCGGCCGGCGTCAACTTCATCATGGGCGTGCCGGGCGCCGACGACATCATGCTGAACTACCAGAGCACGAGCTTCCACGACGCCGCCGTGCTGCGCGAGCTGCTGGGCCTGAAACGCGCGCCCGAGTTCGAGGCCTGGCTGGCCGGCATCGGGCTGACCGACAGCGCCGGCAGGCTGCTGCCGGCACCCGGGCAGCACGCGCTGCTGTCGCATCTGGCGCCAGGCTGATGCCCGCCACTGGCCATGACCGCGCCTGACCCCTGGGCCCCGCTGCGCCGCCACACCGCGGCGCGCATCGCCCTGGGGCGCGCCGGCGTCAGCCTGCCGACGACCGAGTGGCAGCGCTTTGCCCTCGCGCATGCACTGGCGCGTGATGCCGTGCACGAGCCTTTCGACAGCGCGCGCCTTGCCGCCGAGATGCAGCGTGACGGCTTCGACAGCGTGACGCTCGCGAGCGCCGCCGCCGACCGCGCCACCTACCTGCGCCGGCCCGACCTCGGGCGCCGGCTGTCGGCGCGCAGCGCGGCGCTGCTGGCGGCGCTGGCCACGGCACCGCAGATCGACGGCCCGGCGCTGGCGGTGGTGGTCGGCGACGGCCTGTCGGCCCGCGCCGTGCACGGGCACGCGCTGCCGCTGCTGCGCGAACTGCGGCCGCTGCTCGAGGCGCAGGGCCAGCCGCCGCACCCCGTGCTGCTGGTGCACCAATGCCGCGTGGCGCTGGGCGACGAGGCGGGCGGCCTGCTGCGTGCCGCGGCCGTGCTGGTGCTGATCGGCGAACGGCCGGGGCTGTCTTCGCCCGACAGCCTGGGCGCCTACCTGAGCTGGGCGCCGCGTCCGGGGCTGGCCGATGCCCAGCGCAACTGCGTGTCCAACATCCGGCCCGCGGGCCTGCCCTGCGCCGAGGCGGCACGCAAGATCGCCTGGCTGCTTGGCGCAGCGCGCCGGCTGGGCGCCACCGGCGTGGCGCTCAAGGACGAGAGCGACAAGGATGGCGAGGCGGCGCTGCCCGGCGCCGGGCTATCGCCGCAATTGCCCTGACACGGCGCGGCGCGGGTCGCCTTGCGGGACAATCGTCCGATGATCAAGCAACGCACGATCAAGGCCATCACCCGCGCCGTCGGCGTGGGCGTGCACAGCGGCCAGAAGGTCGAGCTCACGCTGCGCCCGGCGCCGCCCGACAGCGGCATCGTCTTCCGCCGCACCGACCTGTCGGTGGCGGTGGACATCCCGGTCGACGCCTTTGCCGTCAGCGACACGCGCATGGCCAGCACCATCAGCCCGGGCGGCGACCCCGGCGCGCCCAAGGTGCAGACCATCGAGCACCTGATGTCGGCCTGCGCGGGCCTCGGGCTGGACAACCTCGTCATCGACATCACCGCCGAAGAGGTGCCCATCCTCGACGGCAGTGCGGCCAGCTTCGTCTACCTGCTGCAAAGCGCGGGCATCGAGCAGCAGAACGCGCCCAAGCGTTTCCTGCGCGTGCTCGAGCCGGTCGAGATCCGCCAGGGCGAGGGCGCCAACCTGAAGTGGGCGCGGCTCGAGCCCTTCCACGGCTACAAGCTCAGTTTCGAGATCGAGTTCAACCATCCGGCCGTGGACGCCACCGGGCGCCGCGTCGAGTTCGACTTCTCGGAAGGCCAGTACAAGCGCGACATCGCGCGCGCGCGCACCTTCGGCTTCACGAAGGACGTGGCGATGATGCGGTCGCGCGGCCTCGGGCTGGGCGGCAACATGGACAACGTCATCGTCATCGACGATACGCGCGTGCTCAACACCGAAGGCCTGCGCTACGTCGACGAGTTCGTGAAGCACAAGATCCTCGACGCCATCGGCGACCTGCACATCGCGGGCAAGCCGCTGCTGGCCAGCTACCTGGCCTACAAGAGCGGGCATGCGCTGAACAACCTGCTGCTGCGCAAGCTGCTCGAGGCTCCGTCGGCCTACGAGATCGTCACTTTCGAACGCGACAGCGAGGCGCCACGCGGTTTCGCCGAGCTGGCGCCGGCCTGGTGATGCTGGTCTTCCGCCTCGTCTTCGGGCTGCTGCTGGTGGCCGGCCTGCTGTGCTTCGCGATGTACGTCGCCACCGGGCAGGTCGTCTGGCGCCAGCGCGGCCTGGTGATCGTCAAGTGGACGGTGCTGGCGGCCTTCGGCTTCTTCGCGGTGCTGATCCTGGAGCGGCTGGCGCTGATGTTGTGACGCGGCGCGCGGCCCGGCGCAGCCGCGTGCGTTCCGCACGTCGCGTCATCGCCCGGCAGAGGGCGTGAGCGCGCGCTCGCCGACCTTGACCTTGACCTTGACTTGGTCGGCGCCGCGCTGCGTCAGCAGCACGGCCTCGGTGCCAGGGGGCAGCGCGGCGACGGCGGCAAACAGCTCGCTGACGTTCTTCACCGGCCGCTCACCCACCTGCAGCACCACGTCGCCCGGGCGCAGGCCGCCCTTGCCGGCGGGGCCGTCCTGCAGCACGCCGGCGATCAGCACGCCGTTCTTCACCGGCAGGTGCAGGCCCTCGGCCAGTTCGGCCGAGAGTTCGCGCGGCTCGACGCCTATCCAGCCGCGGCGCACCTTGCCGTCGCGGATGAGTTGCTCCATCACCTGGCGCGCGGTGTCGGCCGGCACCGCGAATCCTATGCCCAGGCTGCCGCCGCTGCGCGAGAAGATGGCGGTGTTGATGCCCACCAGCGCGCCACGGGCATCGACGAGTGCGCCACCCGAATTGCCGGGGTTGATGGCAGCGTCGGTCTGAATGAAGTTCTGGAAGCGCGAGACGCCGGCTTCCGAACGATCGAGCGCACTGACGATGCCGGCGGTGACGGTCTGGCCGACGTTGAAGGGGTTGCCGATGGCCAGCACGCCGTCGCCGACGTTGAGCGCGCGCACGTCGCCCAGCACGATCACGGGCAGGGCGTCGAGTTCGATCTTCAACACCGCGATGTCGGTCTCGGTGTCGCTGCCGACGACGCGGGCGCGGGTCTGGCGGCCGTCGGCCAGCTGCACCTCGATCTCGGTGGCGCCTTCGACGACGTGGTGGTTGGTGAGCAGGTAGCCCTCGGGCGAGACGATGACGCCAGAGCCCAGGCCGATCTGCGGCTGCGCCGCGCCGCCGTCACCGAAGAAGAACTTGAAGCGCGGGTCGTCGGCGTGCGGGTTGCGGCTCGTCTTGGTGGCGCTGATGCTCACCACCGCCGGCGCCGCGATGCGCGCCGCCAGCGCGTAGCCGGCCAGGCCTGCACTGGCCGCCGGCGACGGCGCCACCTGCAGCAGCGTGGGCGCCGGCAACACGGTGCCAGGCACGCCCGCGCGCCCGCCGGGCAGCCACTCGGGTTTGAAGGTCAAAACGACAAAGAGGCCCGCCACCGCCACCGTGACGGCCTGTGCGAAGACGAGCCAGGTTCTGCGCCACATGGGCATGGTTCTCGGGGTTCCCAGGGTGTCCCACAATCAGCGCATGGCCGCCAGGGATCAAGTCGACACATGCCTGCAGGCGCTGCTGCAGCCCCAGGCGTTCAAGGATTATGGGCCGAACGGCCTGCAGGTCGAGGGCGCGCGCGAGGTGCGGCGCATCGCCTCGGGGGTGACCGCCAGCCTGGCCTTCATCGACGCCGCCATCGCCGCCGGCGCCGACACGCTGGTGGTGCACCACGGCCTGTTCTGGCGCGGCCAGGACGGGCGCCTGACGGGTTGGCTGGCGGCGCGCGTGCGGCGGCTGATGGCCGCCGGCGTCAACCTCTTCGCCTACCACCTGCCGCTGGACGCCCATGCCGAACTCGGCAACAACGCGCAGCTCGGCCTGCGTCTGGGTCTGCAGGCCGATGCACGTTTCGGTGAGCAGGCGCTGGGTTTCATCGGCCCGGCCACAGCGCGCCTTGACGATCTCTGTGCCCTTGCCCGCGACCAGCTGGGTCGCGAGCCGCTGCTGGTGCGCGGCGACGGCCGGCCGCTGCGCCGCATGGCCTGGTGCACGGGCGGCGCCCAGGGTTACTTCGAGGACGCCATCGCCGCCGGCGCCGACGCCTTCCTCACCGGCGAGATTTCCGAGCCTCAGGCCCACCTGGCGCGCGAGACCGGCGTGGCCTTCATCGCCTGCGGCCACCACGCCACCGAGCGCTACGGCGCCCCGGCGGTGGCCGCCCATGTCGCGGCACAGTTCGGGCTGCAGCACCAGTTCATCGAGGTGGAGAACCCGGCATGAAGACCCGGCGTGGCGAGGCGGCCAGGCCGTTGCTGGTGACGATGGGCGACGCCGCCGGCATCGGGCCCGAGATCATCGTGCGCGCCTTCGCGCAGGGGCAGCTGGCCGATGCCGTGGTGTTGGGCTGCCCGGCCGTGCTGCGCCGCGCCGGCAGCCCGATGACGGCAGTGATCGAATCGCCGGCGGATCTGGCCGCGGTGGCGCCCGGCTGCCTGCCCGTGCTGGCCCCGCCCGGCCTGCCCGAGGGGCTGGCGACCCTGCCGCTGGGCCGCATCGACGCGCGCAACGGGGCCGCGGCCGCGTGCTGCATCGAACACGCCGTGCGGCTGGTGCAGGCCGGTGCCGGTGCCGGCATCGTCACCGCCCCCATCCACAAGGAGGCCCTGGCCGCCGCCGGCCTGCCCTACCCGGGCCATACCGAGATGCTGCAGACCCTGGCCGCCGCGCCGGGCGCGCCGCTGCCGCCGGTGCGCATGATGCTGGCCAACGACGAACTGCGCGTGGTGCTGGTCACCATCCACCTGTCGCTGCGCCGTGCCATAGCCGCGGTGACCTTCGAGGCCGTGCTGGACACGCTGCGCATCGCGCACCGTGCGGCGGCCGCCTGGAGCGCGCAGCCGCCGCGCATCGCGGTGGCCGGGCTCAACCCGCATGCCGGCGAGGGCGGCCTGTTCGGCGACGAGGAGATCCGCACCATCGGCCCCGCCGTGCAGGCCGCGCTGGCCGAGGGCATCGCGGCCAGCGGCCCCTACGCGCCCGACACCGTGTTCATGCGCGCGCGGCGCGGCGAGTTCGACCTCGTCGTCGCGATGACCCACGACCATGGGCTGATCCCGGTGAAGTACCTTGGCGTCGAGAAGGGCGTCAACGTCACGCTGGGCCTGCCCTTTGTGCGCACCAGCCCCGACCACGGCACGGCCTTCGACATCGCGGGCCAGGGCCGGGCCGACCCGGCCAGCCTGGTGGCGGCGACGCAGATGGCGCGCCGGCTCGTGCAGGCCGGCAGCGCCGGTTGAGACGCGCCGGCGCGGGCCGCACTCACTGCGGCCCGCGGCACGCACCCGCCTTCAGTGCCGTGTCGCGGTGCCGGCCAGCGCCGCCAGCTGCCGCCGCGCGCGCGCGGTCGCACGTTCGATCAGATAGGCACTTTCGTAGGCGCGCAGGCGCCCGGTTTCGCACAGGCGCGTGAGCATGCGCTGCGTCAGCGACACCGTCTTGCGGTGGCGGCCGCCGTGCGTGAAGAGGTAGAAGCTGCGCGCCGGGCTGATGTGCGTCAGCCGCACCTTCTGCCAGCGGTCGTCGAGGTGCATCTGGTAGGCGAAGCCGACCTCCAGGTGCTCGGCCAGCGCGCGGCCCTCGGTGGGCTCGGCGGGCTCGGTGAGCACGGGCAGGCCGGGCAGCTGCGGCGGCGGCACTGCGGCCTCTTCGGCCTCGGCCCGGGCGGTGATGTCGATGTCGACCTCGCCGCTCCAGTTCACGGCCGACTCCTGCACCAGCCCGACGCGCTGGGCCTGCTCGGCGCTGAAAACCTGCGCGGCCAGCTCCTCGGTCAGCACCGGCAGCTTGGCCGCGCGCAGTTCGTCGCGCGAGGGCAGGGGCTTGCGCAAGGCCCCTTCGACCTGGCGCGCCATGAGATTGATGTCGAGCTGGCTGCCGCCGGTCTGCTTCAGTGCTTCGGCGTGCGCCGGCATCAGCTGGCCGAAGAAACGGCGCCGGTCGGCCTCGGCCCAGCCGATCAGGTTCATGCCCTCGGTGAGCTCCTGCATCAGCTTGGGCAACTGGGTCAGGAAGGCCTTGCGCAGCGACGGCGTGGCCTTGGGCTGCACGCTCAGGTAGAGCTCGCGGCCGGCGGTGCGCATGCGCTGCACCAGCGCGCCTTCGGGCCCGTCCGTGAGGGCGGCGCGCAGCAGCACCTGGCTCCAGACCTGGCCGATGAAGTCGCGCAGGAAGGCCGGCGCCTGCACGCCCTTGAGATCGCCTTCGACACGCTGCGCATAGAGCTGGCGCAGGCGCTGCTGGTCTTCCATCTCGGCCAGCAGGGCCGTGGTGGCGCCCTGGTCGGGAGTCTCGCTGCCGGCGGCTTCGACGGTGAAGGCCTCCAGCGCCGCGAGCTTCTGCTCGTAGACCTCGATCTGGTCGAAGTCGCCTTCGACGACTTCGTGGACCAGCGCCTTGACCTTGCCGAGGAAGGCCTGCGCAGCGGCGTCGCCGAAGTCCTCGAAGGCCGAGCCCAGCGAGGCGATGCGGTTGACGAAACGCCGCACCGGGTGTTTGCGCGACGAGAAGAAACTCGGGTCGCCCAGCGCCGCGCGCAGCACCGGCAGTTGCAGCCGGGCGATCTGGCGCGCCATCTGCGGCGGCACCTTGGAGTCGGCCAGGATCTGGTCGAAGAGGAAACCGATGACGTCGATCACCATGTGATCGAGGCTGCCGCGCGAGGCTCGGCGCAGCTCTTCGCGGTGGGCGTGGATCAGGTTCGCCGGCAAGGGGCCGGTGGCGCTGCCGTCGTCGCCATGGGCGCTGGCATAGGCGCTGGTGTAGGCGCCGCCGTCGCCGCCGGTCCGCACGCCGCCGTCGTCGAAGGCGAGGCGGCGGATCAGCGACATCAGCGCCGGGTCGACCTGCCCCAGCGGCGTGCCGTATGGGCCCGACATGCCGCCGCGGCCGCTGTGCGCGCCGGCTTGGGTGGGTTGGCCGAAGCCAGGCGGGCCACCGCGACGTGCCGCGTTGCCGGGCCCGAAGCCGGTGCGCAGGCCGCCACTGCGCTCATTGACGGGCACCTCGGCAGCCGCGAGCCCGCCGGCGGGTGTGCCGGCATCCCCCTCGCTGCCGCTGACCGAGGTGGCGCCGCGGGCCCCCCGGTGGCGCACCATCAATCCCAGCGGTTGCACGCCGGCGTGGCGCAGGTCGGCCAGGATGTCGGCATAGGTCTGGCGCAGCACGGCGTTGAGCGTGCGACTGAACTCGCCCGACAGCACCTTGCGCACTTCGGGCCGCTCGGACAGGGCATCGATGCCGCGCATCACGGCATGCCCGACGATGTCCGGCCGCAGCGGGTTGCGGTCGCGTTCACCGCCGGCGTCGCCGAGCAGCGCGCCCACATAGCCTTCGAGTTCGCGCAGTTCCCACTCGCAGGCGTGCGTGACCTCCATGCCGAAGCGTTCGGCCGAGATCTGCGCCTCGACCTCCTTGTCCTCGACCAGGCTGAGCGAGCCCCAGTCGCTGGCCGCCGGCGCCAGGCCCAGGGGGGTGACAGGTGCGTCGCCCGGCCCCACGCCCTGGGGCCCGAGTTCGCGCAGCACACGCTCGTCGAGCGCGTCGTTGAAGGTCAGCGCGAAGATCGCCGACTTGCGGTTGAGTTCGAACTGCGCCTCGAGCAGGCCGTCTCGCTGATAGGCATGGTGGGCGGCCAGCGCGGCCAGCCCCAGGCTCTCGATGGTGCGTTCGGCGGCCTGCCGGGCGGCCATCTTGAGGCGCTGGATGGCCGCCTCCAGCGGCGCAGGCAGGCGATGGATGGGGTTCGGCTTCATGGCGGGCCAGGTTGCTGGAAGACGGTCCGCGACCCGGCCTTCAAGTATGCGGTATCGCCCTGCCTGACGCCGCCGCCGGCCCCGCCGGGCGCGGGCTCACTTCTTCAGCGCGTCGCGGATCTCGCGCAGCAGCACCACGTCTTCGGGCGTCGGCGCCGCAGGGGCCGGCGGCGCCGCGGGTGCCTCGCGCTTCATGCGGTTCATCTGCTTGACCATCATGAAGATGATGAACGCCAGGATGACGAAGTTCAGCGCGATGGTGATGAAGTTGCCGTAGGCCAGCACGGCACCGGCCTTTTTCGCCTCGACCAGCGTGGTCGCCGTCTGCCCCGACAGCGCGATGAAGTAGTTGCTGAAGTCCAGGCCGCCGAAGATGCGGCCGACGATGGGCATGATGACGTCGCCGACCAGCGAGTCGACGATCTTGCCGAAGGCGCCGCCGATGATCACGCCGACCGCGAGGTCCATGACGTTGCCCTTGAGGGCGAACTCCTTGAATTCCGAGGTGTAGCTCATGTCTCGTGCTCCTGAGTGATGTTTCGGGGTTGTCTTGCCGCCTGGCGATGCCGTTGCAGCGGGCCGGACGGTAGTGGCCCGCCAACGCCGCGTCAATGGCTGCGTGGCCGGCGACCGGCCGTGACGTCAGGCCCGCGAAGGCGCCTCGGCTAGAATTTCGAGTTGACCCGACCCTTTGCACCATATCGAGGAAGCTCATGAGCGACGCCACCGTCGAATCCACCGTTGACCAGAGCCGGCGTACCTGGATCGCCATCACCTGTGGCGCCAGCGCCGTGGGTGGGGCCGCGGTGGCGGTGCCTTTCGTCAGCACTTTCGCGCCGTCCGAGCGCGCGCGCGCCGCAGGGGCGCCCGTGCGGGCCGACATCAGCGCGTTGCAGCCGGGCCAGAAGATGACGGTCGAATGGCGTGGCAAGCCGGTCTGGATCGTGCGCCGCACGGCCGAGCAGGTGGCCGCGCTGCCCAAGCTCGACCCGCTGCTGGCCGATCCCAAGTCCGAACGCAAGACGCTGCCGATGCCCGACTACGCGAAGAACACCGGGCGCTCGATCAAGGAGGAGTTCTTCGTCGGCGTCGGCATCTGCCCGCACCTGGGATGCTCACCTTCCGACAAGTTCCAGAAGGGCGCCCAGCCCTCCCTGCCCGACGACTGGATGGGCGGCTTCTTCTGCCCCTGCCACGGCTCCACCTTCGACATGGCCGGCCGGGTCTACAAGAACAAGCCTTCGCCCGACAACCTGGAGGTGCCGCCGCACATGTACCTCTCGGACACCACGCTCCTGATCGGCGAGGACAAGGCGGCCTGATCCGCAGTGCTTCGGCAGTAACCCCAGAACCTCGAGGTCAAGATGGCTGAATTCAAGGAAGCGCCGGCCGGTTCGTCAGCGCTCACGCAGACGACGGCGTGGCTCCAAGACCGGTTCCCGACGGCGTTCGCCGAATACAGGAAGCACCTGTCGGAGTACTACGCGCCGAAGAACTTCAACTGGTGGTACTTCTTCGGCAGCCTGTCGCTGCTGGTGCTGGTGATGCAGATCGTCACCGGCATCTTCCTCGTCATGCACTACAAGCCCGACGCCGCCAAGGCCTTCGAGTCGGTCGAGTACATCATGCGTGACGTGCCCTGGGGCTGGCTGGTGCGCTACATGCACTCCACCGGGGCCAGTGCGTTCTTCGTCTGCGTCTACCTGCACATGTGGCGCGGCATGATGTACGGCAGCTACAAGAAGCCGCGCGAGCTGGTGTGGATCTTCGGCGTCGCGATCTTCCTGTGCCTGATGG
>PNKD01000112.1 GCA_013822265.1 Leptothrix sp. (in: b-proteobacteria)
GCGCATCGCAGCGCACACCCTGCTTGCAGGCGTCGGCCAGCCAGTCGGGCTGGCCGCGCCGCACCAGTTCGACGAAGCGGTAGTCGCCCGCGGGCAGGCGGCGCTGGAAGACCTCGCGCTCGTCCGACGAATTGATGGTGACCGTGCAAATGGTCTTGGGCGAGCTGGATGCTGGGCGCGCGGCGATCGCGCCGGTCGTCGCCGAGAAGGCCGTCGAGGCCAGCGCCGCCAGCAGAACGCGAATCAGCAGGCGCCCCGGAGTACGCAAGTGCTGCATCGCGCCAGTGTTCCACAGGCCGGGCCCGGCCCCGCAAGCGCTTGTAACGGCAGCGCGCTGCCGCTCAGCGGGACGGCAGCGCGCTGCCGCTCAGCGTGACTGCAGCGCGCTGCCGCTCAGCGTGACTGCAGCGCGTCGAGCAGCAGGTCGATCAGCGCGCCGCTGCCGGGCGCCGGGTGGCGCCTGGCCATCAGCGTGTGGGTCAGGGCCTCGGTGTCGATGGCCTTGGGGTCGGCGCGGATGAGAATGGCGGCAATCGCCGACTGCACGGCCGCCGACGGGCTGTCGGCAAACAGGCGCGTCAGCTGCCGCAGCACTTCGCGGTCGGCGACAGGGTGACGGCTCAGCGCCTCCAGCGCCTGCACCTGCGCGCCGCCGGGGTTCATGCCGGCAATGCGGTCGACGAGCCGGCGCAGCTCGCCCGCGTCGGCCACCGGCCGGTGGCGCAGGTAGGCCTGCGCGACGTGCACGTCGGCCTCGCTGGCGCCCAGCAGCGCCTGCAGCGTGCGGGCACGGTCGTCGGCGCTGCCCAGGCAGGCGCGCAGCGCGGCATGCGCGACGCTGTCGGCACCACTGGCAAGGCCCGTGGGGCGACGCAGGGCACCGTCGAGCCGGCGGTCCTCGTTCAGCGCGCAGGCCAGGTGCACCTCGGGCACGCCCAGCGCGCGCCGCTGCTGCAGCTCGTCCAGCAGCCGCACCAGCTCCCCTCGCCGCTGGCCGCTGTTCAGCCAGCCCAGGTCGTGCGCCAGGTCGAGCATCTGCACGCGCACCGGCGGCCGGTCGGTGCGGCGGGCGTAGTCGAGCAGGCGCTCGCGTGCGGCGCCGTCACCGGCGATGGCCGCGAGCTGCGCGGCGACTTCGCTCTGGCGCCGGGTGCTGTCGTCCAGCGACGCCAGCAGGTTCTGGATGCGGTCCATGTACAGGCGCGCCTCGCCGACATGGCGTTGCAGCAGGCCGTGCACGAAGGCCAGCTTGGCGGCGGCCGGCAGCCGCTCGTCGGCGAACCGGCACATGTCGGCGCGCGCCTCGACCAGTGCGGGATCGTCGGCGAGCCCCGGCGCCGCGGCCAGGCCGAAGGGCGCGAAGGCCTCGAGCAGCCGGTTCGAGACGCGGCCGCTGCCGAAGTCGCGCCCGCCGCCGTGGCGCAGGTGGCTTTGCAGCGTGGCGGCGGCCGCCGGCCCCAGCGGCGCGGAGCCGCTGAAGCCGTAGATCACCGGCACGCCCTGGAAGATCTGGCGCATGCGGTCACGCCGGCTCTCGGCGTGCACGCCGGTCAGCGACTGCAGCGCCTGCTCGGCCTGCGCGCGTGTGTGGCCGGCACGCAGCAGGCTGCGCAGCACCTCGGCCGGGGCGTCGCTCTGCGGCTGCGGGTTGAGCGTGTTGCAGCCGAAGAGGTAGACCTCCTGCAGTTGCGAGAACAGCGCCGGGCACGCGCCGCCGCACGACACGCGCTCGAGGTCGCCGCCGGTGAAGTGCTCGGGCTGCTCGATCCGCTCGGCGTAGAACGCGTCGGCGCCGTCGAAGTGGGCCGAGACGACGAGCACGTCGCAGCGCAGCGGCGCGCGGCACGCGCTGGCCAGCCAGTCGGGCCGGCCGCGCTGCACCAGTTCGACGAAGCGGTACTTCGATGGCGGCAGATGGCGGCGCAAGGCCTCCTGCTCGTCGGGCGAGTTGATGGTGAGGGTGCAGACCGTCTGCGGCGCGGCGGCCACCGCGGGCGCGGCGGCACAGAGCCCAGCCCACCCGGCGAGCGCGAGTGCGGCAAGAACAGCGATCGCATGCAAATCGCGTTGACTCGACGGACGCATCGTCGTCCTCCGTTCGCGGGGTCAGCGGCGCGACATCTTCTGCCGTGAGGCGGCTTGCGAGTTGAGTGCAGTCAACCGGCGCGAACCCGGTGGGCGGTGGACGTTCAGCCGTGCGGCGGTGCCGGCTGCGCAGGGTCGCGTGCGGCCAGCGTCAGGCGCAGCCCCAACCGCGCCCACATCGCGGCCAGGGCCACGAAGACGGCGACGAAGATCAGCGCCCCCCACCATTCGGTGACGTTCTCGATGCGCGCCTTCAGCGCGCCGCCGAACACGGCGGCGACGATGGCGTTGCCCAGCCCCAGCAGCACCAGCGCCGCGGCCAGTGCCAGCATCGCGACTTCCAGCAGCCGCGGCAGCCGCAGCACGCCGGCGGCGGCCAGCTTCTGCACCGCGCCGCCGGCCAGCAGCATGCACAGGCAGGTGAAGCCGAAATAGACCACCGTGCCGTACTGCCGCAGCAGGCGGTAGACGGCCCCCTCGGTGCCGAGAAAGCTGACGTAGAGCACCAGCGCGATGGCCGCCATCACCCCCAGCGGCGCCAGCCAACGCGGCCCCGGCGTGCGGCCCAGGTGCTGCCGCAGCCAGCGCGCCGTGACCAGCCACACCAGGGCCTGCAGCGTGGCGGCCGGCAGCATCAGCGCACGGAAGACGTGGTTGGGCAGGTCGTGGCGCGCGGCGCGGCTGATCGACACGCAGCCGTCGATGAAGGGGTTGCAGGCCGTCACCAGGCCGAGGTGGGTGGACAGCGCCCAGGCGACGAGCGTGGCCACCAGCGGCAGCACGCCGGCCAGCACCGGCAGCGGCCACAGCGGCCACGAGGGGGGCGTGCCGTGCGCGCTACTTGCCGAAGTGGGCGAAGTGGGCGAAATGGGCGAAATGGGCGAAGTAGTGCGCAAGGTGGTCGAGGTCGGTGTCCTTCAGGCCGTACAGCACGGCCGACATCGCCGTGTCGCGCCCCGGCGCCGGGTTGTCGCGGTACATCTTCATCGTCGCGGCCAGGTAGGCCTCGTGCTGGCCGGCCAGGCGCGGGATCTGGTTCTGGCCGACATAGCCGGGCAGGTGGCAGGTGCCGCACAGCGCGCGGCCGGAGACCTCGGCCCCGGCGCGGAATCTGTCGGCCTGCACCGGCCCCGGTGGCGCCAGCGCCGGCTGGGCCGCGAAGTGCTGCGCCAGCGAGACGATCTCGGCGTCGCCCAGGCCGCCCATCACCGCCTTCATGGCCGGCACGTCGCGCAGGCCTTCGCGGATCAGCACCAGCTGGTTCTCGATGAACAGCCTGGGCTGGCCGGCGATGGACGGGATGGCCGGCGTGGGCGAGTTGCCGCCCGGCCCGTGGCAGGGCGTGCAGGCCGCCGCGCCTGCGGGCTGCGGCTGCGCGTGGGCGGCGCCGGCCAGCACCAGGCCGGCCAGCGCCGCTGCCGCGTCACTTCGCATAGGTGATGCGGTAGATCGCGCCCAGCTGCTCGTCGCTGATCAGCAGCGAGCCGTCGGGCAGCTGCAGCATGTAGGTCGGCCGGCCGCTGATGCTGTCGTTGCTGGGGTCGAGAAAGCCCGTCATGAAGGCCTGGATGCGCGGGTTGCCGCCCTGGGCGTCCATGCGCACCGTGACCACGTCGTAGCCGAACTTCTGCGTGCGGTTCCACGAGCCCTTGCGCGCCACGAACATCGTGTTGCGGTACTCGGCCGGGAACATGCTGCCGGTGTAGAAGTGCACACCCATCGCCGCGGCGTGCGGGCCCAGGGTCTGCACCGGCAGCGTCACGCCGGCGCAGGCATCGGCCTTCGGGAGGTCGCGGTCGGCGATGCCGTCGGCGTGGCAGTACGGGAAGCCGAAGTTCAGCCCGGTCTTGACCATGCGGTTGAGCTCGTCGGCCGGGCCGTCGTCGCCCATCCAGTCGCGGCCGTGGTCGGTGAACCACATCTCCTGGGTCTCGGGGTGCCAGGCGAAGCCCTGCGTGTTGCGCACGCCGCGCGCGATGACTTCCATGCCCGAGCCGTCGGCGTTGTAGCGGCGGATCTGCGCGTATTCCTGCCCCGGCTCGCAGATGTTGCACGGCGCGCCGAAGGGCACGTAGAGCTTGCCGTCGGGCCCGAAGTCGATGTACTTCCAGTTGTGGTGCTGCTCCTTGGGCAGCTTGAAGGCCGCCGTCATGTCCACCGGGGCGACGCCGGGGTGGCTGGCGATGCCGTCGTAGCGCAGCACCTTGTCGATGGCCATCACGTACAGCGCGCCGTTGGCGTAGGCCACGCCGGCGGGCTGCACGAGCTTGTCGACGACGACGCGGCTGGTGCGCGTGCTGCCGTTGTCGGTGACTTCGTAGACGCGGCCGATGCCGCGCGTGCCGAGGTAGACCTTGCCGTTCTCGGCGCGGGCCATGGCGCGCGCGCCCGGGATGCCGCTGGCCCAGATCTCGGCCTTGAAACCGGGCGGCAGCTTGAAGCTCTGCAGCGGGATCTCGCTGGCGGGCGTGACCGTGAGCCTGCCGGCCACCGGGGCCAGCGTCGACTTCGCCTGCGCGGGCAGGCGGCCCTGCTGCCAGGCCGGCGCGGCCGGCGCGGCGGCGGCCGGCGCCGGTGCCGCCGGGGTAGCCGGAGGGGCCGTCTGGCAGGCCGCCAGCAAGGACAGGGAAGCCGCGCTCAGGAAGGTGCGGGTGAACATCGGGCTGTCTCCTCAGGGCTGGTCGGGCATGACGTCGTGGCCGCGCGAAACGATTATGTGGGTCGCCATCGCCGCCATCTCTACGGGTGCGCCCTGCCCCGGCGGGGGCCGACGGTGCGCAGTCTGTCGCCAGCCCCGGAGCCGGTGGCCGCAGGGGCTCAGAACGGCTGCACCCAGCGCGCGCTGACGAGCAGCGTGCGGCCGGCGGCGGGCTCGAAGAAACGCTGGTTGCCTTCGTTGACGATGACGCTGCCGACGACGCGGCGGTCGGCCAGGTTGTCGGCGCGGCCCAGCAGTTCGAGCCGGCCCGCGCCGACGGGCTGGCGCCAGAGCGCGCGCAGGCCGAGCAGGCCGTGGCCGGCGGCGAAGTCGCTGTTGGTGTCGTTCACCGGCAGGCGGCCCTGGCCGCGGGCCTCGAGCGCGAGCTCGAGCGCCGGCAGCGCCTGCCAGGCCAGCTCGGCGTAGCCAAAGGCCCGCAGCGTGCCGGCGATGCGACGGCCGGCGGGTGCCGGCAGGCCGTCGCGGTAGGTGGCGTCGAGCCAGGTGGCGGCGAGATGCACGCGCCAGGCCGCAGCGGGCTGCCATCGCGTTTCGAGCTCGGCGCCGCGCCGCTGCGTGCGGCCGACGTTGCGGAAAGTGGTGCGCCCGCCGCTGCTGGTGGCCACGCCGATCTCGTCGTCGCTGCGGGCGTCGAAGACGGCGGCGTCCAGTCGCAGGCCCAGCCCGGCCGGGCGCCACTTGGCGCCCAGTTCGAGCTGCCGGCTGGTCTGCGCCTTCAGTGCGCCGTTGAAGCCGGGCTGGCCGTCGGGGCGGTAGGCCAGCTCGCCGAAGGTCGGCGACTCGAAGCCGCGCGCCACGCTGAGGTAGACGTTGAGCTCGGGGCTGCCGCGCCACTGCAGCGCCGCCACCGGGTTGGTGTAGCGGTAGCCCAGCCTGCCCGAGTCGTCGCCGTTGGTGCCTGCGATGTAGCGGTCGCTCGACGTGAAGTCGACGCCGCCGCGGCGCAGCCCCAGCGTTGCCGTCCAGCGGCGCGCGATCTCGGCTTGGGCCTGCGCGTAGAAGTCGCGCGTGCTGACGCGGTTGCGTTCGTCGCGGCGCAGCTCGCCGGTGACGCCCAGCACGCGCGCGGCACCGTCGCCGGTGTAGTTGCGAAAGCCGCGCCGGTCTTCGCTGCTGCGGTCGACGCTGGCGCCGGCCACCAGCTGGGCGCTGCGCTCGCCCGCGAGCGCCCAGCGCCAGATGAGCCGGCCGTCGACACCGCGGTAGCGGCGGTCGAAGTCGATCACGCCGCCGGGCTGGGTGGCCGGGGCCTGCGCGGCATCGGGGATGGACTGCCATTGCGTCACCGAGCGCTGGCCGCTGTAGGCGACGAGCTGGCTGGCCTGCAGCGCACCTGCGTGCTCGAAGCGGTGGCGCCAGCTCGCGCCGGCCTGGTCCTGCCAGGTGTTCTTGCGCGTGTTGTAGCGAAAGCCCTGGCCCGGCCGCTGCTGCGGCAGCGCCACGCCGGTGGTCTGGCCGGGGTCGGCGTCGAACTGCGCGCGCGTCAGGCCCAGCGGGTCGAGCGCGGGCTGGTTCACCGAGTTCAGCACCACGACGACACGGTCGCGCTCGCCGTCCCAGCCCAGGCGCAGGTTGCCCAGGCGGCGCTCGGTGCTGCTCTGCGGGCGCACGCCGTCGGTCTCGAATCTCGAAACCTGGGCGCGCAGGCTGAAGCCGCCAGCCAGCGGCGCCTCTATGCCCAGGCGCCACTGCTGCAGGCCGTCGCTGCCGGCGTCCACGCCCAGCGTCAGCGCGCGGGCCTGGGGCGCGGCGCTGACCAGCGCGATGACGCCGCCCGAGCTGTTGCCGTACAGCGCCGAGAAGGGGCCGCGCAAGACCTCGACGCGTTCGGCGCCGGCGATGTCGAAGTGCGACACCTGCCCCTGGCCGTCGGGGCCGCTGGCCGGGATGCCGTCGCTCACCAGCCGCAGGCCGCGCACGCCGAAGCTGGCGCGGGCGCCGAAGCCGCGCGAGCTGATCTGCAGGTCCTGCGCGTAGTTGTTGCGGTTGGCGGCCACCAGCCCCGGCAGGCGCGACAGCGCCTCGGACAGGTTGACCATGGGCCCGGCGGCGCGCAGCGTGTCGCTGCCGACCACGCCCACGGCGTAGGGCGCATCGAAGGCGCGCAGCCCGCCGCCGCTGGCCGAGCCGGTGATCACGATGGTCTGCGTCGGCGCCGGCATCGGCGCCTGCGCCTGCGCCGCCGCGGGCAGGCAGGGCAGGGCCAGCAGCGCGAGCGCCGCAAGGGCGGCTGCGCGTGGCCGTGGCGGCGTCTTGGTCGTGCGGGGCGGGGCGTCGCTGCGGGAGGGGTGGGGCGTCGTCATCGCTCGGGTTGCGGCCGTCGCGGCCTTCACTGCATGGGAGTGCCGCGCTGCGGCAGACGGCCGATTCTGTGGGCCATGCCCGAGCCGGCGCAGGGCCTGGTCGCGGCATGAACGCGGCATGGACGCGGCATGAACGCGGCAGGGGCGGGGCGCGGCCGCGGCACCGGCACACCCCTCACGCGTCCAGCGGCAGCGCCCCCGTGCACTTCACCTCGTCGAGGCAGACGCTGGAACGCACGCCGTTGACGCCGGGCAGCTGCGCCAGCGTCTTGAGCAGGAAGTCGGACAGCATCTTGAGGTCGCGCGCCACCACCTTCAGCACGTAATCGAAGTCGCCGGTGACGGCATAACACTCCTGCACCTGCGCCATGTGGCTGACGAGCTCGCGGAACTTCACGACCTCGCGGATGTGGCCGCGCTCCATCGTCACGTGCACGTAGGCCATGACACCCAGGCCCAGGCGCGCGGCGTCCAGCCGGGCCTCGTAGCGGCGCACGAAACCGCGCTCTTCCAGCCGGCGGTGGCGGCGGTGGCACTGCGCCGGCGACAGGTGCACGGCCTCGGCCAGCTCCAGGTTGGAGACGCGGCCATGCAGCTGCAGGTGGGCCAGGATGCGGCGGTCGGTGGCGTCGAGTTCGGGGGGCTGCAAGCTTCTCTCTCCCTGGCCTTGTAGGGAGAGAGAAGATATCGCATGCTCGACAGCGGCCGGCGCGACAAGCAAACATCTTTCGCCGCTGGGCACCTAGAGTTTCGCCCTTCAACCCGCTTTGCAGGAAGGCAGCACCTCATGGCCGATCTCTTCGACAACCCGATGGGCCTGTGCGGATTCGAGTTCGTCGAGTTCGCCTCGCCGGTGCCCGGCGTGCTGGAGCCGCTGTTCGAGAAGATGGGCTTCACGCTCGTGGCGCGCCACCGCTCCAAGGACGTGGTGCTGTACCGCCAGGGCGAGATCAATTTCATCGTCAACCGCGAGCCCAAGAGCCTGGCCGGCTACTTCGCCGCCGAGCATGGCGCGAGCGCCTGCGGCCTGGCCTTTCGCGTGCGCGATTCGCACCAGGCCTACCGCCGCGCGCTGGACATGGGCGCGCAGCCCATCGAGATCCCCACCGGGCCGATGGAGTTGCGGCTGCCGGCGATCAAGGGCATCGGCGGCGCGCCGCTGTACCTGATCGACCGCTTCGAAGATGGCAAGAGCATCTACGACATCGACTTCGAGTTCATCGAAGGCGTCGACCGCCGCCCCAGGGGCCACGGCCTGCGCCTCATCGACCACCTCACGCACAACGTCTACAAGGGCCGCATGGGGTTCTGGGGCAGCTTCTACGAGCGCATCTTCAACTTCCGCGAGATCCGCTTCTTCGACATCAAGGGCGAGTACACCGGCCTGACCAGCCGCGCGATGACGGCGCCCGACGGCATGATCCGCATCCCGCTGAACGAAGAGTCGGGCAAGAACGGCGGCCAGATCGAGGAGTTCCTGATGCAGTTCAACGGCGAGGGCATACAGCACGTGGCGCTGCTCACCGACGACCTGCTGGCCAGCGTCGACGCGCTGCAGATGGCGGGCATACCGCTGATGACGGCGCCCACCGAGACCTACTACGAGATGCTCGAGGAGCGCCTGCCCGGCCATGGCGAGCCGGTGCGTGAACTGCAGGCGCGCGGCATCCTGATGGACGGCAGCACGAACGGCGGCAAGGACGGCGGCAAGGACGGCGGCAAGGACGGCGGCGACAAGCGCCTGCTGCTGCAGATCTTCTCGCAGACCCTGCTGGGGCCCGTGTTCTTCGAGTTCATCCAGCGCAAGAAGGACGAGGGCTTCGGCGAAGGCAACTTCAAGGCGCTGTTCGAGAGCATCGAGCGCGACCAGATCCGCCGCGGCGCGATCGAGACCACGGGGGCCTGAGCATGGCGCTGCTGCAACGCATCCACCACGTCGCCTACCGCTGCCACTCGGCCAAGGAGACGGTCGACTGGTACGTCAAGCACCTGGGCATGGACTTCGTGCTCGCCATCGCCGAAGACCAGGTGCCGTCGACCAAGGCCCCCGACCCCTACATGCACGTGTTTCTCGACGCCGGCCAGGGCAACGTGCTGGCCTTCTTCGAGCTGCCGAACTCACCCGCCATGGGCCGCGACGCCAACACGCCCGAGTGGGTGCAGCACATCGCCTTCAAGGTCGACAGCGAAGCCACGCTGGCGCTCACCCAGGCCAGCCTGACGGCCGCCGGCATCGAGGTCATCGGCCCCACCGACCACACGCTCTTCAAGAGCATCTACTTCTTCGACCCCAACGGCCATCGGCTCGAACTGGCCGCCGACGTCGCCACGCCCGAGATGCTGCAGCGGCTGGACGCGGTGAAGTGGGACATGCTCGACGAGTGGAACCGCACGCGCCGCGCGCCCAGGCACGCGGCGTGGATGCACGAGAAGGCCTTCAAGGCCTGACATGCAGGCGCCCAAGCACGGCCTGGCCGCGGGCGAGCAGCCCGACAGCCCCGACTGGACGATAGACCAGGGCTGGGCGCGCTACACCGCGGCCGAGCACGCGACCTGGAAGACGCTGTTCGAGCGCCAGACGCGGCTGCTGCCCGGCCGCGCCTGCGACGAGTTCGTGCAGGGCATGCGCGAGTTGCCGATAGGTGCCACGCAGATCCCCGACTTCCGCGCGCTGAGCGAGGTGCTGATGCGGCGCACCGGCTGGCAGGTGGTGGCCGTGCCCGGGCTGGTGCCCGACGAGGTCTTCTTCGAGCACCTGGCGCACCGGCGTTTCCCGGCCGGCAACTTCATTCGCCGGCCCGAGCAGCTCGACTACCTCGAAGAGCCCGACGTCTTCCACGACGTCTTCGGCCACGTGCCGATGCTGATGAACCCGGCCATCGCCGACTTCATCCAGGCCTACGGCCAGGGCGGCCTGCGCGCGCAGCAGCTGGGCCACCTGAAGCACCTGGCGCGGCTGTACTGGTACACCATCGAGTTCGGCCTGCTGCAGCAGCGCGGCGGGCTGCGCCTCTTCGGCGCCGGCATCGCGTCGTCGTTCACCGAGTCCAAGTTCTGCCTGGCCGACGCCTCGCCCAACCGCATCGGGCTGACGCTGGAGCGCGTGATGCGCACGAACTACCGCATCGACGACTTCCAGGAGACCTACTTCGTGATTCGCGACCTCGACGCGCTGCTCGAGTTCACACGCATCGACTTCGCGCCGCTGTACGAGCGCGTGCAGGCGCTGCCCGAATTCCAGCCCGGCGATGTGCGGGAGGGCGACGTGGTGTTCACGCGTGGCAGCGGTGCGTACCACGCTGCCAAGCGGGCCGAAGAACGGGCCGAAGAACGGGCCGAAGTGCGGGCCAATGAGCGGGCCGCCGAGCCTGTCGGCCCGGGCCGCGGCACGGCGTGAAACACCCCTTCCTGTTCGCGCTGGCCGCGGGCGTGTTGAGCCTGCTGATCGCCTTTGCGCCCGCCGTCTGGCGCATGGCGCAGCCCCCGCCGCCCGCAGCCGCCGGCACCGCGCCGGCCTCGGCCGCGCCCTGGCAGGTGGCGCTGCCCGCGCCCGGCCGCAGCCAGGTCTTCGGCCTCGATCTGCCGGGCAGCACGCTGGCCCAGGCGCAGCAACGTTGGGGCGACGAACTGGCGCTGGCGCTCATCGCCGGCCCGGGCGGGAATGGCGGCACGCTGGCGCTGGAGGGCTACGTCGAGCGTTTCGAGGCCGGCGGCGTCGGCGGGCGGCTGCTGCTGGCCTTCGACGCCGAAGGCGCTGCGGCCGCGCTGGCACGCTGGCGTGGCCTGCTGCCCGGCGTGCCCACGGCCTCGGGCGCGCGCCGCCATGCGTTGAGCGCGCCGGCCAGGGCCGAGCTGGGCGGCACGGCGCTGGTCGGGCTGAGCTTCATCGCGTCCGCGCAGCTGAGCGCCGAGGTGCTGACGGCGCGCTTCGGTGCACCGGCCGAGCGCATCGCCGGCGGTGAGCGCCTGCAGCACTGGCTCTACCCCGCGCTGGGTCTGGCGGTGGCGCTCGACGCCCAGGGCCGCGACGTGCTGCAGTACACCGCGCCGGCCGACTTCGAGCGCCGCCTGGTGGCGCCGTTGCGCGCGGCGTCGGCGCCTCGCTGACGGCCTGCGGCGGTTGGCGGCCTCAGCCGCCCAGCGCCGAACGCGCCGCGGCGAAGCCGTCGAAGGCCAGCAGGCTGTGGCCGTCGACGACAAGCACCGAGTCGTCGTCGAAGGTGAAGAGCGTGCGCTCGCCAACGTGCTCGACGAGGTCGGTCAGGATCTCCGCGGCGCGCTGGGCGGCGTCGGGGTCGGAGGTGCGGCTCAGCAGGTCGGCGGCTTGGGTCATGTGCACAGCATACCGCCCGGCGCCGGCCTGCCCACTCAGCGCGCCTTGCCGGCGCCGCCCAGCAGCGCCCACAGCAGGATGGCGCCGAAGGTCGCGGTGCCGATGCCGCCCAGCGTGAAGCCGCCGAACTTCAGCGTGTAGTCGCCGGTGCCCAGCACCAGCGTGATGGCGGCCACCACGAGGTTGCGGTTGTCAGAGAAATCGACCCGGTTGTCGACCCAGATGCGGGCGCCGGCCACCGCGATGAGGCCAAACACGACGATGGACACGCCGCCCATCACCGCCAGCGGGATGGCCTGGATGAGAGCGCCGAACTTGGGGCTGAAACCCAGCAGGATGGCGATCAGCGCCGCGACGACGAAGGTGGCGGTGGAGTAGATGCGCGTGGCGGCCATGACGCCGATATTCTCGGCATAGGTGGTGACGCCGGTGCCGCCGCTGGCGCCCGAGACCATGGTGGCGATGCCGTCGCCGACAAAGGCGCGGCCGATCAGTGGGTCGAGGTTGCGGCCGGTCATCGCGCTCACGGCCTTGATGTGGCCCAGGTTCTCGGCCACCAGGATGATGGCCACCGGGGCGATCAGCAGCATGGCGTTGGTGTCGAACACCGGCGCGGCAAAACCCGGCGCGCCGAACCAGGCGGCGTTGGCGATGCCCGAAACGTCGATCGGCTTGCCCAGCCCCAGCCCGTTGGTGAGCAGCGCGTAGACGAGGCCGGCGACGATGAGGCCGACCAGGATCAGCAGCCGCTGCGTCATGCCGCGCGTGAACACCGCCACCGCGCCGACGCAGAGAAAGGTCACGCCCTGCATCCAGGCGTCGAAGGCGGTGGGCGCCATGTTCTTGATCGGGATGCCGGCCAGGTTGAGCCCGATGACGGCGACCACCGCGCCGGTCACCACCGGCGGCATCAGGCGCTCTATCCAGCCCGTGCCGGTGGCCATCACCACCAGGCCGATGGCGGCGTAGAGCAGCCCGCAGGCCACGATGCCGCCCAGCGCCACGCCCAGGTTGGCGTTGGCGCCGCTGCCGGCATAGCCGGTGGCGGCGATGACGACGCCGATGAAGGCGAAGCTCGACCCCAGGTAGCTGGGCACGCGGCCGCCCACCGACAGGAAAAAGATCAGCGTGCCCACGCCGCTCATCAGGATCGCGACGTTGGGGTCGAAGCCCATCAGTATGGGCGCCAGCACGGTGGCGCCAAACATCGCGATGACGTGCTGCGCGCCGATGGCGGCGGTCTGCGGCCAGGGCAGACGTTCGTCGGGGGCGACCACCGCGCCAGGGGCGGGCAGCACTTCGCGCCATTGGAAGATCGAGCTCATCGGGTTGTCCTTCTCGTGGTGCCCCTCGGCGGGGCGGTGCCTGCCGGCTTGCACGCGCCGTGCCAGGCCGGACCCCGAGGCTAAACCCTCGCGACGGCCGGTCGGCCCCGCGTCGAGCTCATTTCACGCGCGCGGGCCGTTGCCGACGCCGGGCCGGCGTTCTCGGCCGCCTTTTCAGCCGCCGGGCCTACTTCAGGCCCTTGCAGTTGGCGTAGAAGCTCACGCTCGCCGGCCAGTCGCTGAACACGCCGATCACGCCCACCTCCTGCGCCAGCACGTCCAGCACGCGCATCAGGTCGCCTTCACGCCTGACGGCGCTGTCGAAGGTCTGGAAATAGAAGCCGTTGTTGCCGTCGGCCAGGATGCCCGAGCGCTCGACCGTCCAGGTGATGATGTCCAGCCCGGCGCGCTTCGCGTCCTTCGCGTAGGGCGACGGCAGGATGTTGCCGCTGCTGTCGGCGGTCAGCAGCGCGAAGGTGGGCGGCGCCACGATGCGGATGCCTTGCGCTCGGTAGGCGGCCAGTTCGGCCGCGCTCGGCAGGTCGGCCACGGTGTCGGCGTCGTCCAGGTAGACCGCTTGTCGGCCGAAAGCGGGCTCGTTGTTCACCCAGTACAGCACGTCGTTCTTGTCGAAGGACTGCGGCCAGACGTCGCGTGCCGGCACACCGGCGTGCTTGTACTCGTCGATCATCTTCTGCGCGTAGGCCTGCTGCGAGAAGCCGTCGAAGGGCATCGTGACGCTGGGGCTCTTCAGCTCGGGCGTCATCTTCACGCCCAGGCGCTTGAAGAGCTCGATGCTCTCGCGGTGCGTCATCAGCGTGCCGCTGCTCGGGCCCGAGTACAGGTCGGTGCGGAAGCTGGCGGTGCCGGCCAGGTACTCGGCCACCGTGCGCGCGTTCGCGTTGGCGGCGTCCATCTTGCCGCGCAGCGACTTGAACTCGGCCAGCGTCAGCTCGCTGGTGCGGCACTCGGCACGGGCCGGCGTCAGGCGGGTGCCGTGGGCGTCGAAGGTGGCCGGCGTGAACGGCGTGATGCACTTGGCCGCCAGCGGCGTGGCCAGGATGTTGGTGGTGGTGTGCAGGTCGTTCTGCGCGTGGCGGCAGACGAGTTCCTTGTCCTTGGTGAAGGTGACGTCGCACTCGACGATGCCCGCACCCATGCGCGCGGCGGCGGTGTAGCTCTCCACGGTGTGCTCGGGGAACTGCAGCGCGGCGCCGCGGTGGCCGATGGAGAACAGCGTCGGCTTGTAGGTCTGTTCGCGCGCGGCGCAGGCCTGCAGCTCGCGCTTGAGCGGGCTGTCGACCATGTCTTCGACGAGGAAAAAGGGGCGCGGGCCGAGCTGGGCGCTCGGCTTGCGGTCGTGGCTGTCGCTGTGGCCGTGGCAGGCCAGCGAAAGGGTGGGCAGCAGGCCGGTGGTGGCCACCAGCGCCGCAGTCAGCAGGATCTTCATCATGGGAGAGCTCC
>PNKD01000113.1 GCA_013822265.1 Leptothrix sp. (in: b-proteobacteria)
GGAGAGCGTGAGAGTCTTTCGTTCATGCCCGCTCATCACACCAAAAAGCACCTGCTCGTCGTTGCAAATGCTCGCCATAGCCCGAGCTATGTCTGCGCTTTGCGCCTAGATCAGGCGCCCTTTGGCGCGCTGCTCGGGCACGCCCGAAAAACTCTCACGCTCTGAGCGGTCAGGCCGGCGCCGACAGCCGCTTCACTGCCTGGACATAACGCGCCAAGGTGGGTGACAGGCCGCCGGGCGCCAGCCGCACGTCGATGAGCTGGAAGCGCCCGCGCGTGGCATGCGCCGTCGCCAGCGCCGCGGCCAGGTCGGCCCGCGTAGCCACCGCGTGGCCGTCGCCGCCCATGCCGGCAGCCATGGCCGCGAAGTCCCAGCGCCCGAGGTCGTTGAAACGCGCCGTGGGTTCGAAGGCGCGCAGCATCTCCCAGCTGGCGTTGTTGAAGACCAGCACGATGGGGTCGCAGCCGCAGCGCGCCGCGTTGCCGAGTTCCCAGCCCGTCATCTGGAAGGCGCCGTCGCCGACGAGGATGATCGGGCGCTGGCCCGTGGCGACCTGCAGGCCCAGCCCGGCCGGTACGCCGTAGCCCATGGTGGCGTAGTAGCCGGGGGCGACGAGCGCCGCATGGTCGATGTCCATGGCCGTGAACAGGCAGTCGCCGATGTCGCTGGCCAGCGGCATGCTGCCGTGTTCGAGCAGCAACGCATTGACGGCGGCGGCGATGTCGGCCGGGCCGAGTGCCGCGCTCGATGCCGGGGCGGCGGTGTTCTCGCCCGTGGGCGTCGCCGCCGGCATCGAGGTCCTGGGCCACGCACCGGCCGGCGCGGTGGCCGGCAGGCGGGCCAGCAAGGCGTCGACCAGCGCGGCGATGGGCACGCCCGGGTAGACGTGGTGGCCCATCGCTACGCTGCCGTCGTAGACCTTGATCGTCTGGCGCAGGTCGATGCGTTTGGCCGATACCGCGAAGTTGGTGTCGGAGACGATCACCCCCATCAGCAGCAAGCCGTCGGACTGTTCGACCCGGGCGCTCAGATCCAGGTCGCCGGCCAGGCCGAGATAGGTGCCGAGCAGCGGCACGTCGGCCTGGGCGAGCAGCCCGCGGCCCATGAAGCTCGTGACCACCGGGCAGCCCAGTCGGCGGGCCAGTTCGGCCACGCGCTCCTCGAGGCCGTAGCGCCGCACTTCCACGCCTACCATCAGCACGGGCCGCGCGGCCGCGGCCAGCCGCGCCAGCAGCTCGTCGGCGCAGGCCGCCAGGCGCTCGGGGTCGGGCAGCGGCGCGGCTGTCATCGGCACGGCGGCGCAGGGCCGGGCTGGCATGTCGCGCGGAATCTCGAGGTAGACCGGCCGCGAGCGCGCCAGCGCGGCGTCGAGCACGCGCGCGATCTGCTCGGGCGCGCGTTGCGGGTCGTCCAGCCGCGCGCGGTCGACCGTGAGCTCGGCGAACAGATGCCATTGCGAATCGAGCGTCTTCACCTGGTGGTGCAGCAGCAGGCCGCTGCCGGCCTCGTGCGAAGCCGGCGCACCCGACAGCACCACCAGCGGCACGCGCTCGGCGTAGGCGCCGGCCACCGCATTCAGCAGGTTGATGGCGCCGGCGCCGTAGGTCACCGCGGCCACGCCGAGGCCGCCGCGTGCGCGCGCCGCCGCGTCGGCCGCGAAGCCCACGCCGGGCTCGTGCGACAGCGTGAACAGCGGCAGCAGCGCGCTGCGCTCGATCTCGCGGAACAGTGGCAGCGCGAAGTCGCCGGGGATGCCGAAGACCTCGGTCGCGCCGCGCGCTTTCAGCGCCTGCAGCAGGCTTTCGGCAAGGTTCAAGGTGCGCTCCCCGGTGCGCAGGTCGCACCGGGGGGCAATCTAGTCCGGCGCGCGGCGCGCCGACTTGACCTTGGCCAAAGGAAGCCGGAACGGAAGGCCGGCGGCGCGCCGCGTTGCGTCGGCCCTTGGGCCGCGTTGCGTCAGCCCTTGGGCCGCGTTGCGTCAGCCCTTGGGCTGCGTTGCGTCAGCGCTTGGGCTGCGGCTTGCGGATGATGGTGCGCTGGAACCAGGCCTCGTTCATGGTGGTGAGAAAGGCCGCGTCGATGCGGTAGCCCGAGTTGTCCCCGATCACCGCCTCGCGTCCGCAGTGCGGGCACAGCGCAGTGCCGCCGCTGAGGCTGGCCGCGTCGGGATCGTCGAAGCTGCTGGCATCCAGCCCCGACCACGCGACGATGTCGTCGGGCGGAAAGATCTGCACGCAGGAACAGCAGCCGCAGCTGCGGCTGGACTCGATCTCGGCCCGGTTGTCGGTGGTGTGGCGATAGGCAGCAAGGAGATCAGCCATGGTTGCGTCTCGGTCGGGGGGTCTTGAGGCCCGGTGTCGCTACTGAGCGGGTGAGGTCGTCTGCACGCCAGGCCCTGGTGGCCAAAAATGTAACGTGTCGCGCCCGGCCCGACGCGCCGGAATGTCGCCGTCGTGCGCGGAATTCAGCACTCGACGATGTTCACCGCCAGCCCGCCGCGCGCCGTTTCCTTGTACTTGGTCATCATGTCGGCGCCGGTCTCGCGCATGGTCTTGATGACCTGGTCCAGGCTCACGAAATGGGTGCCGTCGCCGCGCAAAGCCATGCGCGCGGCGTTGATCGCCTTCACCGAGGCGATGGCGTTGCGCTCTATGCAGGGGATCTGCACCAGCCCGCCCACCGGGTCGCAGGTCAGGCCCAGGTGGTGCTCCATGCCGATCTCGGCCGCGTTCTCGGCCTGCTCGGGCGTGCCGCCCATCACCGCGCACAGCGCGCCGGCGGCCATGCTGCAGGCCACGCCGACCTCGCCCTGGCAGCCGACCTCGGCGCCGCTGATGCTGGCGTTCTCCTTGTAGAGGATGCCGATGGCCGCGGCGGTGAGCAGGAAGTCGACCACCTTGTCGTCCGCCGCACCCGGCACGAAGCGCGTGTAGTAGTGCAGCACCGCCGGCACGATGCCGGCCGCGCCGTTGGTGGGCGCGGTGACGACGCGCCCGCCGGCGGCGTTTTCCTCGTTCACCGCCAGCGCGTAGAGGTTGACCCAGTCCAACACCTGCAGCGGGTCGCGCAGCGCCTGTTCGGGGTGCGCGGTGAGCGCCTCGCGCAGCGCCTTCGCGCGCCGCTTTACCTTGAACCCGCCGGGCAGCACGCCGTCACTGCGGCAGCCGCGCTCGACGCAGTCCTGCATCACGCGCCAGATCTTCAGCAGCCCGGCATCGATCTCGGCGTCGCTGCGCCAGTGGCGTTCGTTGCGCCGCATCACCTCGGCGATGCCGCCGCCGCGTCCGCCGTGCAGTGCCTGACAGCGCCGCAGCAATTCATCACCGCTGGTGAAGGGCTGCGGCAGCACCGTGGCGTCGGGCGCGACGGCCTTTTGGCGGGTGCCGTCGGCCGCCACCTCGTCGCTGATCACGAAGCCGCCGCCCACCGAGTAGTAGATGCGGCTGGCGAGTTCGGCGCCCGCTGCGTCGAAGGCCGTGAAGCGCAGGCCGTTGGCATGGAAGGGCAGGGTCTCGCGGCGCAAGAACTTCAGGTCGTCCTTCTCGCTGAAGGCCATCTCGTGGCGGCCTGCCAGCGGCAGCCGCTGGCGCCGGCGCAGGTCGGCCAGCAGCGCCGGCACGGCGTCGACGTCCACCGTGTCGGGCTCGTGCCCGGCCAGGCCCAGCAGCACCGCCTTGTCGCTGCCGTGGCCCTTGCCGGTGGCGCCCAGGCTGCCGTAGAGCTGGCTCAGCACGCGCGCCGTGCGCGGCAGCAGGCCGTCGTGGGCCAACCGCAGCACGAACAGGCGCGCAGCGCGCATCGGCCCCACGGTGTGGCTGCTGCTCGGGCCGATGCCGATCTTGAAGAGGTCGAAGGCGGAGACAGCCATGGGCTTGCGGTCCGGTTGGGGGGCAGACCGCGAGCCTACAGGCTGGGCTGGCCGTCACGGCGGCGGGGAGATGCTGGCCATGCCGCGGGCGGCAGCAAGGCAATTTTGCGCTGCCTCAGGCGGCCCGGCGGGGGCGGCGTTTTATGCCGCATGGCGACCTCGCCCCTGCCATGCCGCCGCCGCGATCTCCCGCCCCCGACCCCGTCCTTGTCCTCGATGCCCCTGCGGCGCCGCCGGACTGGAGGGCTGCGCTCGCCAGCCCCGAAGGGCGCTGGCTGGCCGTCCCGCTGGCGCGGCTGCGTGCGCGCGCCGAGGGCAGCCATGCCGCCGTGCGCCGCCTCGGCGTGGTCGGCCTCTTCGTCTTCATGCCGTTCTGGATGACCGGCCCGGTGATCGGCTCGTTCCTCGGCTCCCTGCTCGGGCTGCGCAAGCGCACCACGCTGGCCGTGGTTCTCGCGGGCACCTTTGCCGCGATCGCCGTCTATGCGTTTCTTTTCGACGAGGTCGACGCAGGGGCGTCGGCCTACGGGCGCTATGCGGCCTTTGTCGTGCCGGTCGCGCTGGCCGTGCTGGCGATGCTGGTGCAGCGCTGGCGCGGGACGACCCGGCCGCCGCACTGAGTGCCGCGCGTGGCCGCGGCAGACCGCGATCGCCCGCGAAGGCCGGCGGCGGCCCTGAGCGTCAGGGCCGGCGAACGCGCCATTGCCGCCACAGCTTGAGCGCCGCCAGCAACAGCGGCGTCGCATGCATGGCGAGGTCGAAGATGTCGATAGGGCGCACCAGCGCCCCCTGGGCCAGCAGGCGCAACTTCTCGACCAGATGGGGCTCGGGCGTGAGCGGTGCCACGGCCATCCAGGCCGCCAGCAGCAGCAGCCACAGCCAAGGGAAGCGGTCGAGCCAGCTCAGCATGGCTGGAGGCGCGCGACGCGGCGGCAGTGCGGGCGGGGGGCTTCGATGGCCGGCTCCCTCAATCCGCGTACGCGCTCATGGGCACGCAGCTGCAGAACAGGTTGCGGTCGCCGTAGACGTTGTCGACACGCCCCACCGGTGCCCAGTACTTCTGCTGGCGCAACTCGGGCAGCGGGTAGGCGGCTTCCTCGCGCGAATAGGGGTGCGGCCAGTCGCCCTTGAGCAGCGCGGCGGCGGTGTGCGGCGCGTTCTTCAGCGGGTTGTCGTCCTGCGGCCATTCACCGCGCTCGACGCGGGCGATCTCGGCGCGGATGGCGATCATCGCGTCGCAGAAGCGGTCGAGCTCGACCAGCGGCTCGCTCTCGGTGGGCTCGATCATCAGCGTGCCGGCCACCGGGAAGCTCAGCGTCGGCGCGTGGAAGCCGTAGTCGATGAGGCGCTTGGCCACGTCTTCGGCACCCACGCCGGTGGCTTTGGCCAGCGGGCGGATGTCGATGATGCATTCGTGCGCCACGCCGCCGCCCCTGAGCTGCGCATTGCCGCCCGAGTACAGCACCGGGTAGTGCTCGGCCAGGCGCGCGGCGACGTAGTTGGCCGAGAGGATGGCCACCTCGGTGGCGCCGCGCAGGCCCTCGGCGCCCATCATGCGACAGTACATCCAGCTGATGGGCAGCACGGCGGCATTGCCCAGCGGGGCCGCGCTCACGGCGCCCACGCTCAGCCCGCCACCCAGGCCCGCCGTGCGGTGCGCCGGCAGGAAGGGCACGAGGTCTTCGACCACCGCCACCGGCCCCACGCCGGGCCCGCCGCCGCCGTGCGGGATGCAGAAGGTCTTGTGCAGGTTGAGGTGGCTCACGTCGCCGCCGAACTCGCCCGGCGCGGCCACGCCGACCAGCGCGTTCATGTTCGCGCCGTCGACATAGACGCGCCCGCCGTGCTGGTGCACCAGCGCGCAGAGCTCCTTCACGCGCACCTCGAACACGCCGTGCGTGCTGGGGTAGGTGATCATCACCGCGGCCAGGTTGGCGCTGTGCTGCTCGCACCGGGCCTTGAGGTCGTCCATGTCGACGTTGCCCATGGCGTCGCACCTGGTGACGACGACCGTCATGCCCGCCATCTGCGCGCTGGCCGGGTTGGTGCCGTGCGCGCTTTCCGGTATCAGGCAGATGTGGCGGTGACCCTCGCCGCGGCTCTCGTGCCAGGCCTTGATGACCAGCAGGCCGGCGTACTCGCCCTGGCTGCCGGCGTTGGGCTGCAGGCTCACGCCGGCGTAGCCCGTGGCCTGGCTCAGCCAGGCGCAGAGCTGGTCGTTCATGGCCCAGTAGCCGGCCAGCTGCTCGCGCGGCGCGAAGGGGTGGATGTGCGCGAACTCGGGCCAGGTGATGGGGATCATCTCGCTGGTGGCGTTGAGCTTCATCGTGCAGCTGCCCAGCGGGATCATGCTGCGGTCGAGTGCCAGGTCCTTGTCGCTCAGGCTGCGGATGTAGCGCAGCATCCGCGTTTCGCTGTGGTGGCTGTTGAACACCGGGTGCGTGAGGAAGGGGCTGCTGCGGCGCAGCGCCGGCGGGATCAGCGGCGCGATGCCTTTGTCGAAGGTCTCGACGCGGGGCGGCGCCTGGCCCGATTCGGTGAACCAGTCCCACAGCGCCACGAGGTCGTCGCGCGTGGTCGTTTCGTCCAGCGTGATGCCCAGGTGCAGGTCCGACAGGCGGCGCAGGTTGGCGCCGCCCGTCAGCGCACGCTTCAGGATGGTGTCGGTGCGCGCGCCGGTCTCTATGGTCAGCGTGTCGAAGGCCGCGGGCGTGATGACCTTGTGCCCCAGGTCCTTCAGCCCCTGCGCCAGGATGGCGGTGTAGCTGGCCACGCGCTGGGCGATGCGCCTGAGCCCCTCGGGGCCGTGGTAGACGGCGTACATGCTGGCCATCACGGCCAGCAGCACCTGCGCCGTGCAGATGTTGCTGGTGGCCTTCTCGCGGCGAATGTGCTGCTCGCGCGTCTGCAGCGCCAGCCGGTAGGCGGGCTGGCCGTGGCTGTCGACGCTGACGCCCACCAGCCGGCCGGGCATGCTGCGCTTCCACCCGTCGCGGCAGGCCAGGTAGGCGGCATGCGGGCCGCCGGCGCCCATGGGCACGCCGAAGCGCTGCGTGTTGCCGACCACGATGTCGGCGTCGAACTCGCCCGGCGGCACCAGCAGCGTCAGCGCCAGCAGGTCGGCCGCGACGATGAAGGCCGCCTGCTTGCCGTGTGCCTGCTCGACGTAGGGCTTCAGGTCGTGGATCAGCCCGGTGGTGCTGGGGTACTGCGCGATGACGGCGAAGTAGTCGTTCTCGGCCATCAGCTTCGGCGCGTCACCCACCAGCAGCTTCAGGCCCAGCGGCGCGGCGCGCGTGCGCAGCACCTCGATGGTCTGCGGGTGGCAGTCGCCGGCGACGACCACGGTGTCCGACTTGGACTTCACGCTGCGCCTGGCCAGCGTCATCGCCTCGGCCGCGGCGGTGGCCTCGTCGAGCATGCTGGCGTTGGCCATCGCCATGCCGGTGAGCTCGCAGACCATGGTCTGGAAGTTCACCAGCGCTTCCATGCGGCCCTGCGAAATCTCGGCCTGGTAGGGCGTGTAGGCCGTGTACCAGGCCGGGTTCTCGAGGATGTTGCGCAGGATGACGCCCGGCGTGTGTGTGCCGTGGTAACCCTGGCCGATGAAGCTCTTCAGCACCTGGTTCCTGGCCGCCAGCGACTTCAGCTCGGCCAGCGCCTGCGCCTCGGTCAGCGGCGCCGGCAGCTGCATGGCCCGGCTGCGCGCGATGCTGCGCGGCACGATGGCCTCGATCAGTGCGCTGCGCGTCAGGTTGGCCGCCGCCGCGCCTATGACGCTGAGCATCAGCGCCTCGTCGGCGGCATCGGGGCCGATGTGGCGGGCGGCGAACTCGGTGGCGTTCTCGAGTTCGTCGAGCGGCTTCAGGGCGGGCATCAGCATGGCAGGTTCCGGCGGGGCGGGCAGGGCAGGGAGGGCGAGGTGCAGCGTGTTCAGAGGGTCTTGAGCAGGGCGTCGTAGGCCGGCGTGTCCATCAGCGCATCGAACTCGGCCATGTGGGTGACGTGCACCTTGAAGAACCAGCCGTGGCCCATGGGGTCGGTGTTGGCCAGCGAGGGGTCGTCCTTGAGCGCGGTGTTGACCTCGACGACCTCGCCGCTGACCGGCATGTAGAGGTCGGCCGCGGCCTTCACGCTTTCGACGACGCCGGCAACCTCGCCCTGCTTGTAGGTGCGCCCGACCTCGGGCAGGTCGACGAAGACCACGTCGCCCAGCGCGTCCTGCGCATGCAGCGTGATGCCGACGACCGCGGCCTCGTGATCTTCGATGTTGATCCACTCGTGTTCGGGGGTGTATTTCGTGGTCATTGGTGTTCTCCAGTGGGGTCAGGAAAGTGGGGAGGGTGAACGGTCGATCGCGATAGCCAGCTGCATGCCTCGGGGGATCAAGCTTCCCCTCAAGGATCCGGCTCCGCCGGTCCGTCCAGGGACACCCCCGTCCGGGGGTCAACGCCTATAGCGGTGCGGCGTGAACGGCATGGGCGTCACGCGCATCGGCAGGCGCTTGCCACGCACCTCCGCGTAGACCTCGTGGTGCGGTTGGGCGTGGTCCAGCGGCAGGTAGGCCATCGCGATGGGCTGGTTGACGGTGGGCGCCAGCGTGCCGCTGGTCACCGTGCCGAGCTTGTGGCCGTGGCCGTCGACGAGCGCCGTGCCTTCGCGCACCGGCACGCGCTCAAGGCCCTGCAGGCCGACGCGCTTGCTCGGCGCGGCGCCGGCGAGGTGGCGCTCGATCACCGCCGCGCCGGGGTAGCCGCCGGCGCGCGCGCCGCCGGGGCGGCGCACCTTCTGGATGGCCCAGGTGAGGCCGGCCTCCACCGGGCTCGTCGTCTCGTCGATGTCGTGGCCGTAGAGGCACAGGCCGGCCTCCAGGCGCAGCGTGTCGCGCGCGCCCAGGCCGGCGGGCTTGACCTCGGGCTGGGCCAGCAGCGCCTCGGCCAGCATGACGGCGCGGTCGGCGGCGACGCTGATCTCGAAACCGTCTTCACCGGTGTAGCCCGAGCGCGTGACGAAACATGCCGCGCCGGCCAGCTCGAACATCGCGCCGCTCATGAAGGCCAGGTTGGCCGCGGCGGGGTTGAGCCGCGCCAGCGCGCCCACCGCCTGCGGGCCCTGCAGCGCCAGCAGCGCGCGCTCGGGCATGGGCACCACGGTGCAGCGATGGCCGATGTGGGTCTGCAGGTGCCGCGTGTCGGCGTCCTTGCAGCCGGCATTGACGACGAGGAAGAGGTCGCCGAAGGCCGGCGCGGCCACGGCGTCGGGGCGCACGATCATCAGGTCGTCGAGCAGGCCGCCGGTGGCGTTGGTGAAAAACGCGTAACGCTGGCGGCCGGCGGCGAGGTCGACCACGTCCACCGGCACCAACGTCTCCAGGGCCGCGGCGGCATCGGCGCCCACCAGGCGCAGCTGGCCCATGTGCGAGACGTCGAACAGCGCGGCGGCCTCGCGGCAGTGTTTGTGCTCGGCGATCACGCCGGCGGCGTACTGCACCGGCATGGCGTAGCCGGCAAAGGGCACCATGCGCGCGCCCAGGCGCAGGTGCAGGGCGTGCAGCGGGGTGTGGTGCAGCGGGGCGGCGGGGGCGGCGGTGTCTGTCACGGCAGGACCTTTCGAGGGCATCGATGCAATCACCGCTGCATGCGGTGTGCCGGGCCCTCGCTGTCCTTGGTACCTGAGAGATTCAGCGCTGCCCCGTCGCGCGTGGCGATCGGCAGGCCTTGCCCCTTCGGTGGGCCGCTCGCACCCGTTTGCCGGGTGCGGCGGCCGCTCTCCAGTGAGGTGAACGAGTCAGTCCTTTTGCCTGAGCGTTCGAGGCAGCCCCTGGGCCTGCCCTCTGCGCCTTCGGCGGCCCCTTCGCGGGTGCGAAGCGGCTCTCTCCTGACGGCCGTCAGTGTAGCAGTGGCCTACCGCGGCGCCGCGTCAGAACAGCGAGCCGAAATTGAGCAGTGTCAGCACACCCAGCACCGCGAACAGCGCCGCGGCCAAGCCGTGCACCAGCTTCATCGACAGCTTGCGGGCGATGGTCTCGCCCAGGTACACCGCGGGCACGTTGCTGATCATCATGCCCAGCGTCGTGCCGGCCACCACGGCGACGAGGTCGGGGTAGCGCGCGGCCAGCGCCACGGTCGCGATCTGCGTCTTGTCGCCCATCTCGGCGAGGAAAAACGCGACCACCGTGGCGCCGAAGACGCCGAGGCGGCCATGGCCGGCCGACGCTCCGGCGTCGATCTCGTCGGGCACCAGCATCCACGCCGCCATCGCCAGGAAGGATGCGCCAATGACCCAGCGCAGCAACTCGGGGCCCATGATGCCGGCCACCCAGCCACCCAGCGCGCCGGCGGCGGCGTGGTTGGCCAGCGTGGCCACCAGGATGCCGGCGATGATGGGCAGCGGGCGCCGAAAGCGCGCCGCCAGCAGCATCGCCAGCAGCTGCGTCTTGTCGCCCATCTCGCCCAGCGCCACGACGCCGGTGCTGACCAGCCAGGCTTCCATCGCCGCGCCGCTCAGACCGCCCGCGCCAGCGGCAGGTTGAGCAGCAGGTTCTGCGGCTTGATGCGCAGCACGTCTTCGGCGTTGCCCATCAGGCCCAGGTAGACCGGCTTGCCGGCGACGTCGGCCCGCATGTCGCGGCGGTCGGTGAACTCGAGCCTGAACAGGCTGACGAGGCGCGCCATGCGCGCGTCGTCGACCGGGCGGTCTTCGTAGAGGTCGTCGAGCAGCCGGCTGGCCTCGGCGTCCAGGCCGAGGTGCCAGCGCCACTGCGGGTCTTCGATCTTCGGCTGCGGCGTGATGTTCACCTGCACGCCCAGCAGGTGCCGCGCCCAACGCTCGAGCACGCGCGACAGCGCCTTCAGCCCCGAATGTGCGTGCGTGAGGTGGAAGGCCAGGCCGTGGCCGAGCTCTTGCCGGATCTCGTGCGTGAGGTCGAGCAGGTGGGCGTGGCGGCCGCCGGGCCGCGCCGCCTCGGCCCAGTAGTCGGCGGCGTTGTCGGGCTGCAGCACCTGCAGCTGCACCGCCTTCAGCGGCTGCGTGGCCTGCGCGAGCAGGCGGCCGAGATCGCCGAAGCCATGCGTCTCACGCTGCAGGTCCAGCGTCTCGCGGTCGCCGGCGAGCAGGCGGCCTTCGTGCCGGCTCAGGCGCTGCGGGCGGAACAGCATCTCGGCGGCGCGCGCCTCGAAGGCACTGGGCTCGTCGTCGCCGCCTTCGAGCAGCCCGCGCAGCACGGCCTGCACGACGAGGTCGATGAACAGCGGCGGCACGCGGATGCTGCCGCCGCGCCATAGACCCAGAAGCCAGCCTTCCAGCGTGCCGGCCTGCACCAGCGCCTCGCGCAGGCCGATGAAGTGGCCGTAGCTCTCGCGTGCGTCGTCGTCCTCGATCTCCGCGAGGTCAGCTTGCGTCACCGGCCGCAGCGGGTCTTGCCGCAGCGCCTCGTGCAGGCGCATCTCGGCGCGGCACGACTCGGGCACCAGCGCCAGTTCAGGGCGCGCCAGCCAGGCCGCCAGGTAGGCCGGTGTCGGCAGGTGCCAGCCCTGGGCGTTGCGTTCGAGCAGGGTGTAGCCGCAGGCGGGCCAGAAGTCGGGGGTCAAGGCGGGTCCAGGGTCGATGGCGGGTCTGGCGCAAGGCACGCCGGCGCCGACGATTCTGGCTCAGCGGGCTGTCTGCGCGAGAACCGGCGCCGCGGATCACCACGCAGGGCGCGTGTTGGCAATGGGGGTCTCGAGGCTGTCCGGCACTCAGCGCCCGGGTTGC
This sequence comes from Leptothrix sp. (in: b-proteobacteria), assembly GCA_013822265.1. GTDB lineage: Bacteria > Pseudomonadota > Gammaproteobacteria > Burkholderiales > Burkholderiaceae_C > Rubrivivax. The sequence goes on from PNKD01000113.1 coordinate 11,621, forward strand.
AGCATGTCCAGCCACAGCGCCTTGTAGGCCGGGTTGGTGATCCCCTCGCCATGGGCCAGGCGGCCCTCGACGGGCAGCGACAAGGCATGGATCTGTGCCGCCGGCAGCCCCAGGCGCTGGTAGACGCGGGCCAGGGCTGCGGCCTGCACTTCGTTGGCGTGGTAGGTGCCGTGCCATCGTGTGGCCGGTGTCTGGCTGGGGCGCGAGTACCAGTCGGCCAGGGCACCCGCAGCACGGTGATCCCAGCCGCCAGAGAACATGATCACGCCGGCGACCTGCCGGGTCTGGGCGATGAACGCCGCCATGCCGCCTCCCTGCGACTGGCCGGCCAGCGTGAGGCGCGCCCAACGCGGCCCGTCGCCGTCGATGTATTGCGACCACTGGCCGCTGGCATCGGCCTGCGCCAGGTAGTGCAGCAGACGCGTCAACCGCGACACGATCGCATCCTCGGGGCGGTCGGCCACCAGGCCGGTCTGCACATCGCCCCAAGCACGCTGCTGCCGCATGAGCCCGGCACAACCGGGTTGGGCGCGCAGCGTCGCGCCCATGCAAACCTGCGACACCGCTGGCGTGTTCACGTAGGACAAGGCCAGCACCCGATAACCGGTCTGCAATGCGGTTTCGTAGAAGTGCCGCGGCCCCGTGTCCGGCTTGCCGCCGGTGCCGCCCAGCCAGACCAGCAGCGGCGCATCGACCCTAACCGGGTCATAGATGACGATGTGCGGAGGATCGGCTTCAGGCAGGCGGTCGTCGGTCAGCCGGGGCGCAATCGACAGCCGCTGCTCGGCGGCGAGTGTGGCCGCCGAGAGCGTCAGCAGCACGCCCGCGAGCAAGAGCCGGAGCAAAGGGTACGAATTCAAGCTGACCTCTTCGGTGACGGGTGGCGCGAGGACCGGCCGCGGCCGGCTGTACCGGGCTTGGGACGCGTCGCACTCGACCGCCCGCGGCCGCCGCGCTGCTGCCATGGGCATCATCGCTGACTTTCCAACGCGGAGCCGATGTGATCGCCCAAGACTTCTCGCGCCTGCTGCAGGCCCACCGTTCCATCCGCCATTACCAGAGCCGCCCGCTCGACGGCGCGCTGATCGACCGCGTGCTCGCCGAGGCCTGGGCAGGCTCTTCGTCCAGCGGCAACCTGAACATGGTCTCGGTGGTGAAGACCGCCGACCCGGCGCGCAAGGCGCGGTTGCACGCGCTGCACTTCGAGCAGCCCATGGTGCTGCAGGCGCCGCTGGTGCTGACCTTCTGCGCCGACAGCTTCCGCACCCGGCAGTGGCTGGCGCAGCGCGAGGCACGGGTCGGCTTCGGCGACTTCATCAGCTGGCACGTGGCCGCCTTCGACGCCATCATCCTGGCGCAGACCACCGCGCTGGCGCTGGAAAGCCACGGCCTGGGCATCTGCTACATGGGCACCACGCTGCATTCGATGCGCGAGATTGCCGACTTTCTGGAGCTGCCCGACCACTGCCTGCCGGTGACGAGCATGGTGGTCGGTTGGCCCGCCGAAGCGCCGGCGCAGCGCGACCGCCTGCCGCCGGCGGCGTGGATCCACGACGAACGCTACCGGCGCCCGACGGCCGCCGACATCGACACGCACTTCACCGAGCGCGAACGCCGCGGCCGCGAGCGCTACCTGGCCATGGGGCCCGAGATGGTGGCGGCCTGGCAGGCCCACGGCATCACCTCGCTGGCGCAGTACTACACCAGCAAGATGAAGTACGACCCCGACCAGTTCGCGGTCGACGCGGCGGCGCTGCAGGCGCTGCTGCGCGAGCGCGGTTTTCTCGGCTGACCGCCTTCAGCCCACGAACAGCCGCAGCTGCGACACCTGCAGCCCCAGCTGCACCGCACTGCCCACTGCGAAGGGCGCGCCGCCGGCCTGGTGCGGATGGTCCACCGCCAGCGCATGCGGGCCCACGCGCACGCTGTAGCGCGTGAACTCGCCGAGAAACTCGCTGGCCTCCACCGTGCCGGGCAGGGCGATGCCGGCGGGCGCCGCGGCGTCGTCGGCGCCCGCCATCGCCAGCGCATGCGGGCGGAAGCCCAGCGTCAGCGTGTCGGCGGCAGGGGCCTGCACGCCTGCGGGCAGCGGCACGTCGCCCAGGCCGGCGACATCGAGCGTCAGCGCGTCGCCGCGGCGTGAACGCACACGCGCCGGCAGCAGGTTGGTGGTGCCCACGAAACCGGCGACGATGAGGTTGGCCGGCTCGTCGTACAGCGCCACCGGCGCGCCCACCTGCTGCACCACGCCCTGGTCGAGCACGGCCATGCGGTCGGCGGTGGTCATGGCCTCTTCCTGGTCGTGGGTGACGAAGATGGTGGTCAGGTGTTGGCGCCGACCGAAAACTGAGCCACTTTTGAGGGTAGTGCCGACCCAAAACTGAGCCAGGTGAACAACCTGCCCTGCTGCCTTTTTGTGCAGCAGAGGACGAGGAGTGATCACCATGG
>PNKD01000114.1 GCA_013822265.1 Leptothrix sp. (in: b-proteobacteria)
ATCGGCGGCGGCCACGTGCTGCACATGGTGTGCGACCTGACCATCGCCGCCGACAACGCGCGTTTCGGCCAGACCGGGCCGCGCGTGGGCAGCTTCGACGGCGGCTACGGCGCCTCGTACATGGCACGCATCGTGGGCCAGAAGAAGGCGCGCGAGATCTGGTTCCTGTGCCGCCAGTACGGCGCCCAGGAGGCGCTGGACATGGGGCTGGTGAACTGCGTCGTGCCCTACGAACGGCTGGAAGCCGAGACCGTGCAGTGGTGCCGCGAGATGCTGGCCAACAGCCCGATCGCGCTGCGCTGCCTGAAGGCGGCACTCAACGCCGACTGCGACGGCCAGGCCGGCCTGCAGGAACTGGCGGGCAACGCGACCATGCTGTTCTACATGTCCGAGGAAGGCCAGGAAGGCAAGAACGCCTACCTGGAGAAGCGCAAGCCGAACTTCCGCAAGTTCCCGCGCCTGCCGTGAAGGCCCGCGGCCCGGCCGCGGCGCGCGGCCACGCGGCGGCATGCGCAGCGACATGACCGGCGGCATGACCGGCGGCATGACCGGTGCCCCCCTCGGCGATCACGGCGCGCTGTCGATGCGCGCCGCCGCGCGCCAGGCCGGCGCCGCCCTGGCGCTGTACACCGCAGAGCGCAGCTACAGCTTCGCCGAGCTCGCCACGCTGACCGAGCAGCGCATGGCCGCACTCGCGCCCACGCTGCGCGCCGGCGGCGCCCACCCGGTGGTGGGCAGCAACACGCTCGACACCCTGCTCACGCTGTACGCGCTGCTCGAGCTGGGCGTGGCGGCGCTGCTGCTGCACCCGCGGCTCACCGCCGCCGAGCAGGCCGCCGAGCGCGACGCCGCGCTGCAGGCCGAAGCCTCGCTGCCGCCCGATGCCGCGGCCGTGCTCTACACCTCGGGCACCACGGGCCGCGCGCGCGGCGCCGTGCTGACACGCGCGGCGCTGCTGGCGTCGGCCGAAGCCAGCGCCGCCAACCTGGGCTGGCAGGCTGACGACTGCTGGCTGCTGGCCATGCCGGCGGCGCGTGTCGGCGGCCTGTCCATCGTCACGCGCTGCCTGGCGGCGCGGCGCGCGGTGGCGCTGGCGCCGGCCTTTGACGCGGCGCTGCTGCCGCAGTGGCTGGCACGCTGGCGCGTGACGCAGATGTCGCTGGTGCCCACCATGCTGAGCCTGGTGCTCGACGCCCACCCCGGCTGGATGGCGCCGCCGCACCTGCGCGTGCTGCTGCTCGGCGGCGCCGCGGCGCCCGACGCCCTGCTGGCGCGCGCCGCGGCGCGCCGCCTGCCCATCGTCGTCACCTACGGCAGCACCGAGACCTGCTCGCAGGTGGTGGCCACGCCGTATGCACGGCGCTTCGAACCCGCGGCCTGGCGCTGCGGGCGGCCGCTGCCGGGCGTGGCGCTGCGTGTGGACGGGCAGGGCCGCATCCTCGTTCGCGGCGCCATGCGCATGGCCGGCTACCTGGGCGAGCCGCCGCTGGCGGCCGACGACTGGTTCGACACCGGTGACCTCGGCAGCCTCGACGCCCAGGGCTGCCTGCACCTGCACGCCCGGCGTGCCGACCTCATCGTCACCGGCGGCGAGAACGTCTACCCCGCCGAGGTCGAACGCGTGCTCGAGGCCTGCCCCGGCATCGACGCTGCCGCCGTCTTCGGCCTGGCCGACGCCACCTGGGGCCAGACCGTGGCCGCCGCGCTGGTGGCCGGGCCTGCGCCACCTTCGACGGCAGCGCTTTGGGCTCACCTGCAGGCCCACCTGGCGCCGCACAAGCGTCCGCGCCAGGTCTGCTTCGTGCCGGCGTTGCCGCACAACGCCGCCGGCAAGCTCGACCGCCTGGCACTGCCGGCGCTGGCCGTCGGCCTGCAGCCGCTGCGCGCCCCGGGCTGACCGCTCGGTGCCGCGCGGCGGGGCCCGCGTTGCGCGTGCTCAACCGGCCGAACCCGCCCGTGCTCGACCATGCCTTCGCAGGCCGCGCGCCGCGCCTGCCCATGTCTCGAGGAGTTGCGCCATGAGCACACTGACCGCACAAGTCAAACACGGTGCCGAACAGGCCTGGAGCACGTTGGCCGAAGGCTGGCAGTCGCTGCGCGCGCGCGCCAGCGGCGCGCTCACGCGCTTCGGGCGCGAGGGCGAACGCGGCGACGGCAGCGCTGCCCGCGTGAGGGGCGAGCTGCCATTGCAATGGGGGCTGATGGCCGCCGACATCCGCAGCGACGACGGCAAGCTCGTCGTGCGCATCGAGGCGCCGGGCATGGCGCGCGACGACATGCACATCGAGGTCGAGCCCCACCGGCTCTGCGTCTGGGGCGACAAGCGCAGCGACGGCGAGTGGCGCGACGGCGACTGCCGGCTCGTGCAATGCGCCTACGGCAGCTTCCGCCGCGAGCTTGCGCTGCCGGTGCCGGTGGACGCCGACCGCGCGAGCGCCAGCTACCGCGACGGCGTGCTGCGCATCGAACTGCCCCGGCTCGACGGCGAGCGCGGCCGGCGCATCCCCGTGCGCATGGGCTGACATCCAACGGCAGTGAAAGGACCACCATGAAGACCGATGCACAACTGAAGCAGGACGTCGAAGCCGAACTGGCCTGGGAGCCCTCGGTCAATGCCGCGCATGTCGGCGTGGCCGTGAAGGACAGCATCGTGACGCTGAGCGGGCACATCGACACCTACGCCGAGAAATACGCCATCGAGCGGGCCGCGCGCCGCGTGCACGGCGTGCTGGGCGTGGCGATCGAACTCGACGTCAAGCTCGACCCCAGCCACCGGCGCAGCGACTCCGAGATCGCCGCGGCGGCCGAGGCGGCATTCCGCTGGAACACGCTGATCCCGCACGACCGCATCCTGCTGCGCGTGGAAAAGGGCTGGGTGACGCTGAACGGCGAGGTCGACTGGGACTACCAGCGCCAGAGCGCCGAGCATGTGGTGCGCTCGATGAAGGGCGTGGTGGGCGTCTCCAACGCCGTCACGCTGAAGCCGCGCATCGTCGCCGCCGACATCTCCAACCGCATCCGCGACGCGCTGATCCGCCACGCCGACGAGGAGGCCAAGCACATCGAGGTCACCGCCGACGGCGGCCAGGTGATGCTGCAGGGCAAGATCGGGTCGTGGATAGAACGCACCGAGGCCATCGCGGCGGCCTGGGCGGCGCCCGGCGTGCACAGCGTGAGTTGCCAGCTTCAAGTGCAGCCTTGAGGCCCGCGGCGGCGGCCGCCAGGCGCTGCCGCGCTGGCTGCAACGCCTAGCAGACTTGGCAAACCCGTGCCGGGCAGGGTCGGGTGGCGCACTGGTACAAAGCGGCTTGCGCTCGAACTGCCACCGGCCTCGGCCCCGCTGCATGCCCGTCAAGTCCCTCGCCGTCGCCGGCTTCTGCCTCGCCCTGCTCGCCCCGCTGAACACGCTGGCGGCGCTGCCGGCGGCGCCGGCCGTGGCGGCACCGTCCTGCGTCGCCGCGGCGCGGTTTATCCCGCCGCGCGCCGCCACCGCGCAGGGTGGCAGCGACTTCGCCCGCGGCCTGGCCGCCGACGACGGGCCGCAGCGCGAGGCGGCGATTCGCCGCGAGCTGCTGGGCGGCAACCTGCCGGGTTTCCTGCGCGAGCTCAAGCCGACGACGCTGGCCGCGCAGCTGCCCGGCGGCCGCACGGTGAAGCTCACGCTGTGCGTGCTGTCCGACTACCTCAGCATCGGCAGCGACCGCGATTTCCTGCGCGTGCCCATGAGCCTGGGCAACGCGCTCACGGTGGCGGCGCGCTTCGGCTTCACGCTGCCCACGCGGCGCATGGTCGACCTGATCTACGGCCAGGCCGGCCTCCAGCTGGCGCCGCAGCCCTTGCCGCCCGGCGATGCCATGCGCTCGACCGCCTACCTCTTGCGCCACGAGGCGCTGGTGGCGAGCCAGATGGCCCAGCGTGGCGCCGCCGCCGGCGTGCTGACCGCCGGCCACAAGAAGGACCTGGTGCTGAGCCCGCGGCTGTGGCGCGAGCCCGACCGTGTCGCCATCTACGGCTGGCACCGCAGCGCGCTGGCGCCGATACAGCCGCTGAGCACCGTGCACGGCGCGGCCTACGCCGACTACAGCCACGGCGTGCGCCTGGTCGGCCGCACGGTGTGGCTGGACGGCGTGGCCATGTCGATCTTCGACCTGCTGGCCGACCCGGCGCTGGCCGGCTTGCTCAGCGACGAAGGCCCGCTGCCGCAGGCCGCGGCGCTGCTGGCCGAGGCTGCCGCGCCGGACCGCTGACAGGGCCCGCGGCCAGGCTGGCCGCGATGCGCCGCCACCGTCGATGCATGCCGTCAACGCCCGCCGATCGTGCGGCAGCAGCGAAACCCCAGGTGGTAGTTGGCGTGGCTGGCCGGGTCGAGCACGCGGCTGCCGTGCCAGTAGGGCGCGCGCCAGCGGCACCAGTCCTCGTGCGCACGGTAGGCGTCGAAGACGAACCAGCTGCCCTTCATCTCGGTGACGCCGAGTTCGGTGCTGCCGCGGCTGGCCATCTGCGACGGCGTCAGCGGCAGGTTCATGTGCTCGGCGGCGTTGCCGTTGAGGTCGTAGACGTCCAGCGGGCTGCGGCAACCGGGGAAGGCACCCACCGGGTAGGTGTTGGAGCCGCAGGCCGACCAGCCGCCGCCCGCGCAGCCCGGCGTCTTCTGGCTGCCGGTGGCGCACACGCCGCTGCGGTAGGCGGGGCCGTAGCTCCAGCGCTTGTCGTCCCCGCGGGCCTGGTTGTGCGCCTCGCGCTGGCGGCTCACGGCCACGCCCGCGGGCAGCTCGCGCATGAGGTCGAAGCGGTAGTCGGGCGCCAGCACGCGGCCCTGGCAGGCGCCCTCCCACTCGTGCGCGTCGCACAGGCGCTTGCCCATCGCGGCGCAGATCTGCGCCGCCTCGCGCGCCCGCACCCAGACCACCGGGTACTCGCAGGGGATGTCGGGAAACTCGTACTGGTCGATGCAGGCGCGTGCATCTTCGGCGCGCTGGGTCTGCGGGTCGTACAGCGGCGCCATGTGCGGGCCGCCGCACAGGCGCGCACTGACCCCGTCGCCCTTGGGTACGGCGGCCGCGGCGCGGGCGGCCAGGCACTGCGCGCCGTTCATGGGGTGGCGCGAGACCTGCGGGTTGCCCTGGCCGATGAAACCCGAGCGCGCAAAGATCGCGGCGATGCGCTGCACCGCCGCGTCGTCCAGCCCGTGCACCTGCTGCAGGCGCTGCAGCAGCGCCGCGTTGTGCTGCTGCAGCGTGCCCGGCGGCGCGGCGTCGGCCGCGGCCTCATCGGCGCGCCGAGGCGCCGCGCCCAGCAGCAGCAGGCACGCCGCAAGGGCGGCAAGACGCCTGCCCAGGCCGGTCATCGACGCACCTCGCGCCGCGCCTCGCGCCGCGCCGTCAAGTAAAAGAAGTCGCGGTTGTCGGGCAGGCCCAGGAATCGCGGCAGCAGCTCGCCGCCCAGGCTCTTGTCCAGCACCGCCATGCCGGGCACCAGGTGGGCCACGCCGCGCCGCGTGCCGTCGCGTGGGTAGAGCGCGAGGTAGGTGTGTTCCAGCGCATTCATGTCCAGGTGCATGGCCTGGCTGCAGCCATAGGCCCCGAAGACACGCGCCATCGCGCGCGGCGTGGCGCTCGAGAAGTAGCCGTAGACGAGGAAACGCCGCCCGGCCTGCTCGACGAGGCAGACGCCGGCGCGCAGCGTGCGCAGGCGCTCGTCGGCCGAGCCCGACCAGTTGCCCGCGCCCCACTGCGCCACCAGCGGGCCGGGCGCCGGCCGGCCGTCGGCGCCGGGTTCGACCAGCGCCACGCCGTTCTGTCGCGCGTGGCGCAGCGCCGGCACCAGGGCCTCGTCTTCGGCGCGCCAGCGGCGCAGGCCGACCGTGCCGTCGGTGGTCACGAACAGCGTCATCAGCCCGGGCTGCAGGCGGCTGAAGACCACGCCCTGCTCGACGAAACCGTAGTGGCTGCCACCCGGCACCGCTGCCAGTGCACCGTGGCTGAACGCGCCATGCTCGCGCTTGAAGCCACCCGTGAAGCTGGCCACCACGCGACCCAGCAGGGGTGGCGGCAGCGTGCCGGTGCGCACCAGCGGCGCGGCGCTGTCGAAGCCGTCGGGGCCCGGCAGCGCGCCACGCTGCGCGGGCCGCACGCGCGGCGACCAGCCCAGGCGCGGGTGCTCGGTGCCGAGCGCGAAGCCGAGATCGAATTCACCGAGGTCGAAGGCGACGAGGAAGGCCAGCGCCTGCGATTCCACTTCGTCCAGCGCGGCCGATGCCCCTGGCGCTCGTGCCACCGCCCCCGGCGCCACGGCGCTGACCCAGACGCCGGCCAGCCCGGCCGCCGCGGCCCAGCGGCCCGGCCACAGCGCCTGCCCCGGCGGCGCCAGCGGGATGCCCAGCCCGGCGCCGAGCAGCGGCGCCGCCGCCGTGCCGGCACCCAGCACTGCCGCGGGTGGCGCGCCGGCGGGGTTGGCCGGCAGTGGCCCGGCCGCGGGCGCCGAGGCCGCCGAGGCCGCACGTTCGACATGGGCGTCGCGATAGAGCTCGCGCTTGACGAAGCCGATGACCTGCTCGCCACGCCAGACGTGGTCGCGCAGGAACTCGGCGCTCGCCTCGAGCAGGCTGCGCTGGCCCGCCACGGCGTTGCGCAGGTAGAGACGCCCGCCGCACAGCGGTGCCTGCGGCAGCCGGCTTGCCACGGCCTGCGCCAGCGCGTCGCCGGGCCAGAGCACGCAGCGTGAAGACTCTGCCTCGCGCGCGAGCAGCAGCGTGCCCGGCGCGGCGGCATCGAGCGTGACGCGCTGCAAGCCTGGATCGGCGTTCTCGAGGTGGAAGACGCGGCGGCCCTTGCCGTCGGGCGCCGGCAGCGACAGCAGCAGCCAGGCGTTGGCCGCCGGCGCCAGGTGCGTCAGCACGGCCTCGGCCGGCACCTGCTTCGAGCCCGGCAGCGCCACGCGCTGCACCTGCGAGCCAGCCTGCAGCGCGGCGAAGGCCGCCTCGCCCGCCGCGCGGGCCGGCTCGTGCCCGCTCGACCCCAGCACCAGGCCGGCAGCGGCGATGCAGAGCGCGCGCTTCATGGCAGCACCAGCACGGCCACGGCCAGCACGCCGATGGCGCGGCTGATCGGGTCGCGCAGCGCAAAGCCCACCGGGTCGTCGTGGATGCGCCCGCGGTGCGCCATCAGCCACAGGTGGCCGGTCCAGAACAGCGTCAGCGCGCTCAGCAGCCATACCGTCAGGCGCGGTGCGTCGGGGGCCGCGATCACCGGGTAGAGCGCCATCAGCGCCACGGCGATGCAGTCGGCGGCCGTGCCGATGCCGGCGATCAGCGCCGCGTCGCCCACGCCGTAGCCGCGCAGCCGGCCCTGCGGCCCGAGACCGGGTCGCAGCGTCACCAGCTCGGCATAACGCTTGAGCAGCGCGAGGCCGAAGAACAGCGCCGTGCTGCACACCAGCAACCACGGCGACACCGCCACCGCCGCCGCGATCGAACCGGCCCCGATGCGCAGCGTGTAGCCGCCGGCCAGCACCAGGGTGTCGATCAGCGCGTAGTCCTTCAGGCGCAGCGAGTAGGCCAGCATCAGCGCCCCATAGGCCGCCAGCGCCCCCAGGAAGGGCCGCGGCAAGGCCAGGGCCAGCAACGCCGCGGCCAGCCACAGCGCCGGCACCAGCAGCAGCGCATGCAGCACCGGCAGCCGCCCCGAGGCCAGCGCGCGCCGGCGTTTGTGCGGGTGGCGCCGGTCGGCCGGCAGGTCGAGCAGGTCGTTCATCAGGTACACGCCCGAGGCGGCGAGGCTGAAGCACACGATGCCCAGCAGCACGGCGCCGAGCCTGGCCGCGTCGTGCAGCTGCTGCGCGGCCAGCAGCGGCACCAGGAGCAGCAGGTTCTTCAGCCAATGTTCGGCGCGCAGTGCTCCAAACCAGGCACCGGCGGCGGGCTGGGTGTCGGCAAACACCTGCTCGACCTGCGTCACGCGCGCCGCCGCGACCGCCAGCCGCCGCGACGGCCGCACCAGCAGCCCGCGCCGCGCGGCGGCCCACACCGGCAGGTCGCGCGCGCTGTTGCCGGCGTAGTCGAAACCGCGTTCGCCGTACAGCGCGACGAGGCGGTCGCGCTTGGCCGCGCCGCTGAGGTTGACGTGGCCGTCGCTGGCCAGCACGGCGTCGAAGAGCGCCAGCTCGCCGGCCACGGCCTGCGCGATGCGCTCGTCGGCCCCGGTGGCCAGCACCAGCCGGCGGCCCTGGCGCTTCAGGCCGCGCAGATGCACCACCAGTTCGGTGGTGCACGGCAGCAGCGTCGGATCGACCGCCGCGGCCAGCGCCAGGCCGCGCTTGGCGCGTGCGCGCCCGTGCAGCAGCCAAGCCGGCAGGCCCAGCAGCTGCAGCGGCCGCCGCCGCGCAACGTCGAACAGCGACTCGACCAGCGTGTCGGTGCGCAGCAGCGTGCCGTCGAGATCGACGACCAGCGGCACCGGGTCGGCGCCGGCGGTCCGTAGCGGCGGCGCGCCAGACGCCGCCGGCGCGGCAGGCCGCCACACGGGGCGGTCGAAACCGGGCAGCGTGGCCATCAGAACAGCCATTTCGCCAGTGCCAGCGCGCCGTGTTTCCAGGGCACGCGGTGCGACACCCCGCTGCGGCCGCGCAGGCTGGCGCGCTGCGTCAGGTACCAGTCGTAGTTGCGCTGCAGCGCCTGGCGGTTGCTCAGGCACGGCGTGAAGCCCAGCCGCGCCTGCAGCCTGGCGATGGCCACCACGCTGTCGTGGCTGGCGCTCTCGTAGATCCACGGGTACAGCGGCGACAGGCGCAGCCAGCGCAGCAGCCGCAGCACGGCCACCGCCGGTGCGCGCGGCAGCGCCCGCACGCGGCGGCCATGGCCGGCGTGGTCGAGCACGGCCTGCACGTTGTCGCGCATGCTGCCGAACTCGGCCGCGCCGACGTTGAAGGTGTCGTCGACGAGCGCGCGCTCGCGCGTCAGGCACAGCCAGATCACCTTGCACAGGTCTTCGACGTCGAGCAGCTGGTAGCGGTTGCTGCCGTCGCCCAGCACCGGGAATCCGTGGCCGCTGGCGGCCCAGTCGTAGAGCAGCTCGAAGGCGCCCAGGCGCTCGGGGCCGACGAAACTCTTGGGCCGCAGCACCGGCACGCACAGCCCGCGCTCGCGGAAGGCGGCGCACAGCGCCTCGGCGTCGATCTTGGCCTGGCCGTAGGGGCCGACGCCGTGCAGCGTGTCGCCCTCGACGATGGGCTCGTGGTCGGGCACGCCGTAGACCGCGGTCGACGAGATGAAGACGAAACGCGGCAGGCCCTGCCGCCATGCGGCATCGAGCAGCAGCCGCGTGCCTTCGACGTCGGTGCTGCGGATCTCTTCGTCGCTGGCCAGCGGCAGCGCCGCGGCGCAGTGCACGACGCTGGCCACGCCGCGCATGGCCTGCGCCACGGTGGCGGGGTCGCGGATGTCGCCTAGCACCGCCTCGACGCGGTCGCGCTCCGGGTAGTCGAAGGGCGCGATGTCGAGCGAGCGCACCGCCACGCCGCGCGCCAGCAGCAGGCGCACGAGGTTGATGCCCAGGAAGCCGGCGCCGCCGGTGACGAGGCAGCGGCCTTGCTCAGGACCAGGCGCGCCGTCGGGCGCGGCGCTGCTGCGGGGTTCGGAACTGTCGATGCGTGTCATGGCGCTGGTGTGGACGGCGGCGCGGCGGGAGAGCTCACGCCAAGGGCAACCAATCACCGCGCCGCCTCGCACCAGCCCAGTGTCCGCAACGCCACGGTTGCGCACTTGCGCGCGCTCAACGGATGACACCGGCGCCGGCCTGGCGTGAACCGGCACTTGACCCGACACGCCGGCGCGAGCCCACCTTGAACATCCCCCCGCGCCGCAGGCCGGCCCCCGCGCCGCACGCCCACGCCGCCGCACGACGCGCCGCGAGGCCGTGATGGCCGCGCGCCTGCTCACGGCCGGCGAGCTCGCAACGCACTGCGACGCCGACACGCTGCAGGCCGCCGCGCCCCCGCACGAGACCAGCGGCAGCGCCGCGCTGGCGCGGCTGGTTGACCACAGCGCCCGCCTCGGCGGCGACGCCCTGCGGCTGGACGCCGGCGTGCGCCAGTTGCTCGATCTGCTGCACGAGGCCGACCACCTCGCGCGCCAGGCCGCTGCGATCACCACGGCCGCGCCGGCGCGCGCGGCCACAGAGGCCCGCGAGGTGGCCGCGGCCACCGCGCCGCTGGCGCCATCGGCGGCGCTGGCGCGCCGCGTGCTGGCCCCACCGGCACTGGCCCGCCTGCCCCGCCCGGTACTGCTGGTGGACTGAAGCGCGCACACGGTGCCCAGCGCGAAAGGGGCGGGCCCGGCTGCGCCTTGCGCTCACTCAATCGCCACCCGGCGACAGCGCCTAGATTGATCCTTCTGCTCTGGTGCGACGCGGAGGACACCATGAAGACCGATGCCCAACTGAGGAAGGACGTGCTGGCCGAACTGGAGTGGGATCCGGCCATCAACGCCACCCACGTCGGCGTGGCGGTGCAGGACGGCGTCGTCACGCTGTCGGGCCACCTCGCCACCTTTGCCGAGAAGGTGGCCGCGGAGCGCGCCACCAAACGCGTGGCCGGCGTGCGCGGCGTGGCGCTGGAGCTCGACGTCAAGGTGGCGCCGCACCACGCGCTGAGCGACGCCGAGATCGCCGCCGCCGTGCAGGCGGCGTTCAAGTGGCACGCGCTGATCCCCGAGGACCGCGTGCACTTCACGGTCGAGAAGGGCTGGGTCACGCTCACCGGCGCCGTCGACTGGCCGCACCAGCGCCACGACGCCGAGGTTGCCGTGCAGGCCATCGGCGGCGTACGCGGCATCGCCAACAATATCCACCTGCGCAAGCGCGAAACGCCCGACGACGTGGCCCACCGCATCCACGAGGCGCTGGCCCGCTATGCCGACGACGAGGCCACGCACATCGAGGTGCGGGTGGACGGCGACACGGTCACGCTGCGCGGCACCGTGCACTCATGGGCCGAGCACGGCGTGGTGCAGCACGCCGCCTGGCCGGCGCCCGGCATCCAGCGCATCTTCAACGAGGTGAGAGTGAAAGACTGAGGCTGCAGGGGCCGGCGCCTGGCAAGCATGGACAAGAAGCAGACCTGGAACATCGGCTACTGGGCCGTGGCCCTGCTGCTGATGCTGTGGCTGCAGAGCACCTGGCAGGGCATGAGCCAGATCGAGCCCGTGCCCTACAGCGAGTTCGAGAAGGCCCTTTCCGAGGGCCGCATCGCCGAGGTGACGGTGAGCGACCGCACCCTCACCGGCCGGCTGAAGGCGGCCGACGGGCGCAAGACCGTGCTGGTGGCCACGCGGGTCGAGCCCGACCTCGCGGCGCGGCTGGAGAAGCACGGCGTGCCCTACTCCCGCGTCGTCGACAGCACCTTCCTGCGCGAGCTGATGTCGTGGGTGGTGCCGGTGCTGCTGTTCTTCGGGCTCTGGTTCTTCCTCTTCCGCCGTTTCGCCGACCGCCAGGGCATGGGCGGCTTCCTGTCCATCGGCAAGAGCCGCGCCAAGGTCTACATCCAGACCGACACCGGCGTCACCTTCGCCGACGTGGCCGGCGTCGACGAGGCGCGGCAGGAACTGGAAGAGGTGGTCGACTTCCTCAAGCACCCGCGGGAATACGGCCGGCTGGGCGCGCACATCCCCAAGGGCGTGCTGCTGGTGGGCCCGCCGGGCACCGGCAAGACGCTGCTGGCCAAGGCCGTGGCCGGCGAGGCCAAGGTGCCGTTCTATTCGATCTCGGGCAGCGAGTTCGTCGAGATGTTCGTCGGCGTCGGCGCGGCGCGCGTGCGCGACCTCTTCGAGCAGGCGCGCACGCAGGCGCCGGCCATCATCTTCATCGACGAGCTCGATGCGCTGGGCCGCGCCCGCGGCGCCTTCCCCGGCCTGGGCGGGCACGACGAGAAGGAGCAGACGCTGAACCAGCTGCTGTCGGAGATGGACGGCTTCGACGCCAGCGTCGGGCTGATCATCCTGGCGGCCACCAACCGCCCCGAGATCCTCGACCCGGCGCTGCTGCGTGCCGGCAGATTCGACCGCCAGGTGCTGGTCGACCGCGCCGACAAGAAGGGCCGGCTCGACATCCTGAAGGTGCACGTGCGCAAGGTCGCGCTGGCGAGCGACCTCAGGCTCGACGAGGTGGCCGCGCTGACACCGGGCTTCAGCGGCGCCGACCTCGCCAACCTCGTCAACGAGGCCACGCTGGTGGCCACGCGGCGCAAGGCCGACAGCGTGACCTTGGCCGACTTCACCGCCGCGGTCGAGCGCATCGTCGCCGGGCTCGAGCGCCGCAACCGCGTGCTCAACGCCAAGGAGCGCGAGGCCGCCGCCTTCCACGAGATGGGCCATGCGCTGGTGGCCCTGGCGCAGAAGGGCAGCGACCCGGTGCACAAGGTGTCGATCATCCCGCGCGGCATAGGCGCGCTGGGCTACACCATCCAGCGCCCCACCGAAGACCGCTACCTGATGACACGCGCCGAACTGGAGCAGAAGGTCGCCGTGCTGCTGGGCGGGCGCGCCGCCGAGAAGCTGGTGCTCGGCCAGCTGTCCACCGGCGCCGCCGACGACCTGGCCAAGGCCACCGACCTGGCGCGCGACATGGTCAGCCGCTACGGCATGGACGAGGGCCTGGGCCCGGTGGCCTTCGAGCCGCAGCGCCCGCCGCTGCTCGAGCTGCCCAGCGGGCTCGCGCCGCCCGCCGGCCACGCGGTGTCGGAGCACACGCAGCGCCGCATCGACGACGCCATCCGCGCCATCGTGGTCGCCGGCTTCGATCGCGCCACGGCGCTGCTCGAGGCCCACCGCCAGGTGCTGGAGCGCGGCGCCCGCACGCTGCTCGAGAAGGAGACGTTGGACGAGGCGGCGATCCGCGAACTGGCGCAGGGCCTGCAGCGGCCGTGAGCGCGCCGATCCGTACCCAAGCGCTCATCCCGGAGCGCGCAGCGCGGAGGCTCTTCCAATGAGCAAAGCCGCAGCGCCAGCATGCGCCGGCCTGCTGGCGTTGTGTGCTGCCGCCACGGTGGCGGCGGCCGGCGCTGAAGTTGCCACGCGGCCATTGCCGCCGCCCCGACTCCAGGGCAGCGTCTCGGTCGAGCAGGCCCTGCAGCAACGCCGCTCGGTGCGCACCTTCACTTCGGCGCCGCTGGCGCTGCGCGACCTGGGGCAACTGCTGTGGGCCGCCCAGGGCGTGACGGATGCGCGCGGCCTGCGCACCGTGCCATCGGCGGGCGGCCTGATGCCCTTGCAGGCCTGGGTGCTGGTGCTTCGCGTCGAGGGCCTGGCGCCGGGCTTGTACCGCTACGAGCCGGCCTCGCAGGTGCTGGCGGCGGCCGGCGGCAGCGGGCATCGCGCCGGGCTGGCCGCTGCCGTGCCGGGCCAGGCCGGGATGCTGGACGCGCCCGCCGTGCTGCTGCTGACCGGCGACGTCGCGCGCACGGCAGCCAGGTACGGCGTGCGGGCGCCGCGCTACGTGCACGTCGAGGCCGGTGCGGCAGCGCAGAACGTCTACCTGCAGGCCACCGCGCTGGGGCTGGCGACCGTGCTCGTGGGCGCCTTCGATGATCAGCGCCTGCAGGCGGGGCTGGCGCTGCCGGCGGGGCAGGCGCCGCTGGCCTTGATGCCCGTCGGGCACGCGGCGGTGGTCCGGGCGCCAGCAGGTCAGCCCACGCGCTCGGCCAGGTAGGCGACGACGCCGTCCAGCGTGACAAGCCGGGCAGGGTCGGCCTCGGGGTTGTCGACACCGAAGCGCTGGTGCAGGCCGACGCGCACGTTGAGCCAGTCCATCGAGTCGAGGTCGACCTGATTGCGCAGCGGTTCGCCGGCAGCGAGCGTGGTGGGGTCGACTTCGGGCGCGATGCGCTGCAGCGTCTGCAGCACGCCGGAGCGGATAGCTTGCGTCTTCATGGGCCCTTCCCTTTGCGGGGTAGTCGTG
>PNKD01000115.1 GCA_013822265.1 Leptothrix sp. (in: b-proteobacteria)
GAGGCACCATGACGCGTCGTTCAGGCGACGCGTATCCGGACTTTCAGTCCGTATCACATCAACCCACCGGCTTTAGCCGGTGGTCGTTGAGTTTGACCGTGCTCAAGACTCGACCTGCGCCCAGGCCTTGTCCAGGCGCTTGCTGCTCACCGGCTGCGGCGTGCGCAGTTCCTGCGCGAACAGGCTCACGCGCAACTCCTCCAGCAGCCAGCGGTACTCGTCGAGCCGCGCATGCGGCGCACCGCGCAATTCGGCCGTTTTGCGCATCCAGCGCTGCTCGAGCGGGCGCAACTCGGCCAGCCGGGCAGCGTCGCGCGCGGGGTCGCCACGCAGTTTGTCCAGCCGCATCACCACGGCCATGAGGTAGCGCGGCAGGTGCTGCAGCACGGGCCAAGGCGTCAGCACCAGAAAACGTTTGCCCACCAGCCGCTGCAACTGCGCGGCGATGTCGTCGGCCGCCTCGCGCGGCGGCTTGCTGTCCTTGAGTTTGCGCATCGCGGCGGCGTACTCCGCCAGCACCACGCCGGCCTGGCGCGCCACCTCGGCAGCGATCAGGTTGAGCCGCGCGCGGCCCTCGGTGACGCGGGCGTTGAAGCTGCGCTCATCGGTGGGCAGCGGGTCGGCCAGGAAGGCGCGGTCGACGGCGACGTCGATGATCTGCGCGCGCAGCTCTTCCAGGCTGCCCAGCGGCATGTAGGCCGCGCCCATGGTCGTCAGGCCGGGGATGTTCTTCTCGAGGTACTTCAGCGGCTCTTTCAGCTGCAGCGCGACCAGCCGGCGCAGGCCGGCACGATGCTGGGCGGCGGCGGCTTCGGGCTCGTCGAAGACCTCGATCTCGACCGCGCTGCCGCGGTCGATGAGCGCCGGAAAGCCGACCATCACCTGCGCGCCTCGCCGCACCTCCATCAGCTCGGGCAGTTCGCCGAAGGTCCAGGCGGTGTATCTGGGCGATTCGGCCGGCGCTGCGGCCGCCGGAGCGAGGACCGCGGCCTCGACGCCGCGGCCGCTGCGTGCGCCCGCCGTCGGCTCGGCCACCGGCACCGGCGCCTTGGCCACCGCGCCCTTCAGCGCCGCCAGGGCCTGGAAGGCGCTGCGCGCCTGGCCGCCGAGAGCGGCCTTTAGGTTGGCGAGGTCGCGGCCGATGCCGAGCTGGCGGCCGTGCTCGTCGACGACGCGGAAGTTCATGAACAGGTGCGGGCTCAGCTGCTCGAGCTTGAAGTCGTTGCGCTGTACCGCGAGCTGGGTGCGCTCACGCACGGCCTTCAGCAGCACGTCCATCAGGCTGCCCTGCCCGAACGGCGCCGTGGCGCAGAACTCGGCGGCGCAGTCGGGCAGCGGCACCAGGCGCGAGCGCGGGCGCTGGTGCAGGGTCTTCACCAGTGCCAGCACCTTGGCCTGCAGCATGCCGGGCACCAGCCACTCGCAGCGCTCGTCGCTGACCTGGTTGAGCGCGTAGATGGGCACGCTCACCGTCACGCCGTCCTTGGCATCGCCCGGCTCGTGCAGGTAGCTCGCGGCGCAGTCGATACCGCCCAAGCGCACGGTCTTCGGAAAGCTGTCGGTGGTGATGCCCGCGGCTTCGTGGCGCATCAGCTCCTCGCGCGTGAGCTGCAGCAACCGCGGCTGCGTTTTCACCTCGTCGCGGTACCAGCGCTCGAGGCTGGCGCCGCTGCACACGTCCGCGGGCAGCTGCTGCTCGTAGAAGGCGTGGATGAGCTCGTCGTCGACCAGCACGTCCTGCCGGCGCGCCTTGTGCTCGAGCTCCTGCACCTGCGCCACCAGCTTGCGGTTGTGAGCCAAGAAGGGCAGGCGCGTCTCCCACTCGTCACCCACCAGGGCCTCGCGGATGAAGATCTCGCGCGCGCCTGCCGGGTCGATGCGCCCGTAATTCACGCGCCGGTTGTTGTAGACCACGATGCCGTAGAGCGTGGCGCGCTCCAGCGCCACGACCTCGGCGGCCTTCTTCTCCCAGTGCGGCTCGAGCAGCTGCGTCTTGAGCAGGTGGCCGGCCAGCGGCGGTAGCCACTGCGGCTCGATGGCGGCGATGCCGCGGCCAAACAGCCGCGTCGTCTCGACCAGTTCGGCCGCGACGATCCAACGCCCGGGCTTCTTGCTCAAGTTCGCGCCGGGGTGGCGCCAGAACTTGATGCCGCGCGCACCCAGGTACCAGTCCTCGTCATCGCTCTTGCAGCCGATGTTGCCCAGAAGGCCTGCCAGCAACGACAGGTGCACCTGCTCGTAGGTGGCCGGCGCGGTGTTCAGGCGCCAGCCGTGTTCGGTGACCACCGTCATCAGCTGCGAGTGGATGTCGCGCCACTCGCGCACGCGGCGCGGGCTGACGAAGGCGTCGCGCAGGCGCTGTTCCTGCTGGCGGTTGGTGAGCTTGTGCGTGTCGACGCGGGCGTCCTTGGCCTGTGCGTGGCCGTGCACGCCGCGCCCCTCCTCGATCCACTGCCAGAGCTTGAGCGTGCCCATGAACTCGCTGCGCTCGTCGTCGAAGGGTTTGTGCCGTTCGTCGGCGATCTGCGCCTTGTCCAGCGGCCGGTCGCGCGCGTCCTGGCCGCTCAGCGCGGCGGCGATCACCAGCACCTCGGCCAGCGCCTGGTGCTTGCGCGCCTCGAGGATCATGCGGCCCACGCGCGGGTCCAGCGGCAGGCGGCTGAGCTCCTGGCCGATGGGCGTCAGTTCGTTGTCGTCGTCCACCGCGCCGAGCTCGGCCAGCAGCGCGTAGCCGTCGGCGATGGCCTTGCCCGGCGGCGGCTCGACGAAGGGGAAGCCTTCCACCGTGCCCAGCCGCAGCGCCTTCATGCGCAGGATCACGCCGGCCAGGCTGCTGCGCCGGATCTCGGGGTCGGTGAAACGGGGCCGGCCGTTGAACTCGTCCTCGCCGTACAGGCGGATGCACACGCCGTTGGCCACGCGCCCGCAGCGGCCGGCACGCTGCTGCGCCGCGGCCTGGCTGATGCCCTCGACCTGCAACTGCTCGACCTTGTTGCGCCAGCTGTATCGCTTGACGCGCGCCGTGCCGGCGTCGATGACGTAGCGGATGCCGGGCACCGTGAGCGAGGTCTCGGCGATGTTGGTGGCGAGCACGATGCGCCGGCCGTTGCCGGCCTCGAACACACGGTCCTGCTCCTGCTGGCTGAGCCTGGCGAACAGCGGCAGGATCTCGGGCGGCGGGCCGCCCTTGCCGTGCTGCAGCAGGTGGCGGCGCAGGTGGTCGGCGGTCTCGCGAATCTCGCGCTCGCCGGGCAGGAAGACGAGGATGTCGCCAGGTGCGCTGCGCCACAGCTCGTCCACCGCGTCGGCGATGGCGTTGTCGAGGTCGAACTCCCGGCTCTCTTCGTAGGGCCGCCAGCGCTGCTCGACCGGGAACAGGCGCCCCGACACCATGATCACCGGCGCCGGCCCGGCCTTGCCGGCGAAGTGATGGGCGAACCTGTCGGCGTCGATGGTCGCCGAGGTGACGATGACCTTCAGGTCGGGGCGCCTGGGCAGCAGCTGCTTCAGGTAGCCGAGCAGGAAGTCGATGTTCAGGCTGCGCTCGTGCGCCTCGTCGATGATGATCGTGTCGTAGGCGCGCAGCAGCGGGTCGCGCTCGGTCTCGGCGAGCAGGATGCCGTCGGTCATCAGCTTGACGCTGGCACCGGGCTGCAGCCGGTCCTGGAAGCGCACCTTGTAGCCCACCACCTCGCCCAGCGGGCTGTTCAGCTCTTCGGCGATGCGCTTGGCCACGCTGCTGGCGGCAATGCGGCGAGGCTGCGTGTGGCCGATGAGCCCCGTGCCGCCGCGCTGCCAGTTCGCCAGGCCACGGCCCATCTCGAGCAGGATCTTGGGCAGCTGCGTCGTCTTGCCCGAGCCCGTCTCGCCGCAGACGATCACCACCTGGTGCTCGCGGATGGCGCGCGCGATCTCGTCGCGCCGGGCACAGACCGGCAGCGACTCGGGGTAGGTGATCGGCGGGACGGGATGGGGCGTGACGCGCGGGGCTGCGCGCGGGCCCGGGGTGCTTGGGGTCACGGGGCGCGGATTATCTCTGCCCGGGCGAGCCACGCCCGCACGCACGCGCCGCCGCGGCTACATCGAGTAGGCAATGACGCTCAGCATCGCGCCCTGGGGGTCGCGCAGCACGGCCATGCGGCCGACGCCGGGCACGTCCATCGGCGGCACCAGCGTCGCGCCACCGAGCTCGGCGCATTTCGCCAGCGTGGCCTCGACGTCGTCGACGGTGACGTAGCAGCCCCACTGCGGCCACGCCTCCGGCGGCGCGCCCTCGGGCAGGCCCATGATGCCGCCGACGCCGGACTCGCCGACGTTGACGACCTGGTAGTGCTGCATCTGCGGGCCCATGTCCTTGACGGTCCAGCCGAACAGCTTGCCGTAGAACTGCGCCGCGGCAGCGGGGTCGGTGGTCATCAGCTCGCTCCAGCTGAACGCGCCGTGGGTCTTGTAGACGTCCATCGATCTCTCCGGGGTCGGGGTGTGGCCAGGGGCCGGGGCGACCATGCTGCGGCACAATCGCGCCACTTGTCGAGCCCCCCAATGAGCCTCGTTTTCCCGCACACCTTCGTGCCCTGGTTTCGTGCCGTGGCGCCCTACATCCACGCCTACCGCGGCAAGACCTTCGTCGTCGGCATGGCCGGCGAGGGTATCGCCGCCGGCAAGATGAACGCCTTCGTGCAGGACCTGTCGATCCTGCACGCGATGGGCATCAAGCTCGTGCTGGCCTACGGCTTCCGGCCGCAGGTCACCGAGCAGCTCGAGGCCAAGGGCCATGTCTCGCGCTTCGCCAAGGGCATCCGCATCACCGACAGCGTGGCGCTGGATGCCGCACAAGAGGCCGCCGGCCAGCTGCGCTTCGAGATCGAGGCCGCCTTCTCGCAGGGCCTGCCGAACACGCCGATGGCCAATGCCACCGTGCGCGTGGTGTCGGGCAACTTCCTGACGGCGCGGCCTGTGGGCATCGTCGACGGCATCGACTTCATCCACAGCGGCCTGGTGCGCCGCGTCGACTCGGCGGCGATCAGCCGCGCCATCGACTCGGGCGCGCTGGTGCTGCTCAGCCCCTTCGGTTTCTCGCCCACCGGCGAGGCCTTCAACCTGACGATGGAAGACGTGGCCACCGCCACCGCCATCGCGCTGCAGGCCGACAAGCTGGTGTTCATGACCGAGGTTCCGGGCATCCACGAGAAGCCCGGCGACCCCGACAGCAGCATCGACACCGAGCTCGCGCTGGCCGACGCCAAGCGCCTGCTGGCCGCCCTGCCGCCGCCCACGGTGCCCGCCGACACGGCCTTCTACCTGCAGTACTGCGCCAAGGCTTGCGAAGGCGGGGTCGAACGCTCGCACATCCTGCCCTACGCCACCGACGGCGCGCTGCTGCTGGAGGTGTTCACGCACGACGGCGTGGGCACCATGGTCGTCGACGAGAAGCTCGAGAGCCTGCGCGAAGCCACCAGCGACGACGTCGGTGGCATCCTGCAGCTCATTGAGCCCTTCGAACGCGACGGCACCATGGTGCGGCGCGAGCGCACCGAGATCGAACGCGACGTCGGCTACTACAGCGTCGTCGAGCACGACGGCATCATCTTCGGCTGCGCCGCGCTCTATCCCTACCCGGAAGCCAGGACGGCGGAAATGGCCGCGCTGACGGTGTCGCCGCTGTCGCAGGGCCAGGGAGATGGCGACCGCCTGCTCAAACGCATCGAGCAGCGCGCCCGCGCTGCAGGTTTTGCCAGTATCTTCGTGCTCACCACGCGCACGATGCACTGGTTCATCAAGCGCGGTTTCACCGCCGTCGACGCAGACTGGCTGCCCGAGGCGCGCAAACGAAAATACAACTGGGACCGGCGCTCGCAGGTGCTGGTCAAGAAACTCTGACAACCCGAGGTGGATATGGCTCGCATCGTGCAATGTGTTTATCTGAAGAGGGAAGCCGAGGGCCTGAGCTTTTCACCCTACCCGGGTGAACTCGGCAAGCGCATCTACGACAACATCAGCAAGGAAGCCTTCGAGGCCTGGAAGAAGCACCAGACCATGCTGGTGAATGAAAACCGCCTGAATCTCGCCGATGCGCGCGCACGCCAGTATCTGGCGCGCCAGATGGAGCAGTTCCTCTTCGGCGGCGACGCGGACAAACCCGCCGGCTATGTACCCCCCGCGGCCTGACCTGTTTCGGGCCTCCGGTCATTGAATATCCGCGGGCGCCCGACGGGGCCCCAGGGCTATATTCCCGACTTCACACTTTTCGCCGGAGCCGTTTCATGTCCAAAGACACCCTTGGCGATCTGCTGGCCCAGAAGGCCGCGCTGGAAAAGCAGATCGCCGACCTCCAGCGTGAGCGACGCGCGGACACGATCAACCAGGTCAAGTCGTTGATGGCCGAGTACGGCCTGACGCTGGCCGACATCGACAGCCGCCCCGCAGCTGCGCCGCGCAAGTCCAGCACCAAGGTTGCGCCCAAGTACCGCAATCCCGCCACGGGCCAGACCTGGTCGGGTCGCGGCCTCAAGCCCAAGTGGCTCGCAGCCGCATTGGCCGGCGGTGCTGCGCTCGCCGACTTCGCGCTCTGACCCCCCGGGGCGCCGCGTGACGGCTGCACACCTTGCCTGAACCGTCTGCGCCGCCGGCGCCCTTGAACGCCGCAGCCTCCGTGTCCGCAAGGCCCGCACGCTCGGCGAGCCTGCATGAACGCGCCTCGGCCGGCGTCATGGCCGGCTTGGCGGCGCTGATGTCGCTGCTGTTCGCCTACGCCGGCGCGCTGAGCCTGCCGTTGTTGCCCTGGGCGGCGCTGGCCCTGCCCGCAGGCCTGGCGCTCGCGGTGCGCTGGCGCGGCGGCTGGCCGGCCTGGGCGGGCGCGATGGGTGGCCTGCTCGCGGCCCTGCTGAGCCTGAAGCTGCCGATCGGGCTCAGCGCGCTGTCGGTGGCGTCCGTCGGGCTGGCCTCGGCAGCCACCCACCTTGTGCTCGAGCGGCTGCAGTTCGACGCCCGCCTGCAACGCGGTGGCGACGTCATGATGCTGGCTGTTGCGGGCGCCGGCATCACGGCCCTGCTGCCGGCCATCGCCTTGACCTTGTGGACCGCCCTGCCCGCCGGCGCGCCGGTCGTCCCCACCTTCGTCACGGGCTGGACCGTGCTCACTCTGGGCGCGTTGGGCGGCGTCATGGCGCTGCTGGCCCTGCCCCGCCAGCGCCCGAGGTGGCGCAGCATGGTGGCGGCGGCCATCGCGCTCGCCCTGCTGGCACTGGTGTGGCTGGCGCCGGGTTCACGCCAGCCCGCGGTGATGGCCTGGGCGCTGCTGGCCGCGCCGGTGGCCCTGCTGTGGATGGCCCTGCGCGGGCAGTTCGCCGCCGCCAGCATCGGGCTGGTGCTGACGGGCATGGTCGGTTCAGCCTCGGCCGGCCGCGGGCTGTTCTTCGGGCTCGATGGCGAAGCCAGCCACGCGATGCTGGCCGCATGGCTGGGCACGACGCTGGCTGCGCTGCTGATGGCGCAGGTGTCCACGCTGCGCTGGCGCACGCGGGCGCAGCGCTGGGAGTGGGCCCTCGATGGTTCGCAGCTCGGCGTGGCCGACTGGGACCTGTACCGCGGTGTCGGTATTGCGTCCGTTGCCTGGCGCAGCCTCACCGGCCTCGGCGGCACGCGCTGGACGCCGGCAACCTGGCGCCAGCGCCTGCATCCCGACGATCAGGCGCTGCTCGACAAGGCCGTGGCCGCGTTGAGCCAGGGCGAAGCCGGCCGCCGCATGATCGAAGTGCGCCTGGCCGACCCGCGAGGGCCGGGCGGGTGGCTCTGGGCAGAGGCCACGCTGCTGGTCATCGAGCGCGATGCCGCCGGCCAGCCATTGCGCCTGCTGGCCACGCTGGCCGACGTGCAGGAAAAGCGCGCGGCGCAAGAGCAGCAGCGGCTCTCGGCGGCGCTCTTTCAGCACCTGAACGAGGGCCTGCTGATCACCGACCCCGAGCTGCGTGTGCTCGATGTCAATCCGGCCTACACGCAGATCCTGGGCGTGGCCCGCGACGATCTGCTGGGCCAGGTGCCGACACTGCTGCAACCCGCGGCCGGCAATGCGCTGGCCGGCGAGCAGCGGGCGGCGATGTGGACCAGCCTGCGCGAGTTCGGCCGCTGGCGCGGCGAACTGGTCGAGCATAGTCGCGACGGCCGGCCGTGCACCCTGCAGACCACGATCTCGACCGTCGACGACGCCGGCAACGGCCAGCGCTACCACGTGCTCGTCATCTCCGACATCACCGAGCAGCGGGCGCAGCGCGAGCAACTGCAGCGCCAGGCGCACTTCGACGAACTCACCGGCCTGCCCAACCGGGCCCGGCTGTCGCAGCTGCTCGACGAGGCCATGCGTGCCGCCGACCGCGACGGTTTTCTGCTCGCCGTCTGCTACCTCGACCTCGACCGCTTCAAACCCGTCAACGACCGTCACGGCCATGCTGCCGGCGACCGCATGCTGGCCGAGCTGGCCGGGCGGCTGCGTGGCACGCTGCGGGCGCGCGATTCGTGGACCGACGTCGCCGCGCGGCTGGGCGGCGACGAATTCGTGCTGCTGCTGCGCGCCACCACGCTCGAGGCCGCGCGGCTGGCGGTCGAACGTGTATTGCGCGTGGTCTCGCAGCCCTGCATCGTCGACCCCGCCGAGCCGGCGGTGCAGATCACCGCCAGCCTGGGCGCCACGCTCTACCCGGTCGACCACAGCGACGCCGACACGCTGCTTCGCCACGCCGACCACGCGATGTACGGCGCCAAGCAGTCGGGGCGCAACGGCTACCTCTTCTTCGACCCCGAGCATCGCCGCCGCACCGAACAGCGCGTGATGGCCATCGGCCGCATCCAGGAAGCGCTGGACCAGCAGGAACTGGTGCTGCACTACCAACCCAAGGTCAACCTGCGGACCGGTCGCGTGCTCGGCTTCGAGGCCCTGCTGCGCTGGGAACATCCGCAGCAGGGGCTGATCGCGCCGCTGCAGTTCCTGCCGCTGATCGAGAGCACGGGGCTGAGCTCGAGCGTCGGCGACTGGGTGATCGCGCGTGCGCTCGAGCACTTGGCGAACTGGCGGCGCGACGGCCTGGACATCTCGGTCAGCGTCAACGTCTCGGCGCGCCACCTGCAGGAACCCGACTTCGCGCAGCGCCTGGCCGAGCTGCTGGCGCGCCACGCCGAGCCACTGGCCGAGCACCTCGAGCTCGAGATGCTGGAGACCGCTGCCCACGCCGACGTCGAGGCCACCTCGGCGCTGCTGGCGCGCTGCCAAGGCACGGGCGTGCGCTTCGCACTCGACGACTTCGGCACCGGTTACTCGACACTGGCCTACCTCAAGCGATTGCCGGTGGACGTGCTGAAGATCGACCGCAGCTTCGTGCACCACATGCTCGACGACGCGCAGGATCTGGCCATCGTCGAGGGCGTCATCGGCCTGGCCGGCACCTTCGACTGCACCGTGGTCGCCGAGGGTGTCGAGAACCCGGCGCAGGCCCGCACGCTGCTCGACCTGGGCTGCCAGATCGGCCAGGGCACCGGCATCGCCGCACCCATGCCAGTGGGCGAGGTGGCGGGCTGGGTGCGCGACTACCGGGGCATCTTCGCACTGAGCCAGGCGCCCGAGCCGGCGCCCGCCGCCGCCGCCGCCGACGAGGTGGCTGGACTCGGCGCGTGATCCCCGCCGGCTTTCTGCAGGAACTGCTGACCCGCGTCGACATCGTCGACGTGGTGGGCCGCCATGTCGAACTCAAGCGCGGCGGCGCCAACTTCATGGGGCTGTGTCCCTTCCATGGCGAGAAGTCGCCGAGCTTCTCGGTCAGCCCGTCCAAGCAGTTCTATTACTGCTTCGGCTGCGGTGCCAGCGGCGACGCCATCCGCTTCCTCAGCGAGCACCTGGGCTTGAGCTTCGTCGAGGCGGTGCGCGACCTGGCTCAGGGCGCGGGGCTGACGGTGCCCGAAGAGCAGGTCAGCCCCGACGAGCGGCAGCGCCGCGACAAGCTGCGTGAGCGCCGCCTTTCGCTGGGTGACGTGTTGGAACGCGCGGCCGACTTCTACCGCTCGCAGCTCAAGGTGCAGCCGCGCGCCATCGACTACCTCAAGCGCCGCGGCCTCACGGGAGCCGTGGCCGCGCGTTTCGGCCTGGGCTTCGCGCCACCGGGCTGGCGCACGCTGGCCGGCGTGTTTCCGAACTACGACGATCCCCTGCTGGAGGAGGCCGGCCTGGTCAGGCGGCGCGGCGGCGACGAGGCCGCCACCGCGGTGCGCCCGCGCGACGCCGAAGAAGGCGCGCCTGCCGAGGCCGCCGCCGACCGCGCGCGCTACGACTGGTTTCGCGACCGCGTGATGTTCCCCATCCGCGGCGTCGACGGCAAGGTCATCGGCTTCGGCGGGCGCGTGCTCGACGACAGCAAACCCAAGTACATCAACTCGCCGGAGACGCCGCTGTTCAGCAAGGGGCGTGAACTCTACGGCCTGTTCGAGGCCAGGCAGGCCCTGCGCGACAAGGGCCACGCGCTCGTCGTCGAGGGCTACATGGACGTGGTGGCGCTGGCGCAGAGCGGCTTCCCGAACGCCGTGGCCACCCTGGGCACGGCCTGCACGGCCGACCACGTGCAAAAGCTGTTCCGCTTCACCGACAGCGTGGTCTTCAGCTTCGACGGCGACGCCGCGGGCCGCCGCGCCGCCGGCCGCGCCCTCGAGGCCTCGCTGCCCCACGCCACAGACCTGCGCAGCGTCAAGTTCCTCTTTCTGCCCACCGAGCACGACCCCGACAGCTTCGTTCGCGAACTCGGCCCTGCCGCCTTCGAGCAGCAGGTGGCGCAGGCCGTGCCGCTGTCGCGCCAGCTGATCGAGCAGGCCTCGCACGACGCCGACCTCGGCAGCGCCGAGGGCCGCGCGCGCATGCTGGCGCAGGCGCGGCCGCTGTGGACCGCGCTGCCCGACGGGGCGCTGAAGCGCCAGCTGCTGCCCGAGCTGGCGCGCACGGCGCAGATGGAGCCCGCCGACCTGTCATCGCTGTGGGGCCAGCAGCTTGCGGCGCGGGCCACGGCCAGCGCGGGCGGCCAGGGCCCGCTGCGGCTGCTGCGCCGCGGCGCCATCCGCGTGCGCCCGGCCGGCCCGGCCGACATTGCCGTGCGTCTGCTGCTGCAACACGCCGACTGGTGGGACCACCTGACGCCCGACGACCAGCAACTGCTGCACGACATCGGCGGCACGCATGGCGAGATCGTCCGCTGGCTGGAGGGCCAGTTGATGGAGCACGGCAGCACGACCTGGTCGGCCATCAACGACGCCATCGAGGGCATGCCCTGGGTCGAAGACGCGCGCGCCTGGGTGCGCGCCGGCCTGGGCGACGAGGGCTTCGGCATGCCGGAACTGCAGCAGGCGCTGGGCATGCTGATGCAGGAGGTGCTGAAGCAGGAGGCCGACGCGATCATCGCCGCCGAACCCGGGGCCGAAGAGCTCCTGCGCTACCGCGAAATCCTGGAACAGATCAAGCTCATCAAGACGTCCCGGGGTGCGAAGACCGCATAGAGGCAGACCGCATTGCCGAGGGCGGATGGGTATAATCCGCGGTTTGTCGCAGCGGCAAGAGTGAGAGCAACGCCTACGGGCCCCGACCACCCTCGAAAAGGGTCTGACATGTTCAGCCTGGGTCAAACCACCCGCCAAGGATTGCGCACCGGAAAAGTTCACGCGAACTTGCCTGCACGACATGCGCGCGCTGCGCCGCCCGCCCCCGCCACTTCGGGGCAGGCCTTCAGTGCCAAGCAGCCGGCCCTGCCGACACGGGCCTGAAGCGATGCGCCGCGCATGTCCCGTGTCGCTACCCCAGCCCCAAGGAACCGCATGACCGCCAAGAAGCCCGCCGCTGCCCCTGCCGCCAAACCTGCCAAGGCTGCTGCGGCGCCCGCTGCCTCGCCGAAGTCCAAGACCAGCGCCGCCGAAGCCGTGCCGGCCAAGCCACCGGCGAAGTCGCCGGCCAAGGCCGAGGCGAGCAAGCCCGCGGCCGCACCGGCCAAGGCCACCAAGCCGGCGGCCAAGGCGGCAAAGGCCGAGACCAAGGGCGTCTCCAAGAACGACGCCAAGCCGGCAAAGGCCGTGGCCAAGGGTGCCAAGGCAGTCAAGAAGGACGCCGAGGTCAAGGCCGCTCCGGGCGACGACGACGACCTGAGCGACATCGACGGCGACTTCGACGCCGAAGGCGAAGGCGACGTCGAGTCCGAGGGCGAGACGGAAGTTGCCGAGGCCGTCGACGCCGGCGAGAGCGAGAAGGTCGCGAAGGTCAAGCCGCTGCGCATGAAGGTCAGCCGCGCCAAGGAGCGCGCGCTGATGCGCGAGTTCGGTCTCGAGGAGACCACCCTCACCGAAGAAGAGGCCGCCAAGCGCCGCAACGAGCTCAAGACGCTCATCAAGATGGGCAAGACGCGGGGTTTCCTGACGCACCAGGAGATCAACGACCACCTGCCCGAGAAGCTGGTCAACGAGGAAATCCTCGAGGCCATCGTGTCGATGCTCAACGACATGGGCATCGCCGTCTACGAGCAGGCACCCGACGCCGCGACGCTGCTGGTGGCCGGCGGCGGCACCGCCACCGCCACCGAGGAAGAGGCCGAGGAGGCCGCCGAAGCCGCGCTGTCCACCGTCGACAGCGAATTCGGCCGCACCACCGACCCGGTGCGCATGTACATGCGCGAGATGGGCACGGTCGAGCTGCTCACGCGCGAGGGCGAGATCGAGATCGCCAAGCGCATCGAAGGCGGCCTGCAGGCCATGATGCTGGCCATCAGCGCCAGCCCGACGACGATCGCCGAGATACTGTCGATGGCCGACAAGATCGCCGCCGGCGACCAGCAGATCAGCGAGGTCGTCGACGGCTTCATCAGCAGCGACGAGGCCGACGACTATGTCGCCGAAGAAGACTTCGACGAGTTCGACGAGGACGACGACGACGACGGCAATGGCGGCAGCAAGGCGCTGACGAAGAAGCTCGAAGAGCTGAAGAAGCAGGCGCTGGAGAAGTTCGAGGCGCTGCGCACGCACTTCGACAAGATGCGCAAGGCCTACGAGAAGGAAGGCTACAAGAGCCCGTCCTACAACAAGTCGCAGCACGCCATCAGCCAGGACCTGATGACCATCCGCTTCACGGTCAAGACGATCGAGAAGCTGTGCCACATCCTGCGCAGCCAGGTCGACGACGTGCGCCGCTACGAGCGCGAGATCCGCAAGATCGTGGTCGACAAGTGCGGCATGCCGCAGGACCACTTCATCAAGCACTTCCCGCCCAACGTCATGAACGTCAAGTGGGCCGAGAAGGAAGTGGCGGCCAACAAGGCCTACAGCCCCATCCTGGCGCGCAACCTGCCCGCCGTGCAGGAACTGCAGACCAAACTCGGCGACCTGCAAAGCCGCGCTGTGGTGCCGCTCGAAGATCTCAAGCTCATCAACAAGAAGATGAACGAGGGTGAGAAGGCCAGCCGCGACGCC
>PNKD01000116.1 GCA_013822265.1 Leptothrix sp. (in: b-proteobacteria)
ATCATGAACATCATGCTCGTCAGCGTCACCGAGCGCACGCGCGAGATCGGCATCCGGCTGGCCATCGGCGCGCTGGGGCACGAGGTGCTGCTGCAGTTCCTGATCGAGGCCGTGGTGCTGGCGGCGCTGGGCGGGTTGATCGGCATCGTCGTGGCCACCGCGGCTTCGCTGGCGCTGACCGCGGTGATGAGCGTGCCCTATGTCTTCGACGTCGGCATCAACCTGCTGTCGTTCGCTTTCGCGGCGCTGATAGGCATCGTCTTCGGCTACTTCCCGGCGCGCCGCGCGGCACGGCTGGACCCCATAGACGCGCTGCGCCACGAGTGAGGTGCGCTCGGGGCCGGCGCTGCCGCAGGGCGCGGGCAGGCGTCGCTTGACGCGGCCGCTGTTCGGGTGTGCACCGGCTGGCCTTCGTCAGCCCTCGATGGCGGCCAGCAAGCTCGCGCGCTGCCGCGCATCGGGCAGCGGGCCGCACAGCGCGGCGATGTTCTGCGCCGCGTGCACGGGGTCGCTGGTGGCGGGGATGGCGCAGGTCACGGCCGGGTGGGCCAGCTCCCACTTCAGCACCAGCTCGGCCCAGCTGGTGCAGCCCAGTTCGGCGGCCAGCGGCGGCAGCGGGCGGCGCGCCAGGCGGTACGGCAGCGCACCACCGTCGAACGGCCGGTTGACGATGACCGCCACGCCACGATCGGCGGCCAGCGCCAGCAGCGGCTCGGCGCGGCGGTCGGCCGGGCTGTAGGTGATCTGCAGGAAGTCGATGCGCTCGCCGCGCAGGATGGTGCGCACTTCGTCATGGGCCCGGCCGTGCGAGGTGGTGACGCCGATGTAGCGTGTGCGGCCCTCGTCGCGCCAATGGCGCAGCGTCCTCAGGTGCTCACGCCAGGCGAGCAGGTTGTGCACCTGCATCAGGTCCACGCGCGGCAGCTGCCACAGCGCGAGCGAGCGCTGCATCTGCACCGGGCCGTAGTCGGGCAGCGGCGTCCATACCTTGGTGGCGGCGAACAGGCGTGGCCGCGGCCGCGCCAGCAGTTCGCCCAGCACGGCCTCGGCGTGGCCGTACATCGGTGAGCTGTCGATCAGCTGCCCGCCGCCGGCGAAAAAGCGCTCGAGCACGGCGCGCCGGCGCACCAGCGCGTCGAATTCGCCGATGGCCACGTCGAAGGTCAGCCAGGTGCCCATGCCGACAGCGGCGATGCGCTCGCCGCTGGCCGGGATGGCGCGCGTCAGCAGCGCCCCGTCGGCCGCCTGGGGGCCACCGGCCAGCGCGACCGCCGCCGCGCCCAGGCCGAGCTGCAGGCATTGGCGCCGGTGGCAGGAATCCATGGTCTCAAGATGATGGCGCCAGCAGCGGGCGCAAGGCCAGCAGCCCCAGCAGCGGCCCCAGCGCCAGCCAGGGCAACACGCTGGCCAGCGAGCCCGCCGCCGCGGCGCGCACGAAGATCTCGATCGACAGCGCCGAGATCGCGAAGCCGATGCTGTTGGTCAGCGTCAGCACGCTGCCCACGGCCTGGCGCGGCGCGTTGGCCGCCGTCAGCGCACTGAACTGCGGCGAATCGCCGGCCACCGTCATGCCCCACAGCAGCATCCAGGCCAGGAACAGCGGCAGCGGTGCCCCCAGCAGCCAGGGCGAGGCGATGCAGCACAGCCCGCTGGTGGCCAGCTGCGCGCCGGCCACGCGCGCACTGCCGTGGCGGCGCGCGACCAGGCCGCCGACAACGCAACCTGCCGCCCCGGCGCCCAGCACCGCGAAGGCCCAGCCCGACACCACCACCGTGCCCTGCAGCCGCGTCGCCAGCACCAGCGGCAGCATCACCCACACGGTGTACAGCTCCCACATGTGGCCGAAGTAGCCGAAGGCCGAGGCGCGCACCCTGGCGTCGCGCCACACGCTGGACAGCGCCGACAGCCGCAGCGGCACCAACCCCGCGGGGTGTGGCGGCTCGGGCACGCGCCAGACCACCAGCGCGCCGGCCAGCGCCGAAGCCGCCGCCACGGCGATGAACACCGTCTGCCACGGCAGCGCCGCGCCCAGCGCACGCAGCGCGTGCGGGCTGGCGCTGCCCAGCACCAGCGCGCCGACCAGCCAGCCCAGCGCCGCGCCCAGGCCGCGCGGGAACCACAGCGCGGCGATCTTCATGCCCACCGGGTAGATGCCGGCGAGGCAGAACCCGGTGAGCACGCGCCAGAACATCAGCAGCGGCAAGTTGCCCGCCGATGCCGCCGCGGCCAGCGTGCACAGCGCGGCGGCCAGCGCGCAGCCCAGGAACAGCCGCCGCGCGGAAAGGCGGTCGGCCAGCGCCAGCAGCGCGAACACCAGCGTGCCGGCGATGAACCCGAGCTGCAGCGCCGAAGTGAGTGTGCCCACGGCGGCGTCGCTGTAGCCGTAGGCGCGCTGCAGGTCGGGCATCACCGCGTTGACGGCAAACCACGGCGAGGTGCCGGCGAGCTGGGCCAGCACCAGCGTGGGCAGCACGCGTGGCGGCGGGTTCGGGCTGGCGGGGGTCACGGGGCGGTGGTCGTGTCGGCGGGCGGGCGCGGCGTTCCGGCCCTGTCGCCATGGCGGCGCACGGTAGCACGCGATGCCGCCCCCGCGCCGCCGGCCGCAGGGGCGGCCAAGGGCGTGTTTCCTTGATCTGGGTTGACCCGTTCGGGTTGTGACGGGCAGCGGCTTGGACTACGCTGGCCCTCACGTCGCCGACTCCGGCGCAGCGCTTCATAGAGGAGATCTCTCATGCCCAACGCCACCCCCACCGGCAGCCCATCCGGGCCCGCCGCCATCCGCACGCTGGCCCTGGTGGGCGCGTCGGCGGCGGGCAAGACCTGCCTGGCCGAAGCGCTGCTCGCGCGCGCCGGCGCCATCAACACTGCGGGCACGGTCGAGCGCGGCAGCACCGTGAGCGACTTCGACGCGCTCGAGCGGCGCATGCAGCACTCGCTGAACACCGCGGTGATGAACCTCGCGCACGAGGGCATCCGCATCCACCTGCTCGACACCCCGGGCGGCCCCGACTTCCTGGGCCACAGCCTGCCGGCACTCGAGGCCGTGGAGACCGCGGCCGTGGTCGTCAACGCCGCCGTCGGTGTCGAGCCGATGGCGCGGCGCATGATGGACTACGCCGCGGCGCGCCACCTCGACCGCCTGGTGATCGTCAACCGCATCGACACGCCGGGCATCGACCTGGCCGCCGTGCTGGCCGACATCCAGGCCAACTTCGGCAAGGAATGCCTGCCGCTGAACCTGCCCGCCGACGGCGCCACGCGGGTCGTCGACTGCTTCTTCAACCGCAGCGGCCAGAGCGACTTCGGCAACGTCGCCGACGCCCACCGCGCGCTGGTGGAGCAGGTGGTCGAGGTCGACGGCGACTTCGTCGACCGCTACCTCAGCGACGGCGACATCGACGCCGGCGAACTGCACGCGCCGCTGGAGCAGGCGCTGCGCGAGGGCCACCTGATCCCGGTGGTCTTCGTCTCGGCCAAGAGCGGCGCCGGCATCGCCGAGCTGCTGGACGTGATCGTCAAGCTGCTGCCCGACCCCACCGAGGCCAACGCGCCCGACTTCCTGCGCGGCGAAGGCGCCGAGGCCGTGCCCATGCACGCCACGCCCGACCCGGCGCTGCACGTGCTGGCGCATGTCTTCAAGGTCACCGTCGACCCCTTCGTCGGCCGGCTGGGCATCTTCCGCGTTCACCAGGGCACGGTGACGCGCGACATGCAGCTCTACGTCGGCGATGCGCGCAAGCCCTTCAAGGCCAGCCACCTCTACCTGCTGCAGGGCAAGCAGACCGAGGAGGTGCCGATGGCCGTGCCCGGCGACATCGTCGCCGTGGCCAAGGTCGACGCGCTGCACTACGACGCCGTGCTGCACGACGCCCCCGAGGACGACCACATCCACATGCTGCCGCTGGACCTGCCCAAGCCCGTGCATGGCCTGGCGATACAGCCGCAGCGCCACGGCGACGAGCAGCGGCTGTGGGAGATCCTGGCCAAGCTGGTCGACGAGGATCCCTGCCTCAATGTCGAGCACATCGCCGCCAGCAACGAGACCGTGGTCTACGGGCTGGGCGAGCTGCACCTGCGCGTGCTGCTCGAGCGCATGCGCGAGACCTACAAGTTCGAGGTCAAGACGCAGCCACCGCGCATCGCCTACCGCGAGACCATCACCGGCAAGGCCGAGGGCCACCACCGCCACAAGAAGCAGACCGGCGGGGCCGGCCAGTTCGGCGAGGTCTTTCTGCGCGTGGAGCCGCTGGCTGCCGGCGCGGGCTACGAGTTCGTCGACGCCGTGAAGGGCGGCACGATCCCGTCGAACTTCATGCCCGCGGTCGAGAAAGGCGTGCGCGAAGCGCTCGGCCTGGGCGCGATCAGCGGCTACCCGGTGGTGGACGTGCGTGTCATCGTCTACGACGGCAAGAGCCACAGCGTCGACAGCAAGGAGATCGCTTTCGTGACGGCGGCGCGCAAGGCCACCCTGGTGGCGCTGCGCGAGGCGCGGCCGGTGGTACTGGAGCCCATTGTCGACATCGAGATCACGGCGCCCGACAACACCGTGGGCGACCTCACCGGCGACCTGTCGTCCAAGCGCGGCGTCGTCACCGGCACCGCCAACGGCGTGGCCGGCACGATGATCGTGCGCGGCCAGGTGCCGCTGGCCGAGGTGACGGGCTACCAACCGCGGCTGAACGCGCTGACCGGCGGCCAGGGCCGCTACAACGTGCTGCTGTCGCACTACGCCGCGGTGCCGCCCAATGTGCAGACGCAGCTGGTGGCGGAGTACCGCGTGCAGGACGAGGAGTGAGCGGCGGGCCCGGGTGGGCCACGAAGATTCCAGCGGGCCCTCACCGGGCCCTAAGATTCCAGCGGGCCCTCACGGGCCCGCGTGTCATTGGGCCCGCGGCATGAGGGGTTGATGCCCCCCTGGTTAGCATCCGCCCCGTCGAGAGGGGAGTAGCACGCAGCGCCCGCTGCCGCGTCATCCCGTCAATACGGCCACCGGCGCCCTGCCGGCAGCCCGGGACCGCAGAGGCACCCCCTCAGCAAGACCTTTCGGCGCGAATCTCAACCCCTTTTCCGGGAGTGTCCATGGACACCATCGCGCCGCTCTGGCTGTGGATCTTCTTCGTCTGTGCGGTTCTGGCCGCGCTCTTCGTCGACTTCGTCGTGCTCAGCAAGCAGGGCGCGCACAGCGTCAGCGTGAAGGAGGCCATCAACTGGTCGTTGATCTGGGTGGCGCTCAGCCTGGCCTTCAATGGCCTGTTCTGGTTTGCCGTCTACCAGGACCATGGCGCGGCGCTGGCCAACACCAAGAGCATGGAGTTCCTCACCGGCTACCTCATCGAGAAGAGCCTGGCGGTGGACAACATCTTCGTCTTCCTGATGATCTTCACCTACTTCGCGGTACCGCCGGCGTTCCAGAAGCGGGTGCTGATGATCGGCATCATCGGCGCCATCGTGCTGCGCACGGTGATGATCCTGGTCGGCGCCTGGCTGATCTCGCAGTTCCACTGGGTGCTGTACCTGTTCGGCGCCTTCCTGGTGCTCACCGGCATCAAGATGTGGTGGGCCGCCGGCAAGGAGCCCGACCTCGAGAGCAACCCGGCGCTGAAGCTGCTGCGCAAGGTGATGCCGGTGGGCAAGAACTTCGACGGCGAGAAGTTCTTCACCATCGAGAACGGCAAGACGCTGGCGACGCCGCTGTTCCTGGTGATCTGCCTGGTGGGCCTGACCGACGTGATCTTCGCGGTCGACAGCATCCCGGCCATCTTCGCCATCACGATGGACCCCTTCATCGTGCTGACGAGCAACATCTTTGCCATCCTGGGGCTGCGCGCGATGTACTTCCTGCTCGCCGCGGTGGCGGCCAAGTTCCACCTGCTGAGCTACGGCCTGGCCGTGGTGCTGGTGTTCATCGGCACCAAGATGCTGCTGATCGACGTCGTCAAGATCCCGGTGCTGCTGTCGCTGGGCGCGGTGGTGGCCATCCTGGCGGTGACCATGGTCTGGAGCCTGAAGACGGCACCGAAGATCGAGCACGAGGCCAGCGACGTACCGAGCAACTGACCCCGGCCGCGCCCGTCGCGGTGCGCCTAGCGCACCGCCAGCGGCTGCCGCTTGCGCGGCGGCGCGAAGTGGCGGTCGAGTTCGGCCAGGTCGTCGGCGCCGAGCCGCAGTTGCTGGGCCGCCCAGTTGTGGCGCAGGTGCAGCGCGTTGCCGGCCTTGGGAATGGCCATCACGCCAGGCTGGCGCAGCAGCCAGGCCAGCGCCACCTGCGCTGGCCTGGCGCGGTGGCGTTCGGCCAGCGGGCGCAGACGCGGGTGGTTGACCAGTTCGCCCTGGTCAAAGGGGCTGTAGGCCATCAGCGGCATCTGCTGCACGCGCAGCCAGGGCAGCAGGTCGTACTCGACGCCACGCTGGCCGAGCGAGTAGTGGACCTGGTTCGTCGCGCAGGCCCTGCCGCCCGGCACGGCGCCGAGCTCGCGCATGTCGTCGAGGTCGAAGTTGCTCACGCCCCACAGGCGGATCAGGCCACGGCGCTGCAGTTGCTCGAAGCCGCGCACGGTTTCTGCCAGCGGCACGCCACCGCGCCAGTGCAGCAGAAAGAGGTCGAGGCTATCGAGCTGAAGACGGCACAGGCTGGCTTCGCAGGCCGCCTGCAGCGCACGCGCGCCGGCGTGGTCCGGCAGCACCTTGCTGACCACGAAGAGTTCGTTGCGCGGCACGCCGGCACGTTGCGCCTCGGCCAGCGCCTGACCGGTGACGGTTTCGGCGCCGCCGTCGCCGTACATCTCGGCGGTGTCAACGAGGCGCCAGCCCATCTCCAGCGCCAGCCGCAGCGACGCGACTTCTGCCGAGCGTCGGCCAGGCTGCTCGCCGAAACGCCAGGTGCCGAGACCCAGGGCCGGACGCAACTCGCCGCTGGGGAAGCTCACCTCCGGGCACGGCATGGCTGCGGCATCCATGCGTGCATGCTAAGCGGGGCCCTCGCTTCGGCCTATCGAGGTCAACGAAGATTTATCATTGAAGGCGATGCAAGCCAGCCCCCCCGACCTCGCCCAGGTGCGCCTGGACAACGCGCTGGCCCTCTTCGAAGAATTCGTGCGCGCCACGGCACGTCACGCCGATGCCGCCACGCTGCGTGGGCTCGAGCGCCGGTTCGCCGAGCGCGTGCAGATCCAGCCCAGCTACTGGAGCCAGATCAAGAGCCGCAGCCGCCAGATCGGCGAGCGGCTGGCGCGGCAGTTCGAGCACCTCTGCCGCAAGCCCCCCGGTTGGATGGACGTGGCGCATGGCGCGGGCGCGCCCGTGGCGGCCAGTGCGGCCGATGCGGCACCTTTCGCAACTGCCTCGCGCTCGCCAGCAGCCGGCGACGAGTCAGCGCCGCGCGACGACGACGAGCGTTTCATCGTGGGCCTGGTGCTGACCTACTACCGGCGCCATCCGCAGCGCGCCCGCACACGGCTGCTGGACCTGCTGGGGGAAGTGCTGGCGCCTGCCCCGCCATCGGCGCCCGTGGCCGCGGCGTCCAAGCCTGGGCCTGCCGGCACGGCGCCGCCGCGCCCGCTGTCGCCTTCGGCCGAGGATGCACATGCCCTGTGGCTGCGCACGCAGAGCGGCGTGGCCCCGCTCAAACGCAAGAAGTAGCAGCAGATCGGGCGCGAGGCCGAGCGCCTGCGGGCGCAGCCGGGCTCCGGCCAGCCACCCCACGTTCGAGGGGTACCTCAGATCAAGATCACTTGCGCATTGATAACTTGATGTTTATCATTTGCGCAATCCTGTGCAAAACACCCCACCCGGGATGCCGTCGCAGCCGATCAACCCCTACTGGAACACCATGAGCCGTCTACTGCCCTGCGTCCAAGCACCGTCCTGCCGCGCCCGTGCGGCCGGCCGGGCCGTACGGACCGTTGCAGCGAACGTCGTGCAGTTCGAAGGTGTGCCGCCGGGGCCGCCGGTGAGCTGACTCTGCCACGCCAAGGCGCGGCAAAGTCCGCCCACCACGGCCCGGGTTGCACCAGCACCCGGGCCGTTTGCTTTTCCGGCCCCGAAGTCCAGCCCCACCCGCCACCCCTAGGAGAGTCCCGATGAAGCTGAGCCTCAAGACCATCAAGCCGCGCAACCCCTTCGTCGTCGCCAGCTTGCGCCGCAGCGCCGGCGCGCACCGACCGGGTTCGCGACGCCAGCAGGCCGAACGCACCCTGCGCCGCGAACTGCGCCAGCTCGACGATCGACACCATCGCCCCAGCCCCTGAAACCCAAGAGGAAGCCGGTCACCCGCACCGGGCCAGCGCTTCCGACGGAGACCGCTCATGTTGATGCAAGAACTGCCTTCCACGATGACCCGGCCCGGCGAGCGCCGTGCACGCGACCTGCTCGCCCTGCTGCTGCTGATGGCCAGCCGCGCACTCGGCCTGCTGGCCGAGCGGGTGGCGATGCGGCCGCAGCCACCCGGCGCCGAGCCGGTGATCGAGTTCCACGGCGACGCCAGCGCACCCGAAGGGGCGCTCTATGTCGACGGAAAGCTCGTGGGCCATGTGCTGGGGGTGAACCGGCTCTGAGGCCTGCGCCCGCCACACGCGAGCCCGTAGCGGGGCGGCGCTCAAGCGCGCCGCCCCATCTGCCGATAGCCTGCTGACGACGGAACCTTTCCTCGACCCGCCGTCACCACCGCCCATGACACCTGAAACCCCCCTCATCACCCAGGCTCCGCGCGACGTCGCGGCCTGGATGCAGTTGTTCGACCATGCCGACCTGCCGGTGCTGGCAAGCACCGTAGAGACCCTGGAAGAGCTTGCAGTCAACGAGGATGCCGTCGACGCCCATCTACTGGCCGACGCGCTGGTCGACGACCCGCTGATGATCCTCAAGGTGCTGGCCCACGTCGCCGAGCTGCGGCGCGGCCGCGAGGGCAGCGACACGGAAACGGTGACCGAGGCCCTGGTGATGCTGGGCATCCCGCCGTTCTTTCGTGCCTTCCAAGGCATGGCGGTGGCCGAAGACCTTCTGGTGGGTCACTCTGTGGCGCAGACAGGTTTCAGGCGCGTGCTGCGCCGCTCGAGGCGGGCGGCCCGGTTCGCGATGGGCTTTGCCGTGCATCGCATGGACCATGACGCCGCGCTGCTGCACGAAGCGGCGCTGCTGCACGACTTCGCCGAACTGCTGCTGTGGTTGCGCGCGCCGGCGTTGGCGCTCGAGATCGAATCGCGCCAACGGGCCGACGCCTCGCTGCGCAGCGCCGCGGTGCAGCGCGAGGTGCTGCATGTCGAGCTCGAGGAGCTCGAGCACGCGCTGATGCAGAAGTGGCGGCTGCCCGCGTTGCTGGTGCAGCTGAGCGACGGCCACAGCCGGCACGCCACGGCGCAGGTGCGCAACGTGCAACTCGCGTTGCGCGTGGCGCGCCACAGCGCGTCGGGCTGGGACAACGCCGCCATTCCCGACGACGTGCACGACATTGCCGCGCTGTTGAACGTCGCACCCGATACCGCCGAACGACTGCTTCGCGACATCGACGCCGACGAAGACTGAGCCGCTCGGTCTGCACGTCTCGAACCGCGCCCCGGCGCCTCAGCTGTCCAGGGCCGGCCCGGCGTCCACGTCCATCACAAGCGCTCGAAGCGCCGCCCAGGGCGCCTGGTGGTCGGCCATGTGCACGTGGGCCACGGCTTCGAGGTGACGGTTATCGGCGCCCGCGAAAGTGGCGTTGGACGGGGGGAACACGATGTTGTCGCAGTGGCTGTAGAAGCAGGTGAAGTGCCGGCCCAACTGTTCCGGCTCGCGTGCCGCCAGCGCTGCCAGCCAAGGTGAGCCCTGGCGCATCTGGCGCGTGTTGCGCGACATGGCAAAACGTGCGAGCCAGGTGCCACGGTGCGGCGTGGCGATAGTGATGGCGTGATGCAAGCGGCCGCGATCGGCCTGGTGGGACCACCAGTTGCGCAGTGCCAGCCCGCCCATGCTGTGGCACACCACCACCGGCGCAATCCCGGTGCATGTCTCCAGTCGCCTAATGCCTTGCTCGACGATGCCGATGCTGTCGTCGATGCTGCCGAACACGGGCTCGAGGTTGACGGCGATCACCGGCACGCCCTGTGTGGTGAGACGCTCCAGCCAGCGATTCCACAGGCCTCGGTTGCAGACAAACCCGTGCACGAGCAGCACGCCGCGGCGGCCCCTCGCGTTGGCCGGCAGATGGTCTGGCCATCGCCGACTGCGAAACGGCTGCCTCCAACAAAAGACCACAGGGGCCGCGCACACTTCGGCCCACCAGGCATGCAGCAGCTGTTTGGCCGTCGCGCGCGGGGTCGGGTCGTCACCGTGCACTGCCCTTAGCAGCATGAATTCGAGCGCCAGCACCACCACGTAGCCCCCGACGATGGCGCCGGCCCCAGCCAGCGCCCAGCCGGGACGGCCGCTGCGTAACCAGTGCAGCGCCCAGCCGATGGCCAGCGCCAGTGCCCCCAGGGTCAGCAGTTTCTGGAGCCGGGCCAGCATGGTGGAGCGTGCAGCATGGTCCTGATGTTGCATCATTGCGCCGCTGGCACCGATCGCAGAACGGGGCGTCTTCGAGCCGGCGCCAGCTTCGGTCACGTCCATGCACACAACAACACGTCCACTCTCGGCGGGGCGCCCATGAACGCCGCGGGCGCAGACATCCTGGCCAGCCTGCAGTCTGTCGTTGCGCAGCGCTTGCGGCGCAGGGCCGATCCGGAGTTGGGCCGCTGCGCTCGCGTGGTCAAGGCCTACCAGCACGCGCGGTTCATGAATACGTATGCCGACATGCTGGCCGATCCGCGATATGGCGGTGCGGCCTTGTTCTTCCTGGAAGACTTGTACGGGCCTGGCGATTTCACGTCGCGGGACGACCAGTTCGCCCGCATCGTTCCCGGGCTGGTACGCATGTTCCCGAAGAACATCGTCGACACCGTGCAAGACCTGGGCCGGCTGCATGCGTTGTCCGAAGGGCTGGACACGGCGATGGCAGAAGCTCTGCGCAAGCTGATGGCGGGCCGTGGCGACAGCGGTCCGGAGTCCTGCGCTATCGATCGCGCGAGCTATGGGCAGTGTTGGCGCGCGGTCGCGGGGCCGGCCGACCGCGAACGGCAGATTTCGCTGATGCTGGCCGTGGGCGAGGCCCTCGAGGCCTACACCCGAAACTCGCTTGTGCGCGCCAGCTTGCGCCTGATGCGTGGCCCGGCCCAGGCCGCGGGCCTGGGCGCACTGCAGGCCTTTCTCGAGCGCGGCTTCGACACCTTTCGAGCGATGCACGGGGCAGGCGAGTTCCTGTCGACCATCGCCCGCCGTGAACGCGCATTGGCGGCGGCGCTCTTTGCGGGCGCAGATGCGCCGGACTTGCCGGATGTGGTGGTTCGTTGAGCCAGCGCTTCGGCCTCGTGCCGGCTCCTAGGACAAGCACCAAGCGCTTGCCGCTGCGTTGACCCGCACCATTGGGGCTGCCCGAAGAGGAGAACCGTTGCCGTGCTGACCCCCTGGCTTGATCACTACCCCACAGGCGTGCCCGCGGTGGCCGACGTGAACGCCTATTCAAGCGTCGCCGAATTGCTGGAGTCGGCGTTCCGACGTCACGCCAACCGCGATGCACTGTGCTGCATGGATCGGCGGCTGCGCTATCGGGACATCGACGAGCTTTCATCCGCCCTTGGGGCGTGGCTGCAGTCGCGCGGGCTGGTCGCCGGAGATCGCGTGGCCATCATGATGCCCAACCTGCCCCAGTATCTGGTGGCCATTGCAGGCGTTCTTCGCGCCGGTTTCGTGGTCGTGAACGTGAACCCGCTCTACACGGCACGTGAGCTCGAGCATCAATTGACGGACTCGGGGGCCGTGGCCTTGATCGTGCTTGAGAGCTTCGCTCACACGGTCGAGGAAGTGATGGAGCGGGTGGCCGTCAAGCACGTGATATTGGCTTCGGTTGGCGATCTGCTGGGCTTCTGGCGCGGGCACTTCGTCAACTTTGCGGTTCGCCACGTGAAGCGGGTTGTTCCGGAATTTCGTTTGCCGCTCGATGCCGATCGGTCGGTAACGCGCTTCAACGAAGTGATGGAGGCGGGTAGCCGGATGAAGCTACGTCGCACCGACATCGTCGCTGACGACATCGCGTTTCTGCAGTACACGGGCGGGACCACTGGCGTCAGCAAGGGCGCCGTGTTGCTCCATAGAAACCTGGTCGCCAACCTCATGCAGACCTTCGCGTGGTTCAAGCCGACGCTCGATAGCGTCGGCGGGCAGCCCCTGACCATCGTCTGTGCGTTGCCGCTGTATCACATCTTCGCGTTGACCATCTGCGCGCTCCTGGGCGCGCATCTGGGGGCCATGAACCTGCTGATTCCCAATCCTCGTGACACCGCCGGTCTGGTTCGGACACTGGCCAAGCATCGATTCAACATGTTCCCGGCAGTCAACACACTCTTCAATGCGCTGGCCCATGACACCGAGTTCCAGCGGCTGGACTTCTCCGGATTGGTGGTGTCCAACGGTGGCGGCATGGCTGTTCAGCAGGCCACGGCAGAGAGGTGGCTGAAGGTGACAGGCTGTCCGATCGTCGAGGGCTATGGCCTGTCCGAAACATCGCCCGTGGCCACCAGCAACCGACTGGACGTCACGGCGTTCGACGGCTCCATCGGTCTGCCTCTGCCCTCCACCGAGATTGCCATTCGTGACGACGACGGCAAAGACGTACCGCTCGGATCTCCCGGGGAGATCTGCATCAAGGGGCCCCAGGTCATGGCGGGCTACTGGCAGCGCCAGGACGAAACTGCCAGCGTCATGACACCTGACGGCTTTTTCAAGTCCGGTGACATTGGGGTGATGGACGCCGGCGGGTCTATCCGCATCGTCGACCGCAAAAAGGACATGATTCTTGTCTCCGGCTTCAACGTGTACCCCACCGAGATCGAACAGGTTGTCAGCCTGCGGCCGGGCGTGCTGGAGTGCGCGGCGATAGGCATTCCGGACGATCGGTCCGGTGAAGCCGTCAAGCTATTTGTAGTCAGAGAGGATCCGACCCTGTCTGAAGCTGATATCAGTGCCTACTGCCGCGACAACTTCACTGCTTACAAGAGGCCGAAATACATCGAGTTTCGCGATGAGTTACCCAAGAGCAATGTGGGCAAGATATTGAGACGCGAGTTACGGACTTCGGTCTGACCTTTGGCCAGTCGCGATCGGTTGCCGAGAACGGTTGACGCGCTGCCGGGGAGTCGCGGGGGTACGTGGTCGGCCCTGCGAAACCCCGGGTGTTGGCGCCGACCGAAAACTGAGCCACTTTTGAGGGTAGTGCCGACCCAAGACTGAGCCAGGTGAACAACCTACCCTGCTGCCTTTTTGTGCAGCAGAGGACGAGGAGTGATCACCATGGACATGATGGCCCCTCGTCGTTTCGTGTGGAACCCAACGGTCAAAATCGTCGTTCGTAGTCGAGCCCTGTGGGCATGTGGGCAGGCTGCCTTTGAGCCTGTCCACAT
>PNKD01000117.1 GCA_013822265.1 Leptothrix sp. (in: b-proteobacteria)
CTGGTGGACGGCGTGCGCACCGGCACCGTGGGCCGCGTGTCGATGGACATGCTGGCGGTCGACCTGACGCCGGTGCCGGCCGCCGGCATCGGCAGCGAGGTCACGCTGTGGGGCCACGGCCCGGGCGGCAGCATCCTGTCCATCGACGACGTGGCACGTGCCGCCACTACGATAGGCTACGAGTTGATGTGTGCCGTGGCACCACGCGTGCCGGTGCGAACCGGGTCCGTGCCGGCACCATCGTCCCCCCACCCAGACTTGAAGGCAGCAA
Organism: Leptothrix sp. (in: b-proteobacteria); assembly: GCA_013822265.1. Classification (GTDB taxonomy): domain Bacteria; phylum Pseudomonadota; class Gammaproteobacteria; order Burkholderiales; family Burkholderiaceae_C; genus Rubrivivax. Next base: position 272 of record PNKD01000117.1, read on the forward strand.
CCCCATGGGCATCATCGGCACCATCATCGTCGGCCTCATCGTCGGCGCCATCGCGCGCTTCGTCCTTCCCGGCGAGCAGAAAATGGGCTGGATCATGACCTGCCTGCTGGGCATCGGCGGCTCTATGGCCGCGGGCTTCGTGGGCCAGATGCTGGGCTGGTACACCGTCGGGCAGGCCACGGGCTGGATCGCCTCGGTGGTCGGCGCCGTGGTGCTGCTGTTCGTCGTCGGCAAGCTGCGCGGCGGCGGCCGGCCCTGAGGTCATGCCACGGCGCGTGCTCGTCGACCGCGCCGAGGTCGAATTCACGGCCATCCGCGCCCAGGGCGCCGGCGGGCAGAACGTCAACAAGGTCTCGAGCGCGGCGCACCTGCGCTTCGATGTCGCGGCGTCGTCGCTGCCCGACGACGTGAAGGCGCGCCTGCTGGCGCTGGCCGACCAGCGCATCAGCAGCGAGGGCGTCATCGTCATCAAGGCGCAAGACCACCGCAGCCTGCCGCGCAACCAGGCCGACGCGCTGCTGCGGCTGCAGGAGATGGTCGACGAGGCCACGCACCAACCCAAACCGCGACGCGCCACGAAGCCGACCTACGGTTCGAAGCAGCGCCGGCTGGAAGGCAAGGCCGTGCGCGCCCAGGTGAAGGCCGGCCGCGGCCGCGTGCGCGGCGAATAGACATGGCAGGCCGGCACCGGCTGCGGGCCGGCGCGAACTAGCATCACGCCATGGCCAAGACGATCTACACCTGCCGCGAGTGCGGCGGCACGAATGCGAAGTGGCTGGGCCAATGCCCGCACTGCAAGGCCTGGAACACGCTCGACGAGACGGTGGCCGAACCGGCCGGCCCGGCGACGCGCAACACCCGCTTTCAGGCCCTGGCCAAGAGCCAGCCGGTGGCCACGCTGAGCGAAATCGCGGCCGCCGACATCGCGCGCACGCCCACCGGCCAAGAAGAGCTCGACCGCGTGCTGGGCGGTGGCATCGTCGAGGGCGCGGTGGTGCTGATCGGCGGCGACCCCGGCATCGGCAAGAGCACGCTGCTGCTGCAGGCGGTGGACACGCTGTCGGCGCAGATGCCGGTGCTCTACGTGACCGGCGAAGAGAGTGGCGCGCAGATCGCGCTGCGCGCGCGCCGCCTGGGCCTGCCGGGCACGAAGGTGCGCGTGCTGGCCGAGATCCAGCTCGAGAAGATCGTCGCCGCCATCGAGGCCGAGGCGCCCGCCTTCTGCGTCATCGACTCGATACAGACCGTCTACAGCGAGCAGCTCAACTCGGCCCCCGGCAGCGTGGCGCAGGTGCGCGAGTGCGCGGCCCAGCTCACGCGCGTGGCCAAGACGCGCGGCTGCACCATGGTGCTGGTGGGCCACGTCACCAAGGAAGGCGCGCTGGCCGGCCCGCGCGTGCTCGAGCACATCGTCGACACCGTGCTGTACTTCGAGGGCGACACGCACAGCAGCTTCCGCCTCGTGCGCGCGATCAAGAACCGCTTCGGCGCCGTCAACGAGATCGGCGTCTTCGCGATGACCGAGAAGGGCCTGAAGGGCGTCAGCAACCCCAGCGCCATCTTCCTCAGCACGCACGGCGAGCCGGTGCCCGGCAGCTGCGTGCTCGTCACGCTGGAAGGCACGCGGCCGCTGCTGGTGGAAATCCAGGCGCTGGTCGACAGCGGCGGGCCCAGCCCGCGGCGGCTCTCCGTCGGCCTGGACCGCGACCGTCTGGCCATGCTGCTGGCGGTGCTGCACCGCCACGCCGGCGTGGCCTGCCTCGACCAGGACGTGTTCGTCAACGCCGTCGGCGGCGTGCGCATCGCCGAGCCCGCGGCCGACCTGGCGGTGCTGCTGGCCATCCAGGGCAGCCTGCGCGGCCGTGCGTTGCCGCGCGGTTTCATCGCCTTCGGCGAGGTCGGGCTGGCGGGCGAGGTGCGCCCCGCGCCGCGCGGCCAGGAACGCCTGAAGGAGGCCGCCAAGCTGGGCTTCAGCGTCGCCGTCGTGCCCAAGGCCAACGCCCCCAGGAAGCCCATCGCGGGGCTGACGGTGCACGCCGTGGAACGCATCGAGCAGGCCATCGACGCGGTGCGGGGGCTGTAGCCGACAGCAGGCATCATGCGCATCGCCGTCGTCTCCGACATCCACGGCAACCTGCCGGCCCTGGAGGCCGTGCTCGACGAGATGGCGCAGGCGCAGCTCGACCTGACCGTCAACCTCGGCGACATCGTCTCCGGCCCGCTGTGGCCGCGCGAGACCACCGCAAGGCTGCGCGCGCTGGGCTGGCCGACGATCCGCGGCAACCACGAACGCCAGCTGCTCGCTGCCGCGACCGAACGCATGGCCCCGGCCGACGCCTTCGCCCGCGCGCGCCTGGACGACGACGATCTGCAATGGCTGGCCGGGCTGCCGGCCACGCTGGACCTGGGCGGCGGCGTGTGGTGCTGCCATGGCACGCCCTGGAACGACCTGCAGTACTTCCTGGAGACGGCGATGCCCGGGCTCGGGCGCCACGGCTCACGCGGCGTGCGCGCCGCCACCGCGAACGAGGTGACCGATCGGCTCGGAACCCTGGCCGCGCCGCTGGTGCTGTGCGGCCACACCCACATGCCGCGCGCGCTGCAATGCGGCCCGACGCTGGTCGTCAACCCCGGCAGCGTGGGCCTGCCGGCCTTCGACGACAACCACCTGCATCCGCACCACATGGAAACCGGCAGCCCGCACGCCCGCTGGGCCATCGTCGAGCGCGGGCCCAGGGGCTGGCAGGTGCAGCAGCGCCTGACGGCCTACGACTGGGAAGCTGCCGCCCAGCGGGCCGAGTCGAATGGCCGTGGCGACTGGGCCGACGCCTTGCGCACGGGGCGCGTCGGGCGCACCGAGCCGGATCCGGGCCTGGCTGCGGCGCGCACGCCGGCTGGCCAAGGGCACGCCGGCAGACGGCAGAAGTGAAAAGCCCCGCCAAGGCGGGGCTGTGTGGCTTGGCCGGTCGTCTACGCCTGGCGGCGGCGCAGCGACGCCAGCCCGATCAGGCCAAGGCCGACGATGGCCAGTGTGCCCGGCTCGGGAACGGTGAATTCCTGCCGCAGCTTGGTCTTGAGCGCGTCTTCCAGCGTCTGGAAGTTGGTGGCCGACCCGAAGTTGGTGCCGGCGCCCGCGACCCAGGTGCAATCGGCCCCCACGCCGATGCCCAGGCAGTTGACCGCATTGATGGGGTTCGGTGTCAGCCCGAGCGCAACGCCGCCCGGGGCCGCGCCCGAATTGTTCGCGCCGTCGGTCGTGACGTCGATGATCAGCTTGAGGTCGACGCCCAGACCCGTCTCGAAAAGCGTCAGCGAGTTCGCGGAAGCCGTGATCGCCGTGCCGATGGCCGTGGCGCCCGTGTTGATGCCCGCCCGGCCGGCGTTGAGGCCCGTGATGGCGGTCGTCAGGCTGAGCAGGTCGGCAGCGTTGTTGATCGTCTGCACCCCGAAGAACTCGGTGAAGTTGCCACCGAAGACGCCGCCGCCGATGGCGACGTTGCCGTACAGGCTGGGCACGTCGGCAAAGACGCCGTTCAGGGCATTGATGTAGGAGGTCACCTGCTGCGAGAACTCGAGGTTGTCGATGCTGCCCGAGCCGTCCATGGTGAGGTACAGGGCTACCGTCGGGTTGGCTTGGGTGCTTGCCGCGCCCAGGGCCAGGGCAGCGGCGGCGATCGTCGAAATGAACAAGCGCTTCATGTGGTCTCCTTGATTGAGGTGCCGAAACGGCAATGGAGGAGGAGGCAGCTGGTCGAACTTCCGCGCCAGCACGTGTTGACGTCGCTGTCCACGCAACCACCGCGCCAGAATCGAAAAGTACCGCGAATTCAATAATTTGCGGAAATCCTCATTGCGCGTAACAAAGTTTGTGTTAAGGCAGTCGACACCCCTAATGTGACGGACAGCCTGGCAGCGAAGCGCTGCGCGATCAGCGTTGCCGCCGCTCGCGCAGCGCTTCGCGCAGCCCGTAGGCCAGCCGCCGCCCCTCGTTCCCCAGCCGGTAGGCAAAGGCCGGCAGGCGCCGCGTCCAGTGGAACTTGCGTGACGTGCCCGCCGAGGTGCCTATGGTCGACTCGATCTGGGCGTCGTGCCCGCAGGGCTGCGGCGTCACGAGCCGCACCTTCAACCCGAAACGCCAGCCCTGGTCGAAGACATGGTCGTAGGGCAGTTGCATGGGCAGCAGCCCGTCGCCCTCGCGCAGGTAGGCCTGGGCAGCGCGGCGGTTCATCAGGTAGGCGCTGCTGCCGGTGCAGCGGCTGAGCATCACCGCCAGGCGATGGCCTGGCGCAACTTCCAGGCAGCGCTGCGGCGTGCCACGGTGCACGGCCGAGAGCTTGACGACGTCCCAGCGGCCGGCGTGGCGCATCAGGCCCTGCAGCACCGCCGGCAGGCTGTCGGTCAGGAGCACGTCGTCTTCCAGCACCAGCGCGAAACCGGCATCGCTGACCAGGAAGGCGCGCATCACCGCCACGTGCGACAGGTAACATCCCAGCTCGCCCGGCACCGGGCTCATGCCGTGTTTGCGGCGGTAGGCCGCCTCGTCCAACGCGGCTCGCTGTTCAGCCGTCAGTGCGCGCGCGTCGACCGCGGGCAGGCGCCTGAAGGGCAGCTGCAGCCGTTGCAGCTGCGCGCTCACGCGGGCCAGCCGGTCCGGCGCCCTGTCGAGGTTGATCACCCATGTCTGCAAATCCTTCATCGATGCGATTCTGCGCGAAGCGCTTGGCGGTTCTCACGGCCGCCGCCCGGGGGGCCGCATGAAGGGCGCCTGGCTGGGTTGGGGCCTGGCGGTGGCCGCCGTGGCCACGAGCCACATGGCTTACGGCTGGGCCGGCGTGGCGCTGGCGGCCACGGTCGTCGTGTTCTGGCTGCTGCTGCAATTCAGCCAGTCGCTGCGCGTGCTGCGCAGCGCGTCGCAGCGCCCGGTGGGCACGGTGCCCAACGCCGTGATGCTGAACGCAGGCCTGAGCCAGGGCATGCGCCTGCCCGCGGTGCTGAAACTCACGCGCAGCCTGGGCCGGCGCATCGCCACCGAGCCCGAGACCTGGACCTGGGCCGACGAGGGCGGCGACGCCGTCGAAGTGCAGCTGCACGACGGCCGCGTGACCTCCTGGGAACTCAGGCGCAAGGCCCCCGAAGCCGCGCAGGCCGGGAACTAAACTCCCGTCCTCGAACTACCGTTTGCACCAAGGAGCTCCCGATGTCGATGTCCGACCGCGACGGCAAGATATGGATGGACGGCCAACTCGTCGAGTGGCGCGACGCCAAGATCCACGTGCTGACGCACACGCTGCACTACGGCTGCGGCGCCTTCGAAGGCGTGCGCGCCTACAAGACGCCCAAGGGCACGGCCATCTACCGCCTGCAGGAGCACACCGAGCGCCTGTTCAACAGCGCCAAGATCCTGCGCATGCAGATCCCGTTCACGCCGCAGCAGGTGGTGGACGCGCAGACCACGGTGGTGCGCGAGAACCAGCTCGAAAGCTGCTACCTGCGCCCGCTGGTCTGGATCGGCGACAAGAAGCTGGGCATCAGCCCCAAGGGCAACAGCGTGCATCTGATGGTGGCGGCCTGGCCCTGGGGGGCCTACCTCGGCGAGGACGGACTCAAGCGCGGTATCCGCGTGAAGACCAGCAGCTACACGCGCCATCACGTCAACATCACGATGACGCAGGCCAAGGCGGTGAGCAACTACACCAACAGCATCCTGGCCAACATGGAAGCCACCGAAGACGGCTACGACGAGGCCATGCTGCTCGACCCCTCGGGCTTCGTCAGCGAAGGCGCAGGCGAGAACCTCTTCATCATCAAGAAGGGCGTGGTCTACACGCCCGACCTGTCGGCCGGCGCGCTCAACGGCATCACGCGCGACACCATCCTGCACATCTGCAACGACCTCGGCCTGCGGCTCGTCGAAAAGCGCATCACGCGCGACGAGGTCTACATCTGCGACGAGGCCTTCTTCACCGGCACCGCGGCCGAGGTGACGCCGATCCGCGAGCTCGACCGCATCCAGATCGGTGCCGGCAGCCGCGGCCCGATCACCGAAAAGATACAGGCTGCCTTCTTCGACATCGTCGGCGGCCGCAACCCCAAGTACGCCGAATGGCTGACGCACGTCTGAGGCAGAACATGGCCGATCCCAAAGCTGTCGTCGAACTGGCTGCCGCCGAGCTGGTGGGGCCGGGCGTCACCTTCTGCCCCAACCCGAAGATGGCGCTGTGGAGCAACCATCCCAAGGTCTTCATCGACGTGGCCACCACCGGCCAGGGGCGCTGCCCCTACTGCGGCACGGTGTACCGGCTGAAGGCCGGCGAGCACTTGCACGCCGGGCACTGAGGCCGCGTTCAGCGTGGCTTGCGGTACACGCGCATGTGCTCCACGTCCATGCGTACCGGGTCTCGCTTCCATGCCTTCAGCTGCCCACGCTCCTAGCGCGACGCGGACGACCGACGCGCACGGGCGAGGTAACGCTGCACGTAGTCCTGATGCATCGGCAGTTGCGCCACGGCGCGGTTCACGTCGTTGCGGATCTCGCCCAGGAACCGCGACAGCTCTGCGTCGCCCATCAGGTCGGCCACCGGGTGATGGCTCTCGGGCATGATGCCCTGGCCCAGCATCACCTGGATCCAGGAGTTCTCGGCGAACAGTTCGGCGGGCTCGCGGAACACCCTCGCCGTCTCGCGGAACAGCTCGATGCGGTGACGCAGCGAGGCCGGCACCGCCATCTCGCGGCACTCGCGCCAGAACGGCGCGTCGACGCGCTTCGTCACGTGATAGTGCAGGATGATGAAGTCGCGGATGTGCTCGAGTTCGTCGGCCGTCTGCCGGTTGTACTCGTCGATGTCCGACTGGCGGACGCCGCCGGCCGGGAACAGCTGCATCAGCCGGATCACGCCGCGCTGGATGAGGTGGATGCTGGTGGACTCCAACGGCTCGAGGAAACCGCTGGCCAGGCCGATGGCCACGCAGTTGTGGCTCCAGGTCTGGCGCCGCTGCCCGGGGCTGAAGCGGATCACGCGCGGCTGGGTCAGCGGCTCGCCCTCGATGTGGGCCAGCAGCGTCTGGCGCGCCACCTCGTCGCTGGTGTGGCGGCGGCTGTAGACCACGCCGTTGCCGACGCGGTGCTGCAAGGGGATTCGCCACTGCCAGCCCCACTCGTGCGCGATCGAGCGCGTGTACGGGATCGCTTCGCGCACCGAGGCCGTCTGCACCGCCAGCGCGCTGTCGCAGTGCAGCCACTGCGACCAGTCCTCGTAGGGCACCTTCAGCGTTTCGCCAATGAGCAGCGCGCGGAAACCGGTGCAGTCGATGAACAGATCGCCTTCGATCACGGTGCCGGCATCGAGACGCAGCGCGCGGATGTCGCCGCTGGCCGGGTCGCACTGCACCTCGGTGATCCTGCCTTCGATGCGCTTGACGCCGAAGCCTTCGCTGAAGCGGCGCAGGAAGACGGCATACGCGCTGGCGTCGAGGTGATACGCGTAGTTCATGCCGCCGTGCGGCAGGTGCGCGAAGCGGCCTTCCTCGGCGGCACGCAGCTCGAGGCAGTAGTCGCCGTACGCGCTGGCCAAGCGGCGCTGGCGGCCCTTCAGCCAGAAGTGCTGGAAGCCGGCGGTCCAGTGGTCCTTGCCGCTGAGGCCGAACGAGTGGATGTAGTCCTCGCGCACGTTGCGCCAGCTCTCGAAACGGATGCCGAGCTTGAAGGTGGCCTGGGTCGCGGCCATGAACTCCTGCTCATCGACGCCGAGCAGGCTGTGGAATTTCAGCAGCGCGGGAATGGTGGCCTCGCCCACGCCGACGGTACCGATCTCGTCGGACTCGACGAGCCGGATATCGTGCGTGCGGCCCAGCATCTTGGACATGCAGGCCGCGACCATCCAGCCCGCCGTGCCGCCGCCCGCGATGACGACGCGGCGGACCGGGCCGCGGGCTTTGTCGCCGGCAGCAGATGCGGAAGTCTTCATCGTTGCACTCTCAGCGGTTCAGCGCCTTCAGCAAGCGGGCGCGCAACATGCGCAAGCCGTTGTCGTCCAAGGGCGCCAGCACGCCGCGCGCGGCGGCCGGGATGTGGGCGGCGGTGTCGTCGCCGGCGGCGAAGACGTAGTGCTCGAACACACTCCGCCACGCCTGGCGCTGCGCCGGCGGCAGGTCGCGCACCGTCATCAACGCCAGCAGCAGCGCGTTCATCGGCGAGTCCATCGCCGCCGGCACCGAGCGCCACCAGTAGTTGACGAGCAGGTTGAAACTCTCCAGCGCTTCGACGTGGTGCCACCACAGGCTGGGGATGAAGATCGCGTCGCCCGGGCCGAGCTCGGCCACCTGCGCGCGCTGCAGCGCCTGCGCGTAGCGCGGGAAACGCCGCAGGTCGGGCCGCGCGACGTCGACCAGGCTGATGGGCTGACCGGCCGGCGTGAAGTCCAGCGGGCCGACGTACAAGTCGGGCAGCGCGTCGGGCGGGAACAGGGTGAAGCGGCGCCGCCCGGCGACCACACAGGCCAGGTTGTCCGGCAGGTCCTGGTGCGCAGCGACGCGCGCGCGGTTGCCCAGCCACAGGCTCGCCAGCGGCGCGGTGGCGCCAAAACCCAGGTCGTTCTCGGCGCGGAAGCCGGGCAGGCAGGTGTCGACGGTGGTCGAGCCGACGTAGAGGGCCGGTGGCGCGGCGTCGTCGGCATGGCGCTCCAGCGCATCGAGCACGGTGTCGAACTTCAGCAGCTCGCGCCGGAAGTTGAAACCGGTGAAGGTCTCGTCGTAGAAGAAACGGCCCTCGATGCCAGGCGGGCCGACCCAGGCACCGACGCTCGCATCGCGCCAGAAGCGGCGCAGGTAGGCGTGCGCCGCGGCGGACGAAGCGCGCGCGGCCTCCACCGCCGGCCAGTGCGCCGCCAGCCCGCGCACCAGCACCGGCGCGGTGGCGCACAGCAGCGCCTCGGGCAGCGCCTGCGGGTCGATGTCGGTGGCTTCGCGCACTCAAGCCTGCGCCGTGCGCCGCGCCCGGCGTTCGATGAGGTCGCGAAAGCGCCCTATCGACGCCACCGCCATGTAGATGGGGAGCAGGTGGCCGGCCGCGTTCAGCGCCTGCAGCGCGGCGCCTGGCAGGCGTGCCAGCCGCTCCTCGTCGATGGTGTAGAGCCCGGCCAGGCGGGCCGGCAGGCCGTCGGGGCCTTCGGCGTCGAGCACGAAGGACTCGAGCAGCTCGTGTTCGAGCAAGGCGCGCACGAAGGCCGGCGTGGCCTGCACACCTTCGTGGACGGCCCGCAGCAGCGAGTTCACGCGCGCCAGGTAGTCGGTGGTGCCCCCTTGCGGCAGGAACACCGGCTCGCCCCGGGCCGTGCCGACGCGCGGGCTGTCCATATCGACATGGACCAGCAGTTCGTCGCCGTCGACGCCGATGAGGAAGGGCTGGCGCTCGATGGCGATCGGCACATAGGAGGCGTCCCAGCCGCTGGGGCCGAGGAACAGGTTCTGCCCGGGCTCGAAGCCGAGCACCGCGATGGGCTGGAAGCCGGTGCCGTCGGCCGTCTTCTGGAACACCAGCGGATAGTGCGCCTGCAGGTTGCGGAACTCGTCGGCGAAGACCACCACCGACATCACGTCGTCGCCCCAGGCGGCGCCGCGCTCGGTGACGACACACAGGTCGCGGTGGGTGACGTTGTTCAACAGGACCGATAGCGTCATGGGGTGGTGCCGGGTTGCCAGTGGGTAAAGGTGGAGTCGCAAGGTCGAACGAACTGCGGCCGCATTCAGATGCGCTGCAGCCCGTGCTGGCGGATGTGCTCGACGAGTTCGCGGTGCGCGGGCAGGGCCGTCAGCATGCGTCGCGTCAGGCGCGCGGCCTCGCGGAAATGCGCGTCGGCCTCGGTCACGTCCACCCGGCGCGTGCCGTCGGGCGCCTCGGGTCGGAACCCCATGCCGTACAGCACGTACTGGTAGCTGGCCGACGGGAACACCTCTTCGGCGCGGAACAGGTCATGCCGCGACGGTGGCCGCTGCCGCCACAGCAGCAGTTGCTCGCGCAGCCGCTCGGGCACGGTCTCGGGCCGACGGTGGTCCTGCCAGTAGGCCGAGCCGTCGCGCCGGCTCAGCACGTAGTGCAGCTTCAGGAATTCGATGATGCGTGACCAGCGGTAGCCGAAGCTGTCGTTGAAGCGCCGGGCCACGATGTCCATCGCCTCGCGCGTGGCCGGCATCTCGTCGCTGAGCATCGCGGCCGACAGTTCCACCAGCGCCAGCGCCGAGGCCTCCAGCGGCTCGATGAATCCCGACGACAACCCGATGGCCACGCAGTTGCGGTGCCAGAAGCGTTCGCGGTAGCCGGGCCTGAAGGCCAGCCGGCGCACCGGCAGGTCGGGCGCACCGCCGGTGGCCTGGACATGCGCGCGCAGTGCGGTTTCGGCCTCGTCGGCGCTGGTGTGGGCACTGGAGTACGCGTAGCCCACACCACGCCGGGTCGGCAGGCCGATGTCCCAGATCCAGCCGCTGCGCTGCGCGGTCGAGATGGTCTGCGACGCGATCGGCGTGTCGTCGCGCGGGTAAGGCACCTGCATCGCCAAGGCCGCGTCGTTGAAGATCACGTGCTGCTGCGACAGCAGCGGCACGCCGTAGTGGCCGCCGAGCAGCAGCGAAGGCAGGCCCGAGCAGTCGACGAAGAGGTCGCCGGCCAGCGCCCCCTGGCGCTGCGTCTGCAGCGACGCGATGTCGCCGTTGTCGTGCGCGTTGACACCGGTCACATGGTCGACCACGTGACGCACGCCCAGCACCTCGACGGCATGGCGGCGCAGCAAGAGCCCGAACTTGCCGGCGTCGAAGTGGTAGGCGTAGTTCGCCACCGCGGCGTACTCGGGTGTCGTGGCCTGCTTGGGCGCCCGGTTGTGCACGCACAAGTGCGGCTGCACGCAGACGAGGTCGGCAAACGGCACCTGCGCCGCACGCTGCAGCCAGGCCGGCACCAGCGGCGCCTCGGTGTAGCCCTGCGGCAACGTGAAGGGATGGAAGTAATGGTCGCCGGGCGCGCCGTCGACCCAGCCGTCGAAGCGCGAACCCTGCTTGAAGGCCGCGTCGCATTCGCGGACGAGCCCGGTCTCGCTGACGCCGATGCGGCGCAGCGTGTCACGCATCGACGGCCAGGTGCCCTCGCCGACGCCGATCGGTGGCATTTCGGGCGACTCGATCAGCGTCACCTGCAGCCCGCCCTCGTGGGCCGGCGCATGTTCGGCGGCCAGCAACGCGGCGGTCAGCCAACCGGCCGAACCACCGCCGAGGATGACGACGTGACGGATGCGATCGTTCAAGCTGCGGGCGTCGACTTCAGGCCGCCATGGCCTTGCAATGGGCAGCAATGTACTGCTCATGCGTCTCCATCCGGTCGACCACGTTGTGCATCACCGCCTTCACGTTGGCCATCATCTTGAAGACGGCATCGTCGGCGGTGTTCTCGACCAGCGGGTGGTACTCCAGCGGCACGATGCCTTGGCCCAGCATCACCTGCACCCAGCTCGTCTCGCCAAAAAGCTCGTCGTTCTGGTGGAAGAAGCGGCCATGGCTGCGGAAGAGCTCGGTCTTGTGTTTCAGGGTGTCCGGCACATCCATGTGGCGGCAGTATTTCCAGAATTCCGAATCGTCGCGCTGCGTGGCGTTGTAATGCAGGACGATGAAGTCGCGAACCTGTTCGAACTCGGTTTGCGACTGGCGATTGAATTCATCGATGTCGGCCTGGTGGAAACCGATGCTGGGAAAAAGCTCGATGAGCCGCACGATGCCTTGCTGGATCAGGTGGATCGAGGTTGATTCCAGCGGTTCGATGAATCCTGCGGCCAGGCCGATGGCCACCACGTTCTTGTTCCAGAGCTTCTTGCGCTTGCCGGTCACGAAGCGGATCAAGCGTGGCTCGGCCAGCGCCTTGCCGTCCAGGTTGCCCAGGAGGATGGACGTGGCTTCGTCCTGGCCCATGAACTTGCTGCAGTAGACATGGCCGTTGCCGATGCGGTTCTGCAGAGGAATTCGCCATTGCCAACCGGCACCGTGCGCGGTGGAGCGCGTGAACGGCAGCAGGGGGCTGACGGATGTGCACGGCACGGCCAGCGCACTGTCGCACGGCAGCCAATGGCTCCAGTCGTCGTATCCGGTGCGCAGGGCCTGCTCGATCAGCAGGCCGCGGAATCCAGAGCAGTCGATGAACAGATCGGCCGCATGCACGTCGCCGTTTTCCATCGTCACCGACGTCACGAAGCCGGTCTCGGGATGGACCTGCACACCGACGATCTTCCCCTCTGTCCGTGTCACACCCAGCTTTTCGCTGTAGCCCCTGAGGTAGGCGGCATAACGGCCGGCATCGAAATGAAACGCGTGGCGAATGTCTGCCAACGGTGAGTTGGCGTTGTCGGTGCTGGGGCGAGTGAACTTGTTCTTCTCGCAGGCCAGCAGGTTGATGGAATAGTCATCCAGTCGGTCCGCCTTCCCGGCCTGGTGGGCCTTCAGCCAGTAGTGATGGAAGTCCACCAGGCCGGTCTTCAGGCCCATGGTGCCGAAACCGTGGATGTAGGAGTCGCCCCGGGCGCCCCAGTGGCGGAACTGGATGCCCAGCTTGAAGGTGGCCTGGGTCTTCTTCATGAATTCGTTTTCGTCGATGCCGATCAACGCATTGAATTTCATGATCGAGGGAATCGTCGCCTCGCCCACGCCGATGGTGGAGATTTCGTCGGATTCGATCAGCTGGATCTCGTAACTCTTCCCGAGCGAATGCAGCAGCACGGCGGCCGACATCCAGCCGGATGTGCCGCCGCCAACGATCAGGACTTTTTTCAGGCGGTTGTCGCCCATTCATGTGCCTCCTGAGCGGTCTCTCGACGGTCGGGCGCACGTCGGAGCAGAGCCCGTCGTCGATATCTTGCGGTACATCGCCCCGGACACCCACGCAGAGGCCTTGGGCCTCGCGAGGTCTCGCGCCGGATTCGGAGCCTGGTGCCTAAGGCCCGTCTTCGAGCTTGATGTCGTCGAAGTAGTAGGTCTCCCCTGGGCTGTCCGACGCTCTGGTATCCAGATTGGGCAGCATCACCACCCAGCTGTACTCCGGGCCGACCTTGTCGGCAGGCACGACCCAGG
>PNKD01000118.1 GCA_013822265.1 Leptothrix sp. (in: b-proteobacteria)
CACGCCGAGAGCGGTGCGCCCTACCTGATCTCGCAGCACGTGGCGCCGCACGTGCATGTGGTCAATGCCGGCGACGGGCGGCACTCGCACCCCACGCAGGGGCTGCTGGACATGTACACCATCCGCCACTTCAAGCGCGACTTCACGCAGCTCACGGTGGCCATCGTCGGCGACATCGTGCACAGCCGCGTGGCGCGCTCGGACATCCACGCGCTGACCATCCTGGGTGTGCCCGAGATCCGCGCCGTCGGCCCCAAGACGCTGGTGCCCGGCGACCTCGCGGCGATGGGCGTGCGCGTGTGCCACGACATGGCCGAGGGCATACGCGATGCCGACGTCATCATCATGCTGCGGCTGCAGAACGAGCGCATGAGCGGTGCCATGCTGCCCAGCGCCGGCGAGTTCTTCAAGAGCTACGGCCTCACGCCGCAGAAGCTGGCGCTGGCCAAACCCGACGCGATCGTGATGCACCCGGGGCCGATCAACCGCGGCGTCGAGATCGCCTCCGAGGTTGCCGACGGCACGCACAGCGTGATCCTGCCGCAGGTCACCTTCGGCATCGCCGTGCGCATGGCGGTGATGAGCACCATCGCCGGGAACCAGGCCTGAACGCATGAAGATCCTGATCCGCAACGGCCGTGTCGTCGACCCCGCGTCGGGCCGCGACGAGATCGCCGACCTGGCCATCGCCAGTGGCCGCATCGTCGGCATAGGCGCCGGCATCGACTTCAGCGCCGACCGTGTCATCGAGGCCCGCGGGCTGGTCGTCGCGCCCGGCCTCGTCGACCTCGCCGCGCGGCTGCGCGAGCCGGGGCAGGAGCATGAGGGCATGCTCGAGAGCGAGCTCGCCGCCGCCGCCGCCGGCGGCGTGACCAGCCTGGTCTGCCCGCCCGACACCGACCCTGTGCTCGACGAGCCCGGCCTGGTCGAGATGCTGAAGTTCCGCGCCCGCAAGCTCAGCCGCTGCCGCGTCTTCCCGCTGGGGGCGCTGACGCGCGGCCTGCAGGGCCAGTCGCTGACCGAGATGGCCGAGCTGACCGAGGCCGGCTGCATCGGTTTCGCGCAGGCCGAGGTGCCGGTGACCGACAGCCTGGTGCTGCTGCGCGCGCTGCAGTACGCGTCGACCTTCGGCTACACGGTGTGGCTGCGGCCACTGGACGCCTGCCTCGGCAAGGGCGTGGCGGCCTCGGGCGCGGTGGCCACGCGGTTGGGCCTCAGCGGCGTGCCGGTAGTGGCTGAGACGGTGGCCCTGCACACCTTGTTCGAGCTCGTGCGTGCGACGCGGGCGCGCGTGCACCTGTGCCGCCTGAGCAGCGCCGCCGGCGTGGCGCTGCTGCGCGCGGCCAAGGCCGAGGGCCTGCCGGTGACGGGCGACGTCAGCATCAACTCGCTGCACCTCACCGACGTCGACATCGGCTACTTCAACCCCGACATGCGTGTCGTGCCGCCGCTGCGCCAGGGTGCCGACCGCGATGCGCTGCGCGCCGCGCTGGCCGACGGCACGCTGGACGCGCTGGTCTCCGACCACAACCCGGTGGCCGACGACATGAAGAACCTGCCCTTCGGCGAGGCCGAGCCCGGGGCCACCGGGCTGGAGCTGCTGCTCAGCCTGGCGCTGCGCTGGGGCCAGGACAGCCGACTGCCGATGGCGCAGACACTGGCCCGCGTGACCCACGGCCCGGTGCGTGTGCTCGGCGACGCACTGGGCTCGCTGGCCAGCAGCGCCGGGCGGCTGGTCGAAGGCGGTGTGGCCGACATCTGCCTCTTCGATCCCGCCGACGAGTGGGCGGTGACGCCGCCGCAGCTGGCCAGCCAGGGCAAGCACACGCCGTTCTCGTTCTCATCCACCGGCATGGTCTTGCCGGGCCGCGTGCGGGCCACGCTGGTGGCCGGCACGCTGGCCTACGAACACCCCGCCGGGCCGCTGCCCGACGGCGGCGGGGCCTGATGCCGAGCCCGGGCGCGGCGGGGCGGCCGTTGCACGGCGCGGGCGGGCCAGGCCGACCGCTTCGCGGTCTGCGGGCGGCCTGGCGCCTGGTTCGCGCCGTGCTGCATGTGCTGCACGGCATGGCGGTGATGACGCGCTTCCCGATGCTCGACGCCGCCGCGCGCCACGAGCGCATCCGCTGGTGGTCGGCCGGGCTGCTGCGCGCCGTCGGCCTGCAGTTGCAGGTCAGCGGCGTACAGCCGCGGCCCGGCGCCACGCTGCTGGTGGCCAACCACATTTCGTGGCTGGACATCGCGGCCATCCATGCCGCCGTGCCGCACGCGCGTTTCGTCAGCAAGGCCGACGTGCTGCAGTGGCCGCTGCTGGGCTGGCTGATCCGCAATGCCGGCACGCTGTTCATCGAGCGCGAGCGCAAGCGTGACGCCGTGCGCGTGGTGCACGCCATGGCCGCGGCGCTGCAGGCCGGCGACACCGTGGCGGTGTTCCCCGAGGGCACGACCGGCCCCGGCGACGCGCCGCTGCCCTTCCACGCCAACCTGCTGCAGGCGGCGGTGGCCACCGGCACGCCGGTGCAGGCGGTGGTGCTGCGCTTCGCCGACGCGGCCTCGCCTTTCAGCGCGGCGGTGCAGTTTCTCGGCGACACCACGCTGCTGCAGAGCATCTGGCGTGTCGCCGGCGCACGCGGCCTGTGCGCCCACGTGCACCTGCTGCCGCCGGTGGGCAGCGAGCACGCCGACCGCCGCGCGCTGGCCGAACACCTGCGCGAACTCATCGCGCGGCAGCTGGCGCCCGCTGCATGATGCTGCTGGCCTTCGACGACGAGGCGACCCTGGCCCGCGGCCTGTCGGCGGCACTGGGCGGGTCGCTGGCGGTGGTCGGGCGCCACCGCTTCCCGGACGGCGAGACACGCCTGCGCCTGCCGCCCGAGTTGCCGCGCCGCGTGGTGTTCCTGCGCGGCCTGCAGGACCCCAACGCCAAGCTCACCGAGCTGCTGCTGGCGGCCGCCGGCGCGCGTGAGCTGGGGGCCGGCCACCTCACGCTGGTGAGCCCGTATCTGGCCTACATGCGGCAAGACATCGCCTTTGCGCCCGGCGAGGTCGTCAGCCAGCGCCATCTCGGCCGCCTGCTGGCCGCGGCCTTCGAGGCCGTGGTCACCGTCGACCCCCACCTGCACCGCGTGGCCACGCTCGACGAGGTGCTGCCCGGCCGCCGCGGGCTGGCCTTGTCGGCCGCGCAACTGCTGGGCGCCCATGTGGCCAGGCATCTGCCGGACGCGCTGCTGCTGGCGCCCGACGAGGAAGCCGGCCAGTGGGTGCGTGCCGCCGCGTCGGCCCATGGGCTCGACTTCGCCATCTGCCACAAGCAGCGCCGCGGCGATCACGAGGTCGACGTGGCGCTGCCCGACGCCCCGGTGAACGGGCGCGCCGTGGTGCTGCTGGACGACGTGGCCAGCACCGGCCGCACGCTGGCGGCCGCGGCGCGCGGGGCGCTGGCGCGCGGCGCCGCCAGCGTCGACGTGGCTGTGACGCACGCGCTCTTCGTCGGTGATGCGCTGGCGCAGGTGCATGCGGCCGGCGTGCGCCAGGTCTGGAGCAGCGACTGCGTGCCCCATGCCAGCAACGCGGTGTCGGTGGTGCCGCTGCTGGCCGCGGCGTTGGCCGATCTGCAGGAGGCAAGCCGATGAGCGAGACCGACGCGCCCCGCCTGCCGCTGGGTGAACTGTCCGACGTGATGGCCGTGGGCGAACCCCTGGCCTTCAACGTGCTCGACAGCCAGGGGCGGCTGCTGTTGGCGGCCGGCCAGCGCCTGTTCGACGCGCGCCAGCTGGCCACCTTGATCGAACGCGAGGCCTGCGCCAACGAAGCCGAGGTCCAGGCGGTGCGTTTGGCGCGGCGCGCGGGTGACGCGACCGCGGCGGCCGCGCCGCGCCAGCGCACCTGGTTCGAACAGGTCGAGCAGCAGGTCTGGGCCCTGGACGACCTGCTGCGCATCATGGGCCGCGAGCGCCCGCCGACGATGGCGCCGCGCATCGAGGCCTTTGCCGATGGCTACATCGAGCTCGTCGAGCGCCACTTCGACGCCGCGCTCTACCTGCTCGTGCGCCAGCACGACCGCCGCTTTGCCCTCTACGCCCTGACCCATGCGCTGCACACCGCCACGGTCTGCCTGCTCACGGCGCGGCAACTGGGCTGGGAGGCCGAGCGACAGCGCTGCGTCGTGCGTGCGGCGCTGACGATGAATGCCTCCATCGTCGATTTGCAGGCCCGCATGGCCGAGCAGAACGACGCGCCGAGCAAGAAGCAGCTCGAAGCCATTCATGCTCACCCGCACCAGTCGGCCCGGCTGCTGCGCGACTGCGGCGTTACCGACACCGAATGGCTGGCCGCCGTCGAGGATCACCACGAACGTGGCGGCGGTGCGGGCTACCCGCGCGGCCTCTGCGAAGTGGGCGAGGTGGCGCACCTGCTGCGCGCCGCCGACGTCTTCACGGCCAAGATCAGCCCGCGGGCCTTGCGCGCGCCGCTGTCACCGCAGGTGGCGGCGCGGCAACTGTTCCAGGAAGAACAGGGTGGGCCCTTTGCCGCTGCCCTGATCCGCGCCATCGGTGTCTACCCGCCGGGTGACTGGGTATCGCTCAAGAGCGGCGACATCGGCATCGTCGTGCAGCGCGCGGTGGCGGGCCGCGGCGCCGTGGTCGTGGCGCTCATCGGCGCCAACGGCAAGGCGGTGGCCGGCGCGCCGCGCCGCGACACGGCACAGGCGGAGTTCACGATCACCGGGCCGCTGGGTGAGCGCCCGGGGCTGCCGCGCGTGCTGGCCGAGCAGGTCTACGGCCTGCTCACCGCCTGATCGAGCAGGCCCGGGGTCTGCTCAACGCCTGATCAGGCGGGCCTGGCCGCGCCCTGTGCCGCCACGGCCGCCGCCGCGCGGGCGGCGGCTTCGGGGTCGCCCAGGTAGTAGTGGCGCAGCGGCTTGAGCTGCTCGTCGAGCTCGTAGACCAGGGGAATGCCGTTGGGGATGTTGACGCCGACGATGTCGTCGTCGCCGATCCCGTCCAGGTACTTGACGAGCGCGCGGATGCTGTTGCCATGCGCCGCGATGACGACGCGCTGGCCACTGGCGATGGCCGGGGCGATGCGCTCGTTCCAGCAGGGCATCACGCGGGCCACGGTGTCCTTCAGGCACTCGGTCAGCGGTACCTGGCCCGGGGCCAGCCTGGCGTAACGTGGGTCGTCACGTTCGCAGCGCGGGTCTCGAGGGTCCAGCGCCGGCGGCGGCGTGTCGTAGCTGCGACGCCAGATCAGCACCTGCTCGTCACCGTACTGCCGCGCCGTCTCTGCCTTGTTCAGCCCCTGCAGCGCACCGTAGTGGCGCTCGTTCAGGCGCCAATCGTTCTGCACCGGCAACCAGGTGCGGTCGAGTTCATCCAGCGCATGCCACAGCGTCCAGACGGCGCGCTTGAGCACCGAGGTGTAGGCGACATCGAAGTCACAGCCCGCTGCCTTGAGCAACCGGCCGGCCTGGCGTGCCTGCCGCACACCGGTTTCGGTGAGCGGCACATCGGTCCAGCCGGTGAATCGGTTCTCGAGGTTCCAGGTGGACTCGCCGTGGCGGATGAGGACGAGCTTGTGCATGCACGCGATTCTATAATTCGCCGTTTTGCGCATTCGCATTGGCGGCTCGGTGAATTTCCTCCTCGAAAACTGGATCCTCTTCGTCATCGCCGCCACCTCCGGCGGCCTGCTCGTGCTGCCCCTGCTGCGCACCGGCGGCGGCAGCGGCAGCGTCGGCACCGGCGAGGCCGTGCGCCTCATCAACCGCGAGAAGGGCGTGCTGATCGACGTGGCCGAAGCCGATGAGTACGCCGCGGGCCATGCCGGCGGCGCGCGCAACGTCCCGCTGGGCCAGCTCGCGGGCCACAAGTCGCTGCCCACCAACAAGACACTGCCCATCCTGCTGATGTGCCCCACGGGCGCGCGCTCGCGGCGGGCTGCCGCGCTGCTGCGCCAGGCCGGCTACGAGAAGGCCGTCGTGGTGGCCGGTGGCACCTCGGCGTGGCGCAATGCCAGCCTGCCCATCGAGAAGGGCGCGGCCGAAAAGGGCGCGGCCAAGGCCGGCGAGAAGACGGCCTGAGCGAGCCGCCGGCGTCTGCCAGCAGGGTTTATGCAGGCGCGGGACAATCCCGGCCCGCATCAGTCGTCCGAGAGAGCCCTCGCATGCCCCAGGTCACCATGTACACCACCCAGGTGTGCCCCTTTTGCGTCCGCGCCAAGGCGCTGCTCAAGCAGCGTGGCGTCGAGCAGATCGACGAAATCCGAATCGACCTCGACCCTGAACAGCGCCGGTTGATGATGAGCCGCACCGGCCGCCGTACCGTGCCGCAGATCTTCATCGGCGAGACCCACGTCGGCGGCTGCGACGACCTGGTCGAGCTCGACCAGCAGGGCGCGCTGCAGCCGCTGCTGGCCGGTGGCGGCTGCAGCGCGCGCACCTGACCGCCAACGGCACCGCGCGCGATTGCCTCGGGGTGGCCGCGGGGTGGTCGCCAAGACGGCTCGGCCATAATCCGCGGTTGCGGCTCGGCGCCACCCGGCGCCGTGTTTTGCCTATCTTTGGAACCTTCCCATGGCCGACGAGACCCCCGTTTTCCAGATCCAGCGCATGTACCTGAAGGATCTGTCGCTGGAGCAGCCCAACTCCCCGGCCATCCTGCTGGAGCAGGCACAACCCCAGGTCGACATCAACCTCGGCATGGCCGCCGCGCCCGTCGCCGACGGCGTGTTCGAGGTCACCGTCACCGCCACGGTCACCACCAAGGTGGCCGACAAGGTGCTGTTCCTGGTCGAAGCCAAGCAGGCCGGCATCTTCGAGATTCGCCACGTGCCCGAGGAGCAGATGCAGGGCATCATCAGCATCGTCTGCCCGCAGATGATCTACCCCTACCTGCGCGCCATCGTCTCCGACGTCTGCACGCGCGCCGGCTTCCCGCCCATCTTGCTGACCGAAGTGAACTTCCAGGCCATGTTCGAGGCCCAGCAGGCGCAGGCCGCGGCCCAGGGCAACGGCGAGTCGCGCATCATCACCGGCGCGAACTAGGGCCCCCAGACCCGTGCTTCGCACGTGTCGTCCCCCGGGGGGAGCGCGAACGGCTCGGGAGAGCCTTGTTCGTTCGAGAGCCCCCAGACCCGTGCTCTGCACGTGTCCTGCCCAGCGCGTATCCCGATGAAGATTGCCGTGCTCGGCGCCGGCGCCTGGGGCACGGCGCTGGCCATTGCCGCGGCGCCCAGGCACGACACGCTGCTGTGGGCACGCGACGCCGACCAGGCGCAGGCCCTGCGCCGCGAGCGCCGCAACGCCCGCTACCTGGGCGAGGTGGCGTTGCCCGCCGCGCTGCACATCACCGCCGACCGCGACGAAGCGCTGGCGCATGCCGCCGGCGGGCTCACCGTCATCGCCACGCCCATGGCCGCGCTGCGCGAGCAGCTCGACGCGGTGCAGCGCCTGGGTGACGGCCGCGCGGCGCTGTGGCTGTGCAAGGGCTTCGAGGCCGGCAGCGGCCTGCTCGGGCACGAACTGGCGCGCGAGCTGCGGCCCGGCGTGCCGGCCGGCGTGCTGTCGGGCCCCAGTTTTGCGCTCGAAGTGGCGCGCGGGCAGCCCACCGCCCTCGTCGCGGCGAGCACCGACGGCGCGCTGGCCGAGGCCGCGGTGGCCGCCTTCCATGGCGATGCGTTGCGCATCTACACCAGCGACGACGTGGTCGGCGTCGAGGTCGGCGGCGCGGTCAAGAACGTACTGGCCATCGCCACCGGCATCCTCGACGGCCTGGCCACCGCCGGCCACGCCGGCGCGCCCGGCCTCAACGCGCGCGCCGCGCTCATCACGCGCGGCCTGGCCGAGATGACGCGGCTGGGTGTGGCGTTGGGGGCCCGCGCCGAGACCTTCATGGGTCTGTCGGGGCTGGGCGACCTGGTGCTCACCGCCACCGGCGACCTCTCACGCAACCGGCGTGTCGGCCTCGGCCTGGCGCAGGGCCTGACGCTGCAGCAGGTCGTGGCCTCGCTGGGCCACGTGGCCGAGGGCGTGCTCACGGCGCCCACCGTGCTGGCCCGCGCCAGGCTGCTGGGCGTGGAAATGCCGATCACCGAGGGCGTGGTCGCGGTATTGCAGGGCCGCCTGTCGCCGCCGCTCGTGCTTCAGCAACTGATGTCGCGCGATGCACGTGCGGAAAGCTGAGCCCGGCCCACCGGAGCGTCCCGCCTGATGCAGAGGCCCGGTCCGACGACGAGCAGGCCAGTTTCTTCGGGGCGCCGCGGTCCGCGCCGGGCCGCTTACGTGCCGCCGGCGTAGCCGTTCTGCCGCCAGGCCTCGAACACCGCAACGGCCACGGCGTTGCTCAGGTTCAGGCTGCGCTGGCCCGCGCGCATGGGCAGACGCACAAGCTGGGCCGGCGCGAAGCCGTCGCGCAGTGCCGGTGGCAGGCCCGCGCCCTCGCTGCCGAAGACCAGCCAGTCGCCGGCGCGCCAGGGCACGGCCGCCAATGCGCGCGTGCCGCGTGTCGTGAAGGCAAAACAGCGTTGCGCGTCGGGCTGCTCTGCGGCCTGCAGCGCCTCCCAGGAGGCATGGCGCTTCACGGCGGCGTACTCGTGGTAGTCAAGCCCGGCGCGGCGCAGCAGCTTGTCGTCCATCGAGAAACCCAAGGGTTCGACGAGATGCAGCGCGCAACCGGTGTTGGCGGCCAGCCGGATGACGTTGCCGGTGTTGGGCGGGATCTCGGGGTGCACGAGGACGATGTGGAACACCGCGTTCAGCCCTGCGCCGGTGTGCGCGCCAGCACCCACAGGTCGACGGCCGCGGCACCGGCGCGCAGCAGCACGGCACTGGCCTCTCGGGCGGTGGCGCCGGTGGTCATCACGTCGTCGACCAGCGCCACGCGCGCGCCCTGCAACGGCCCGCGGCGCCGGGGGTCGGCCATGAAGGCCGTGCGCAGGTTGCGCTGGCGTTCGCCGCGGTCGAGATCGGCCTGGTGCGCGGTTTCGAGTGGCCGCTGCAGCAGCGCGGCATCCGCCGTCAGGCGCAAGGCTGCGGCCGTGCGCCGGGCCAGTTCCCAGGCCTGGTTGTAGCCCCGCTCGGCCAGCCGCACTGGCGACAGCGGCACCGCAAGCACCAGCGTCGGCGCGGGCAACGCCGCGTGGCGTACCGCCGCGACCAGGAGCCTGGACAGCACGCCGGCGAGTTCGGGGCGCTGGCGGAACTTGAACGCGCCGATGAGGGCATCCCAGGGGAAAACGTAGTCGGCCACGCAGACCGTGTGCTCGAAGGGGGGCGGTGCCTGGAGGCAGTCACCGCAGCGCGGGGCCGGCAGGGCCAGCGCGATGCCGCAGCGGGCGCATCGTGGCCGCAGCGCCGCGAAGCGCAGCACGCAGTCGGCGCACAGGGCGTCGTTCGACCACTGCCGGCAGACCTCGCATTGGCTGGGCAGGGCAGAGTGGGCCGACGGCATCGCGTCAATATACTGGCCCGCATGCCCAGCGCCGAGCCCCGCGACCCGACCGCCCTGCGGCCGCTGGACGCCGCCGCCATGGCGCGCGTGCAGCGGCGCCTGCTTGCCGCGCCGCAGGCGCCCTGGCTGCACGGCGAGGTGGCGCGGCGCATGGCCGAGCGCCTGCCCGTCATCAAGCTGAAGCCGGGTTGCATCGCCGACTGGGGCGCCTTCCTGGGCGCCAGCCACGGGTTGCTGGCGCAGGCTTATCCGCAGGCGCGCATCCTGGCCGTCGAGCCCGACGCGTCGCGCCGCGACAGCTCGGCGGCAGCACTGGCCCGGCCATGGTGGTCGCCGCGGCGCTGGTCGGGTGCCGTCGCCGCGATCACGCAGGCCGAGGTCGGTGCGGGCCAGGTGCAACTGCTGTGGTCGAACATGGGACTGCATGGCGCCAGCGACCCGCTGGCCGTGCTGCGGCAGTGGCAACAGGCCCTGGCAGTCGACGGTTTCGTGATGTTCTCGACCTTGGGGCCGGGCTCGCTGTCGCGCCTGCGCAGTGTCTACAGGCAGCAGGGCTGGGGGACGCCGTTTGCCCCCTTCGTCGATATGCACGATCTGGGCGACCTGCTGATCGAAGCCGGCTTCGCCGACCCGGTGATGGACCAGGAGACATTGACGCTCACCTGGCCCTCGGCAGCGGCGATGATCGACGAACTGCACGCCCTCGGCGGCAATGTCGCGCTCGACCGTCATCCTGGCCTGCGCACACCACGCTGGCGCCGCCGGTTGCTGCAGGCGCTGGCCGCCGGCGCCGATGCAGACGGCCGTGTGGCGATGGACTTCGAGCTCGTCTACGGCCATGCGTTTCGGCCGGCCCCGCGTGCACGCCTGGCGGCGCACACGGAGGTGCCGCTGGACGACCTGCGTGCCATGGTGCGTGCGGGCCGCAGCGTCCGCTGAGCGCGACGGCGCCGCAAGCGGCCGGCGCAAGCGCTGCTATAGAATCCGCGCTTTTTGTGGCGGTCTGGGCCGCCACTGCGCCGTGTGCGGGCGCAGACCCTGGCGAATACCCTCCCCCGTTTGTGTCGAAGTGCACCTTCCCGTTGCCATGTCCATCGCCCTTGCCTCCGACTCCTGGCCCAGGCCGCATGCCCCGCGCGGCGCCGGGCCGTGGGTTTTCGGTCGCGAAGTGACGATGGCCGCTTCGCCCGATGACCCGGACGCGCCGCGCGCGCTGCAGTGGCTGCTCAGGCGCAATTGCTCGATCACGCCCGGCCAGCTGTGCGTGGTTTTCCTTTTGCTGTGCATCGTGTCCTTGCTCATCGGCAGCTTCTTGCTGGCGCAAGGCGCTCCGGTGGTGCTGTCATTTGCCGGGCTGGAACTGCTGCTGGCCGGCGCTTTGCTGATGCTGTTCGCGCGCCATGCCGGCGACCGCGAGACCTTGACGCTGGTCGGCCGCTCGCTGCAGGTCGAGCAGCGCATCGGCAGCCGCGTCGAGCGCACGCTGTTGGCCGCCGACTGGCTGCATGTCGAGCCGGCTGGCGGGCAGGGCTCGCTGGTCCAGCTGAGCGCACGCGGCCAAGAGGTGCGTGTGGGCCGCTTCCTGCGGCCTGAACTGCGTGGCGCCTTCGCCCGCGAACTTCGCCTTGCCGTGCGCCGTGTTCCGGCACCGTCGGGCACCGAGATCGATACGAACTGAAGCCTCAAAAGATGATGACGAAGCTCTCTCCCTGGCAACGACTCACCCAGCATGGCCCGCAGACTCTGCTGGCGCTCGGTGTGCTGCTCACCTCCGGGCTGGCCCAAGCCGTGAACGACCTCCCCGGCGGGCCCAAGGTCAACCAGCTGAACCTGCACGAGCCGGTCACCCAGATCGGCGTGCAGCAGAACTGGTTGCACAACTTCATGCTGATCGTCTGCGTGGTGATCTTCGTCGCCGTGTTCGGCGTGATGTTCTATTCCATCCTCAAGCATCGCAAGTCGGTGGGCCACAAGCCCGCCAACTTCCACGAAAGCGTGGCGGTCGAGATCGCATGGACCGTCGTGCCCTTCGTCATCGTGATCGCGATGGGGGCGATGGCCACGCGCACCGTGGTGGCGATGAAGGACACCACCGGCGCCGACCTCACCATCAAGGCCACTGGCTACCAGTGGAAGTGGGGCTACGACTACCTCAAGGGGCAGGGCGAGGGCATCGGTTTCCTGTCGACGCTGGACGTGTCGCACCGCACGATGTCCGACAGCGGCAAGCCGGCCGGCGACAACTACCTGCTCAAGGTCGACAACCCGCTGGTGGTGCCGGTGAACAAGAAGGTTCGCATCATCACCACCGCCAACGACGTGATCCACGCCTGGATGGTGCCCAGCCTGGGCGTCAAGCAAGACGCCATCCCCGGCTTCGTGCGCGACACCTGGTTCCGTGCCGAGAAGACCGGCGACTACTACGGCCAGTGCGCCGAGCTCTGCGGCAAGGAACACGCCTACATGCCCATCCACGTCAAGGTGGTGAGCGAGGCCGAGTACGCGAGCTGGGTCGACGGCAAGATGAAGGCCATGGCCGCGCTGGCCGACGACCCGAACAAGACCTGGACGGTGGCTGATCTGACGGCCCGCGGCGAGAAGGTCTACGCCGCCAACTGCGCCGCCTGCCACAAGCCCGACGGCAAGGGCGCGGGCCCGATCAAGGCCCTGGACGGCTCGGCGATCGTGATGGACACCGATCATGCCAAGCAGATCGGCGTGATGCTCAACGGCGCAGCCAACGGTGCAATGCCGGCTTGGAAATCGCTCTCGGATACCGAGATCGCCGCCGTCATCACCTACACGAAGAACCAGTGGAGCAACCGGACGGGGCAGGTCGTGCAGCCTGCCGCGATCGTTGCCGCCCGCAAGTAATCAGCCGTCGCGAAAAGGATTCTCATGAGCGCAGTTCTCGACCCCCACGGCCACGTTGGCGGCCATGCCGACGACCATGGCCACGGCCACCCGCACGGCTGGCGGCGCTGGCTCTTCGCCACCAATCACAAGGACATCGGCACGATGTACCTGCTGTTCAGCTTCGCGATGCTGATGGTGGGTGGCGTGCTGGCGCTGCTGATTCGCGCCGAGCTGTTCCAGCCCGGCCTGCAGTACGTGAACCCCGAGCTGTTCAACCAGTTCACCACGATGCACGGGCTGATCATGGTGTTCGGCGCGATCATGCCGGCCTTCGTGGGCTTCGCGAACTGGATGATCCCGCTGCAGATCGGCGCCGCGGACATGGCCTTCGCGCGCATGAACAACCTCAGCTTCTGGCTGCTGATCCCGGCGGCCACCATGCTGGTGGCTTCGTTCTTCATGCCCGGCGGCGCGCCCGCCGCCGGCTGGACGCTCTACGCGCCGCTGACGCTGCAGATGGGCCCGAGCATGGACGCCGGCATCTTCGCGATGCACATCATGGGTGCGAGCTCGATCATGGGCTCGATCAACATCATCGTCACCATCCTCAACATGCGCGCCCCCGGCATGACGCTGATGAAGATGCCGCTGTTCGCGTGGACCTGGCTGATCACCGCCTACCTGCTGATCGCGGTAATGCCGGTGCTGGCCGGCGCCATCACGATGACGCTGACCGACCGTCATTTCGGCACCAGCTTCTTCAACCCCGCCGGCGGCGGCGACCCGGTGATGTACCAGCACATCTTCTGGTTCTTCGGTCACCCCGAGGTCTACATCATGATCCTGCCGGCCTTCGGCATCGTCAGCGCCATCATCCCGACCTTCGCGCGCAAGCGGCTGTTCGGCTACACCTCGATGGTCTACGCCACGTCGTCGATCGCCATCCTGTCGTTCATCGTCTGGGCGCACCACATGTACACCACCG